>NZ_KV821828.1:0-227972 GCF_001815745.1 Corynebacterium sp. HMSC064E07 | reverse complement strand
TGATACGGGTCAGTTTCAACGCCAGGGCGTAGATGGCTTTGCCGGCGTCGGTGCGTGGTCGTGATGTGGTGTAGCGGCGGATGACGCGTTGCGCATGGACGAGGCATCGTTGGATTATCGCGTTCGGCCAGCAGGCTTTAATCGCAGTAAGTGCGCCTTGTCCGCCGTCGAGGACGACGCAGAGCGGCTCAGCGATTTTGCGGAGTAGCTGCGTGTAGGCGTGGGCGGTTTCGTGTTTGGTCCAGTGCCATGCGATGACGTGGTCGTGGCTGGCTGCGACGAGCAAGCATCCGGCGGCGGTGTAGGTACCGTCGATGAAGATCTGGTCGTAGATGCGCTGTGGGTCACCGTCGTTGGGGATGTCGATGAGCCAGAACGGTTTGAATCGGCGGTCAAGTGTCCAACGGCTTACCCCTTGTTGCTGGGCGAGTTCAGACAACGTTGCTGTGGAGGTGGCATAAGAGACGAAGGCTTTAAAGTCGCGGGTCTGCGTGCGGTCGGTGCGGGTTCGTGTCGTGGAACTGCCGCAGTTCGGGTCCTTGCATCGCCACCTGGTTGTGCCTTTAGAAGTGGTTCCGTTTTTCTTCATTTGCCCAGCGCATATCGGGCATCGTGGTCTGTTTTTACTCACCCGGAAAGCACACCAACCCCCGATTAGCACATGCGGGTGCCATTCCGGTGGATTGAACACTAATCGGGCGGATATAAGGTCTTGATGCTTATATCCGCCCGATTTACCCAGCCTAATCAGCAGTAATGCTGAAAGTCAGACACACTTTTTGCTACTTAACCCCCATTACGCATTACGCATTACCGTATTACGCAACATCGCATTAAGCATCAAAGGAATACGCGCCAAAAGATGACGCACCTAACCCAGCCGCCAGCAACTACCTGCGGTACTCCACCCGCGTATAGGACACGCGAATACGGGTGGTAATGCGCTGGCGGAGGTCCTCAGGGGCAGGTTGCTGGCAGCACCGGCGCAGCAGCCGTCGGATAGCTTGCTCGGAACCGAAATCTTCTAAGCACTGAGGGCATTTGTGAATGTGTTCCTCGAGAAAGCGGCGCTCCTCCGAATCACACTCGCCATCCAAAAATGCGTGTAGGCGCGAGTGGACATCCTGACAGAAAGCATCTTCACAGGCGTGCCCGCGCTCTGGCGTCTGCTCCATATCTTGGCTCGACTCTCGGCTCATCGCGGAGAATCTCCCTTCTCTTCTTTCAAGAATCCACGTTCCGCGGCCACGTTGTGCAACGCGTCTCGGAGCTGTTTTCTTCCACGGTGGAGCCGACTCATCACAGTTCCGATGGGCGTGCCCATGATTTCGGCGATTTCCTTGTAGGGCAATCCCTCGACATCGGCGTAGTAGACCACCATCCGGTAATCCTCTTTGAGACTCATCAAAGCGTCACGAATTTCCTCGTCAGGAAGCTTTTCCAGCGCTTCAACCTCAGCAGAGCGCAGCCCTATCGAAGTGTGCGACGCGGTTTCCGCGATCTGTGAATCCGTGATGTCATCGGTGGCGTACTCGGCAGGACGTCGCTGCGCCTTGCGGTAGTTGTTGATGTACGCATTCGTCAGAATGCGGTAGAGCCACGCTTTCAGGTTCGTGCCCGGCTTGTAGGAGCGGAAGCCCTGAAAGGCCTTGATATAGGTCTCCTGCACCAGGTCTTCGGCATCGGCGGGGTTGCGTGTCATCCGCAGCGCCGCTCCATAGAGCTGATCCAAAAGCGGCATGGCATCACGCTCAAAGCGCTGCGCAAGCTCCTCATCCGACTCATCAGTCCGGATGGCCGATGTTCCTGTCTGATCACCTGACATGCTACCTATCCTAAAACATCCGCACCCACGAGTCGGCCAGACCCCCGTCACCAGGCATTTCGTCGCGTAGCTGCACTGGTGTGCAACGATGGGAAATTATGTCGAAGAAGTCCGCCAAGAAATCCGCTGCCGCCACCCCGGCAATCGCCGTCTGTCAGAACGCCGGAATCGACTTCCACGTTCACCAATTCCCCCACGGCAGCGACAACTTCGGCGAAGAGGCCGCCTCTTGGCTACTAGAGCATCTCGGAGTCGAGCCCGAACGCATCTTCAAAACTCTCATTATCGAGCTATCCGGCAAACGCACTGGGCTGGCCATCGCCGTCGTCCCCGCCACCGGAATGCTCAACCTCAAGGCCGCCGCCGCGGCTGTCGGGGCTTCCAAGGCAACGATGGCCGACCCCCATGACGCGTCACTTGCCACCGGCTACGTTCCCGGCGGCATCTCCCCGCTTGGCGGTCGCCGCAAGCTCCCCACAGTCATTGATGAGACAGCCACTCTCGCCGACACTGTGTTTGTCTCCGGTGGTCGCCGCGGGTGGGACATCGAACTGTCACCCGCTGATCTGGTTTCGCTTTGCGACGCCACGGTCGCCGACATCGCCCGCTAACCCTGCGGCTACTCCTGCAACCTCCCCGCTGATACGGCCTTAAAACAGCTCCTCGTTGTGGCCGGGTGCTGCTCCATCGGGCCCATTCAGCAGGTGCGGCCCTTCATTCGCAACATTGCCGATGGCGCGGTTGACCGGTCGGATGGTCAGCTTGTCCACCACTTCTGCGCTGGTCATGCCAACATTTCCGTCTGCTGCCCAGGCCGAGAGATCCAACCAGTCACTGACTTCGTCGTCGGCAAGCACGCGCGGCATACGATGATGCAGATCCGCGAGCTGTCCCACGGCGTCGGTGGTGAGAATTGTGGCGGAGACGATATCGCCCCAGCGCGCCCACAGCCCCGCGACGGTGAAAAGCGGTGCGTCATCGCTGAAGCTGACGAAGTAGGGCTGGCGATTCTTCCACTCGTACCAACCGTTCATGGGGATTGCGCAGGGCAGGCTGTCCCGGAAAGTCGGTTTGGACTGCCAGGTTTCCGCACGAGCATTGAAGAAAGGTGTTGTTGGCACTTCGCGGGCCCACTGCGGAATTAAACCCCAGCGCACGGTGGCAGCAATGGTTCCTGTGCGGCCGGGGTGCTCGCGGGCAAGAGCAACTATTGGCATGGTCGGTCCGATGTTGTAGCGGGAGGTGGGCAACGGGCCGTCGGCACGCACGGGCGCCAAACCGGGAATCTCAGCCGTGGTGCTGAGCAGTTCTTCGGCGACTGTGAAATTGACGAAACGACCACACATACCAACTGATTGTGCCGTTGACTCCCCCTCTAGTCGAGGTATGGAGTGAAAGTGTTCCATAATTGGTTGTGTGTGTTCCCAAAATCAGAATTGGTCCGCCCCTACTGTAAGTGTCGACGGTGCCGAGGCCGGTCGACAGCCTTTTAGCGCCACGGTGCAGATTGCCGGCTCGAAGTCGATTACGAACCGTGCCCTTGTCATCGCGGCGATATCTTCGACACCATCGGTTATCCATGGTGCTCTGCGCTCTCGCGATACCGATCTTATGATTCGCGCACTGCAGGCCCTGGGAACTGACATCAGTGCCGACTCGACATATTCGGGTGCCCCGAACCACACGCTCCGCGTCACTCCACGCATGCTTCGCGGTGGTGTCGTGGAATGTGGTCTCGCAGGTACGGTTATGCGCTTCGTGCCACCTATCGCAGCTCTTGCGCAGGGGTCGGTGTTCTTCGAAGGCGACGTAGAAGCCAAGGCTCGCCCGATGTCGGCCGTGCTGGATGCCCTGCGCAGCCTCGGTGTGAACATCGCGGGCAATGGGCTTCCCTTCACGGTCAATCCGCAGGGTCCGAATCAGGGCAACCGCCTCGGTGACTCGGTCCAGGAGCAGGATCTGCCGGACATCGGCGGCGAAGTGGAAATTGACGCTTCGGCTTCGAGCCAGTTCGTCTCTGGTCTGTTGCTGTCAGCACCGCGCTACGGCCGTGGCCTGGTACTTCGCCCGACCGGTGAGATTCCTTCCCGCCCGCACATTGACATGACCCTGGACATGCTTCGCGAGGCCGGTGTGCAGGTCGAGGAGACCACGGCCGACACACCTGAGGGACCACGCACAACGTTCACCATTCACCCGACCGAAATGATGGGTCGTACTTGGCAGGTCGAACCCGACCTGTCTAACGCCGCCGCTTTCCTGGCCGCTGCGGCTGTCACTGGTGGCAGCGTCACCGTGCCCGACTGGCCAGAGCACACCACGCAGCCGGGCGACCGCATCCGCGAGATCCTCACCGCTATGGGCGCTACCGTGACGTTCAACCGTCACGAAGGTGGCCGCACCAGCCTCACCGTCGTGGGCCCAAAGCCGTCCGAGCTGCGCGGAATCACGCTGGACATGTCCGAGATTGGCGAGCTGACCCCCACCGTCGCGGCCATCGCCGCCTTGGCCACTACCCGCACCGAGCTGACGGGTATCGCACACCTGCGCGGTCACGAGACCAACCGTCTTGCCGCGCTCACCACGGAAATCAACCGTCTCGGCGGTCGCGCGACCGAGCTTGACGACGGCATTGCGATCGACCCCGTTCCGCTCCACGGTGGTCTCTGGCACAGCTACGCCGACCATCGAATGGCCACCGCTGGTGCCATTGTTGGCCTGCGCACGGAGGGCGTGGAAGTCGAAAATATCGGTACCACTGCTAAGACCATGCCTGGATTCGATCTGCGCTGGCTGGAGATGCTCGGACTGGCCTCCCCCAGCCCTAGTTCGTTGGAAAAGTCAGTCGAAGCTCGACTTGATGGTGTGGACAACGGAACCGAGGCAGGGAAATAACAGTGGCGGCACGCAGGCGTGGACGGCAATGGGACGAGTCCGATGTACGCATCCGCCCCGGTAAAGGGTCGCGGCCACGGACGAAGGATCGCCCCCGCCACGCCGATGCCCACTGGGGCATGGTGGTGACCAAGGATCGTGGTCGTTGGGGTGTAGTCCTCGATAACAACCCTGATGTTGCAGTGACATGCATGCGTGCCCGCGAGCTCGGTCGCACCAATATCGTTGTCGGTGACCGTGTCGGTGTCGTAGGCGATGTCAGCGGCCGTGAGGGCACACTGGCCCGCATCGTCAAGCTGGCAGAACGCAGCACGGTTTTGCGTCGCACCGCCGATGACAATGACCCGTATGAGCGCATCGTCGTGGCCAATGCCAGCCTGCTGCTCATTGTGTGCGCAGTCGCCGATCCTGAACCTCGCACCGGTTTTGTCGAACGCGCGCTGGTCGCGGCCTACGCCGGCGGTGTCCGCCCCGTGCTCTGTCTGACTAAATCCGATCTGGCCGACCCAAAGGAATTTGCCGGGGAGTTCTCGGCACTCGGAGTGGATGTCGTTGTCTGCGGTATTAATGATGACTTGGCTCCCTTGTCAGAGCTCATCGATGTCCCCGGACGAGTGACAGCTTTGGTTGGGCATTCCGGTGTGGGGAAATCAACCCTTGTCAACCGGATTGTTCCTGAAGCCAACCGTGAGACCGGCGAAGTCAGCGGTGTGGGTAAGGGCCGCCATACCTCCACACAGTCGGTGGCGCTGATGCTGCCGTCGGAAAGCGAAGACAGCGCGACGTCGTGGATCATTGACACCCCGGGCATTCGTTCCTTTGGTCTAGCCCATGTGACACCGGAGACGCTGCTGGCGGCGTTTCCAGATATCCAGGCAGCGACAGATGAATGCCCACGTGGTTGCACCCATTTGGGACCGCCCGCGGATCCAGAGTGTGCCCTCGACAAGCTGGAGGGAGTTCAGCACCGCCGAGCGATGGCTGTGCGTCGCCTGTTGAGTGCAATCAGCGACAACGAGGATTGGGAGCTGGACATTGAAAGAGACTAGCCACACCGATTCTGTGGAGACGCCCACTGAAGCTTCGGCTGGTGCTGAGTCGGACAAAGCGGGCTCCGGACTCTACCCTGCTCCCGGCAGTTGGATTCGGCTGTGTATCTACACGCTTATCGTGGGTCTTGCGACAGGACTCGGCGCAGCCGGCCTCGCACTAATAATGCACGGCATCGAGTACGCAGTTTACGGACAACATGAGGGCGACGTAGCCGTCGTGACCGATGGCACCACTGGCCTCCAGCGCTTTGTCGGAATTGTGTTGGCGGGACTGATTGCAGGACCGGTGTGGGCAGCGCTGCGCACAAAGGCCACGCCCATTGAGAGCGTTGAGGCAGGCATGAACGGTCGACTCATGCCGGTGTGGTCAACTCTTGTCAATGTGTTTTTGCAGATGGCGACCGTCGCTGCAGGTGCATCCATGGGACGCGAGAATGCCCCGCGTGAGCTCGGTGCGATGGTGGCTTCACAGATGTCGCATCGACTGCGCATCGATCCGCTACACCGCCGTATTCTGGTCGCAGCAGCAGCCGGTGCCGGCCTGGGGGCGATTTATCACATCCCGTTGGCTGGAGCGGTTTTCTCGTTGGAGATTCTGCTGGGCTCACTGAGCATTACCGCGGTGATGGTGGTGCTGGCGTGTTCAGCCATCGCCACGGTGACGTCGGGCATCGTGGTCGGCAGTAGCCCGCTCTACAGCCCAATTAATCTCTCAGACGGCTGGGGCAACCTCGGGGCAGCACTGCTCATCGGTGTTATCTGCGGTGCCATTGGCTACGCATTTCGCATTCTCAGCTCTCGAATGTCGGACACAGCACCGACTGGCTGGCACTCTGCCTGGGCCATCCCCCTCGCATTCACACTGGTTGGTGTGATTTCACTGTGGGTTCCAGAAGTATTGGGCAATGGCCGTATCGCTGCGACCACAGTTCTCATGGACCGCCCGCTGCTGGGTTTTGCAGTCATCCTGCTGATTGCGAAAGCTATCGCGGTTCTCGTTACTTTCCGTTCTGGTGCCGTCGGTGGTCTCTTGACTCCCGGCTTTGCCCTTGGCGCGCTCAGCGGTTTCATCGTCGGCTGCTTCGTACAGCCATTGATGCCCTCAGTTCCGCTGAGCGACTTTGCGATTCTCGGCGCGGCGGCCTTCCTGTCGGCATCCATGGCAGCTCCGCTTTTCGCATTAATCGTGACCGTGGAGTTCACCGGCCAGAATTCCTCGGCTTACTTAGCGCTCTTCCTCGCTGGTGCAACTGCGACGCTGACCGTGACCATGATTCGCGCCTGGCTACGGCTCCCCCACAAGCAATCAATGCCATGGAACCGCGAACCGGCAGTCGCGGCTGCGGTCCGCAAGCGAGCCGAGGGCTAACCGCGCGCAACAGTGTGCGTCGAGCGACCTGTGTAGGCCCGGACAATTTCCCGGACGCCTGGGCGAAGACGGCGGAGCATTCGCAGGCCCGTCGCTAAGCCCTTGCGTTGCGGGGAACTGGACTGGAGCTCCGCTTCAACCTGCGGATACTTCTTGAACGCCGCCTCCGAACGTACCTCTGGGGCGTTGTCCGGGTCAGCGACTAAGAAGCGATCCGGCAGCGACAACTTCAGCAGCGTGCGCTGGACCTGGAAGAACTGTTTCGGGAACGACCCCGTGTTGTATGGCAGGTCGTATTCCCGGCAGATCTGCTGAACCTGCTTCGAAATCTGCGCAAGCCTGTTGGATGGCATGTCCGGGAAGAGGTGGTGCTCAATCTGGTAATTCAGATTTCCCGAGAGCACCGACAGCGCCAGCCCACCGTGGAAGTTCGCCGAGCCCAGCATTTGGCGCAAATACCACTCGCTCTTGTCCTCGGTGTTGTACTGCTCCTTGGTGAAAGTCTCGGCATCATCCGGGAAGTGTCCGCAGAAGATGACCGCGTAGGCCCAAAGATTACGGGCGAGGTTGGCCATCATGTTCGCAAAGGCCACCTCACGGTAACGCGGACCCGCCATCGCCGGGAAGAGAACGTAGTCCTTGAGCACCTGGCGCCCCGACTTGTTGAGCACCTCCATGAGCTGCGGCCGAGCCTCATCCCAGGATTTCTTGCCTGCGAACACGCGCCCGAGCTCGACGTCGTAGAAGGCCACTGCCCATTGGAAAAGGCTGGCCAACACCACGTTTGTCACCGGCTGCAGCAGCGTCGAAGGCTTCCAACGGCGGTCACGAGTCACCCGGAGAATGCCGTATCCCACATCGTTGTCCATACCGAGCACATTGGTGTACTTGTGGTGGACAAAGTTGTGGGAGTGCTTCCACCCGCTGGATGGGCAGGAATTGTCCCACTCCCAGGTGGCCGAGTGAATCTCGGGGTCATTCATCCAGTCCCACTGACCGTGCATAGTGTTGTGGCCGATTTCGAGGTTTTCCAAAATCTTTGCCAGCCCCAGCGCTGAGGCACCCGCCCATTTGAAACCCCAGTGCGCGGTGTTCTTCCACGACTTCGGCAGCATCCCTAGTTTGTTTAGGGCCATGCCTGCGGTCGGCACCATCAGCAGACCTCGACCAGTCACCTCAAGGGTGCGCTGAATGCGGATGAGCGTGCGGATGTAGCGAGCATCCTTCTGCCCCAGCGAATCGCGGTGTTGCTTTTCGATTTCCGCAAACCGACGCCCAATCTCTGCGACGTCTTCTTCGCTCAAGTGCGCATACGATGCGATATCGGAAATTGCCATGGGAAGGGTCCCAACTCCTTTAGGTAGTTTCTCCTGGTTAATGTAGGTTGAGATAGATGTGGGGCGAACTTACAGTTCGATACGCGCGTGCCCCGCCGGCGCACAGACGCACGTTCGGACCCGCTCGCCCGCCACAAACGTCGCACCGGTGCGGATGTCCCGCGCTGTGCCGTCGGAGAGTTGCTGCACGCACGTCGCACAAATTCCCATCCGACAGCCGTACGGCAGGTCGACCCCGACGCTCTCGGCCGCCTCCAGGATGGTGGTTGCACCGTCTACGTCGATATCGCCTCGGCTGCCGAAACTCACCGTGCCGCCGACCTCCCCCGCCGCCGAGCGGTCAACGGTGAAACGTTCCGTCCGCAGCCCGGGAAACTCCGGCTCAAGGTTTTTCAGCAGTTCAACCGGACCACAGGCATAGGCGCTTGCCGACGATGCCAGCGCTCCAAAGTCAGCAATGATGCTGGTAACCGCCGCAGCGTCAATCCGCGGCTGCGTCTCCGTATTCCGGGCATGCAGGCGATACTTCAACGCGCTAGTGGCGCTGTGCTGTTCCAGCTCGCGAAGTTCGTTGACAAACACAGCTTCTTTCTCGCCGCGGTAGGAGTGAATATGCTCGACTTCCACCGAGGCATTGCGAGCTGAAAGATCACGCAGCATCGAAATCACCGGAGTGACGCCGGAGCCTGCGGTAACAAACGCAATGCGGGCTGGGAGCGGCTCCGGAAGATAGAAGTCTCCAGCCGGGGCAGCGAGGCGGACGACAGTACCCGGCTTTACATTGGCGACGAGGTGTTGGGACACGTAGCCGTCGTTGAGCGCACGGATGTTGATAGTCAGCAGCCCGTCATGAGGCCGCGGCGCATTTGTCAGCGAGTAGGAGCGCCACAGGTATTTCCCCTTGACCTCTACGCCGACTCCGATGAACTGGCCTGGCTTGAAGTCTGTTGGCATCCCCCAACCCGGACGGATTATCAACTCTGCTGAAGTAGGAGATGTGGGATTAATGGCCTCAATCTGACCGCGCAGCTCGCGACTTGACCACAGCGGATTTAGCAAATGCGTGTAGTCATCGGGCAAAAGTGGCGTGGATAAATGCTTGAATACCCGGGAAACTTTGGTCTTAAGTCCCATTTTTGGCCCTCCTGACTATCACGGGCGAACACGCAATAACACTGTTCATCAGCAGGCATGCCCCACCCGATTCATTATTACGTGTCCGTAGGTTACTTAGACGTAGACTACGGAGCGGTAAGTTATTGGTCAAGAGAAACAAATGGTTTTGACACAAATAGCGAAATTGTCATTACCCCCACTCCCGTGCGAAACACCCCCTTTGACATGGAGCTTATCCACACAAAACAATCCCGCCTTTTATACCCCCGCTGAAAACACTTGTGCCATACAAAAAAGGGGCTGGGTTCCTAAACCCAGTCCCCTTCTTTAACGCCGAGCACGCGCTACTACAGGAAGTCGACCACCATGCCGAGCTCAGCTACGTCATACCACGCCAGCGGGATCTCCAGCGCGTCGCCGACAGTGAGCTCCGCATCCTCGTCACCGAGATCCGCCTTATCGACGGCATCAATCGCAGCCTCAACCTTGTTTTCCGCCTCTTTCACATCAATGTGGAGCGCTGCAACGTCGGCAAGCGAAATTGGGCCGCCGACCTTAACCACGGCATCTCCCATATCCGACTGCGGCTCCGCCTCCACATCAACGGAAATGACCACTCGACGGTGCGGGAACTTCTCTTCTGCGGCATCGAGCAGACGGAGCGACGCACGCGCAGCCTCATCAAAGGCTACGTCTGCCAGTTCCTCATCATCGCCCTCAGTAAAGAAATCGCGCAGCGATTCAGTGACAGCAAAGCCCCAACCACCGCGGGCGTGGAAGAGCTCATCCTCCTTCAGCGCCTCAAGCATGGAGAAAGTCGCTGGGATATAGACGCGCATTAGAACTCGCCCTCGAGACCCAGTAGACCGGCAATCTCGACCACTGCGCGGTCGAACTGCTGATAGAAGACTCCCACCATGCCGTTAGAGACGGCCGCATGGATGTTCTCAATCGAATCATCTACCAGCACGCAGTCCCGTGCCGGCAGTTCAATAGCCGCAGCGGCTGCATTAAAAGCCTCTGCCGAAGGCTTCTCATGGCCAATTTCACCAGAGAGCACAACTGCGTCTACCAGGCCCTCATCTTCGAGCTTGCGAATCGGATCCGCCGATGGGCCACCTGGGTCATTCGACAGGACTGCCAGGCCAACACCATTTGCACGCGCCTCTACCAGCAAATTACGCCAACGTGCCTGGTCTTCATCCGTGCCGTCAAGGACACCACAGTAATCGATAATCATTCCGCGCATGGCCTGTAGTTTATCGCATGACCTGCACGTTTGCCTTTTTTCCAGTTCAGCGTGTTAATTGGCTGTTCGTTACGCCCATTTGTAGACGACCAGAACGGCCTTGACGGAAACCGATAGGACCATTAACAGCGAAACACTCAGCCCATTTCGCGACTGCGCCTTCTCCACAATCCCCCCACGCCGGCCGTGAATTCCCCTTCACAAGCTGCACACTTAAAGCACTTGTAGGACAATGGTCTTCAGCAAGGGGGAACTTGCCAATGGAGAGTTTTTAGGGGGATTAATCCATGGCACCAACGTCTCACGTACCAAAATCTCAGACACCGATGCCTTACGCGCTGTCGCACGCCGCTGAGCACCGCTCCAGTGGCAGGGAATCCATTGAACCGGCAACGGGCTTTTCGCTTCTCCACACAATTCAACTCGGCCAGTCAGCTAATGCCGCCGCCTCTCAAACCGCAAAAGTGGCACCGACCTACAGCGGATGCTCGGCTGCCACCGGAGCCGCTGTCATGACGGCATTACCGCCCGTCGCGGCCGCTCCTGCTGCAAAAAAGACGCCGCAAACACCGCACGTCGTCCAGCACTGTGAACAGAATCTGAGACAGGAGCTTGGCACGATTACTCGCCGCGTCTTCGACATCATCGCGGGTCGCAGGCGAGTCAACGATCTACGTCGCATCAATATCGACCCGATTATTCACGCTGCGATACTCACGCTGTCGAAAAACACCAGCCTCAAGGGTGTCGCGTTGCAATCCTTTCACGCCAGCGCTTCCGCGGACGGCAAGAAGGTCGAGTTCCTGGGTAGTTGCCGTGTCGGTCCGCGCGTTCGCGCGTTCACGGGCACTTTCCGCCGCGGAACAGCAAAAACGCGGCCATGGACCATGACCGCGTTTCGGGTGCTTTAGTGCTTAGCGACGGCGCTTGCGAGCCGCCTTCCGACGCTGCGCTCGGTTGCCCTCAGACTCTTGATCCACGCGCTGCTGCTCTGCACTGCCGTCCTCGCTGGGGCCGGAGTAAGTCATCTGCTGATTCTGCTCAGCAGCTTCCGTTGGCAGAGCTGGAGCCTGGTTCTCCTGCCCCTCGGCGTTTTCCACTGCGGGCATAACCTGCTTACGGATTAGGAACAGCTGACGAACCGATTCTTCCTTGATGCCGTCCATCATCGCGGTGAACATGTCGTAGCCCTCACGCTGGTACTCCACCAGCGGGTCAGCCTGGGCCATGGCGCGCAAGCCAATGCCCTCCTTGAGGTAGTCCATCTCGTAGAGGTGCTCGCGCCACTTCTGGTCCATGACGTTCAGGATGGTGAAGCGCTCGATGTTGCGCATCTGGTCGTCGCCGCCAATTGCGGAGACCGCATCCTCAAGCTGGTCGTAGCTGGCCGAGATGTCCGTGTGCAGAGCCTTGGACAGCTCATCGGCCGAGAGGTCACCTGGGGTACCGAAGTCAGAGCCATCAATAAGCTCTTGCGCCGTAAACGTCGGGCTGTAGAGCTGCTCAAGGGCATTCCACAGCTCGTCGAGGTCCCAATCCTCCACGTAACCGTCAGCGGTGGCACCGTTGACATACGCATCGACGACGTCGTCCTGCATGTCACGGACCTGAGTCTTCAAATCCTCACCTTCGAGGATGCGACGGCGCTCAGCGTAGATGACCTTACGCTGCTGGTTCATAACCTCGTCATACTTCAGAACATTCTTACGGATTTCGAAGTTCTGGCTTTCCACCTGAGCCTGGACGCTCTTAATGGAGTTGGAGACAACCTTGGAGTCGATAGGAACGTCATCCGGGACATTCAGAGTGTTCATCAGCGCTTCCATGCGCTGACCGTTGAAGCGAACCATGAGATCATCGCGCATGGACAGGTAGAAGCGGGTAACACCCGGGTCACCCTGACGACCGGTACGACCACGCAACTGGTTGTCAATGCGGCGTGACTCATGACGCTCAGTACCCAGGACGTAGAGGCCACCGGCCTCACGTACCTTGTCAGCTTCTTCCTTCGACTGCTGACGAACACGCTCAATCTCAGCGTCCCACGCCTCTTCGTACTCTTCCGGAGTTTCCACCGGGTCCAGACCACGAGAGCGCAGATTCAGGTCAGCGATAATGTCCGGGTTACCGCCCAGCACGATGTCAGTACCACGACCGGCCATGTTAGTTGCCACGGTAACGCCTCCGAGACGACCCGCCACTGCGACAATCTCAGCTTCCTTCTCGTGGTGCTTAGCGTTCAGCACAGAGTGAGGAATACCTTCGCGCTGCAGGAGCTTGGAAAGGTACTCGGATTTCTCGACTGACGTCGTACCAACGAGAACTGGCTGCCCCTTTTCATGGCATTCGCGGATGTCTTCGACAACAGCGGCGAACTTTGCCTCCTGCGTCTTGTAAATCAGGTCGGGCAGATCCTCACGCTGCTTCGGGCGATTCGGCGGAATCGCCATGACATTCAGCTTGTAAATCTGGTGCAGCTCAGCCGCTTCAGTCTCAGCCGTACCGGTCATACCGGACAGCTTGTCGTAGAGGCGGAAGTAGTTCTGGAGCGTAACGGTTGCCAGCGTCTGGTTCTCGTTTTTAATCTCCACCCCTTCCTTGGCCTCAATTGCCTGGTGCATGCCCTCGTTATAGCGACGGCCTGCCAGCACGCGACCGGTGAACTCATCAACGATGAGAATCTCACCATTACGGATAATGTAATCCTTGTCGCGGGTGAACAGCTCCTTGGCCTTCAGGGCATTGTTCAGGTAACTGACCAGCGAAGAGTTTTCCGGAGCATACAGGTTGGCAATGCCCAGCTGATCCTCAACGAATTCAACACCCTCTTCACGAATACCGATGGTGCGCTTTCGCTCATCGACTTCGTAGTGAATATCGCGCTTCATACGCGGCACAATCTTGGAGAACGCCAGGTACCAGTGCGGATCGCCATCTGCCGGACCGGAAATGATTAACGGAGTACGGGCCTCGTCAATCAGAATCGAGTCAACCTCATCGACGATGGCGAAGTGGTGCCCACGCTGCACCAAATCGTCGAGCGAATGCGCCATGTTATCGCGCAGGTAGTCAAAGCCGAACTCGTTGTTCGTGCCGTAGGTGATGTCGGCAGCATAGGCCTTGCGGCGCTGATCCGGGCTGAGCTCAGAGAGAATCACGGAAGTCTCAAGCCCCAGGAAGCGGTGGACTCGACCCATCCACTCCGCGTCACGCTTAGCCAGGTAGTCATTAACCGTAACGACATGAACGCCCTTGCCTGCCAACGCATTGAGGTATGCGGGCAGCACACAGGTCAGGGTCTTACCTTCACCAGTACCCATCTCGGCAACGTTGCCGAAGTGCAGTGCCGCACCGCCCATAACCTGGACGCGGTAGTGCTTCTGCCCCAGCACGCGCCAGGATGCCTCGCGCGCCGTGGCGAAAGCATCCAGAAGCAAATCGTCTACATCGGCACCGTCAGCCAGCTGCTTCTTAAACTCCTCGGTCTTGGCACGGAGTTCATCGTCTGAAAGAGCTGCGTACTCGTCTTCCTTGGCGATGACCTGATCTGCAATATTGCCAAGCCTCTTGACAGCGCGGCCTTCACCAATGCGGAGCAACTTGCTGAGCGAAAACACTAAATTGGGACCTTTCCGGCCGATTCACGTCGAACTTTAATGTGCAACGGTTGATTATACGACGAACCCGCCTTCCCTTCTAAGAGAAGACGGGCTCATGTGAGCAATTACTTACCAATACACAGCTCTGCGCGGTATTGCGTGCTCTTTTTGGTGAAGACTTACTTCTCGTCTTCGTCTGCCAGCTCAATCAGACCGTAGTCGTACGCGTGACGACGGTAGACCACGGACGGACGAGAGGTTGCCTCGTTAACGAAGAGGTAGAAGTCGTGACCGACGAGCTCCATCTCAGACAGAGCATCTTCCACCGTCATCGGAGTTGCGGAGTGCTGCTTGGTACGCACAACCTGGCCCGGGGTCACGTCCTCAACCAGATCCTCGTACGGATCAGCCTTTTCCGGAGCCGCTGCCTCAGCCTCTGCAACCAGCGAAGCAGTTGCCTCGCCGACGGACATCGGTGCACGGTGGCCAGAACGGCTAATCTTGCGGCGAGCCTTCACCTTACGCAGGGAGCGCTCCATCTTGCCCAGAGCAGACTCCAGTGCAGCGTAGAAGCTATCTTCCTTGGCTTCCGCACGAGCCAGGTGACCCTTGCCAGTAGCGGTGATCTGAATACGGTCAGAGCGGTCTGCACGGCGCGGATTCGGCTCGTGCTGGAGCTCCACGTGGAAGAAGGTCAAAGTCGGGTCGAGGCGCTCAATCTTCGCCAGCTTCGCCTTAACACGATCTGCGAAGTGCTCTGGAACCTCAACATTGCGCCCGGTGATGGTCACCTGAGCGTTCGGGCTGAGTACCTCGTTGTTGTCAGCAGGTGTGGACACTTGCTACCTACCTCCCGGTATGGCCACCGCCCTTCCGTGAGCGGGATTACTCACGGCGTCTACGGTGACGAGTCTTTCTGCACCCCCAGGATACAGTTCCGGGGGTAACCAATGCCACGTTCCCCTCGTTTATTTTTCGCTTGCCGACGACACCCCCTGCGTCTACGCCCGGGCGAGCACCAACACCATGTCGATGCGAATCCCCAATGACGCTGCCACCAACTCGGTTTCCGCTGCAGTGGCACCAGTGGTGGCCACATCATCAACCAGAATTACTGTCGCCTGCGCACAGCGTTGTCGCAGCTTGTCGCTAATTCCGCGCTTGAATTGCGTCAGCGGCACAATGTGGCCAGAAAGATTTCGTCTGCGTTGAGAAGCCCCCAGCTCCGCGGAATCCCGCGTGCGCCCGCCAATGCGCACCAGGGGCAATACCGAACTGGAGGGGAGCTGACTGCAAGCAAAGTCGCAGGCAATTGTTACCGGGTCCCCACCCCGTTGTCGACGGGATGACGATCTTGTCGGCGCGGGAATCAAAATGACGGGGGTAATTTCCGGGGGCATTATATGGCCATCAGAGGCTAGCCTTCGTACCGCAGCGGCGAACACGGCCCCCATGATTCGTCTGGCTTCACCACTGCCCCGTTCTTTGGCCGACAAAATGAGATGTCTCCTCGCACCCGAGTACGGACCGCAGGTCCACGCTGCTGCGCGTAACGCAGCCCGCGGTGAAAACCGCACTGGAGGTTGCTGAAGATCGTCCTTGCAATCGCGACACAGCGTCCCGGAGCAGCCGCACACCGGACAGGTTTCCGGTATCACGAGGCCGATTGCATCGCGGGTAACGTCGTAAAGCACGCGCAGAAATTCCTGCGATGACCTCCCCTGCGCCATTAATCCCCTCCCCGATTTGCGCTTATTCCACAGACACCGGAGCCATTCGACCACGCGCACCCGGAACCTGGCGCCAGAACTGCTGCTGCCCCTCGCTGGAGATCAGCTCCATAACACCGGTGGCATCTAATGCGTAACGCTTCGACGAGGTCGCGGTAACCACAGGAATTGGCGGTGTCAGGTTGAGCTTCGGCAGAACAGAGCTGGTCGCACCGTCCGGGAAGGCGCTCCACATCGGGGTGTCCCCGCTGTAACCGCCCACCGTGACCGTTTGATTCGGCGACCACGTCAGCGACACCGGGGAAACGTTTTCAGGGAGCGGCAGAGCACGCGGGTGCGTCAACTTCCACGGTTTATCGTCATGCCTTTCGATGGTGGCGATATAGACTTCACCAGCGATAATCATCGCTACCTGCGTGCCTGAAGAATCGACGCGGAATTCAGAAATACCGGCGCTCGGGCGCCCCGTGCCTGCGCCGCCGTCAAGAAGGTGATTGAGCTCAGAGGTATCAACCTCCTCCTGCTGAATCCGAGATGACGTCGACTGCCGAACCAGGCGTACGACGGTTGTACCGTCCTTCACTGTCCAGACCGCCTCGGCGTCTGGAGACCATGTCGGACGGGTGAGACTCTCGCCAGTCAGCACAGGAACCGGCTGATCTTGTATTCCGCCGAGCATCAATGTGGACTCCCCGAGGTCATACGACCCAGCACGACCATCCACGGCCGAGCGGAACACGGCGGCAATGAGCTCGCTGCCATTGGGGTTGGTGCCCACTGCCGCGGAGAACACCGCGGTGCTGCCGCTGGCGGTCCAGCCGCGTCCCACAGGTGTGGCGTGGCCGTCAGCGATCTCGTAGATACCGCTGCGGTCGACCGTCCGTAACGGTGCGTTATCAGCCGGTAGATGATTCGGGTCGTAGAGCTGGATTGTGTCGGTGTCCTTCGTCCACGGCTCGTCGTGGCTGGCAACTAGTGGTTCGCCGTCGGCCATGAGGATCCACGGACCACGGAAATCTGCCGAGTCGAGAGTCCAGATAATCTGCGCCGCGAGCATGACACGCAGTTCCTCGGAAACATCACCCAATCCGGTGATTTCGACCCTGCGACCGTCCGCGTTGGACACAGGTCCTGCTTCCACCGCAATTGAGGCATTGGGCTTGAGCACGGTGGTGACGCCCGGCCGCAGTGGTGCTGATGGGCCGTTCTTCAGCTTCGTCAACAGATTGGTCGCGCCATCGGTGACGCCACGATAGAGCCAACGACGATCTGTGACCAAATGATTACCCGCCGGATCGAGGAAATAGATATTGCGAGGCACATTGTTTTCCAGGAATGCCTGACGCTCCATGACAACACCGTCGGGCAGCGAGGAAATGCGCCACTGCCCATCCGAACCAAGCTTCATCTCCACGGTTTCCTCATAGTCACCGGACTGGGGCTCATACGCACCATCAGTACCGAATTGACCAACGCTGCGACCTCGGGCAACGAAGGACTGTCGCGATCCTCCTTCATCCCTCTGGGCGATGAGGTTGACACCGTCAAGAATGCGGGCGCTATCATGCGGCTTCCAACTGGCCGCAAGTTCCGGGGTCATGAAGGCACGCATAGCTTGAAAATCATCAACCGGATGCGCGGCCGCGGCGAAAAAGTCGCGCAGGACAATGTCTGCATTGACATTCGGTCGTGGCTGAGGAACTTCAATACGAACTTGGGGCGGCTCAAACGGACGCAGCACCTGTGGGCTGGTGTTTCTCGGAATGGTGGTACATCCTGCGGCCGTGCCCAAAATGATCACTGAGCTAAGCGCCACTGTCTTACGCAGGACGCGACGAGCCTTTGACTGTTGCTGCGCCGTCATTTAGATATCCTCCTCTCGTGCCTGTCGGGATTCGCTATCGCTAGTCCGCTGCCCCTTATCCTGATCCTGGCTCTTGACTTGCGGTGCAATCGAATCCGATTCCAACTCCCGTGCACCAATTTCCTGCTGATGCGGAATCTGATCGGGCAGCGGAGGAACTTCCAGACCGAGCGGATGCTCACCGAAGCTCGCATCGGGCTCCAGTGGCACAGTCAGGCGGAAACAGCTACCGACCGTCGGCACGCCAAATGCCTCCAGTTCCCCACCATGCAATTGTGTGTCCTCACGCGCGATCGCCAAGCCAAGTCCGGTACCGCCGGTGCGTCGGACACGCGAGGGGTCAGCACGCCAGAACCGGTTAAACACCAGCTCTTGCTGCTCCGGCTTGAGCCCCACACCGTGGTCAACAACCGTAAACGAGACGGCGGAGTCGCTCGCCCGCACGGTAACATCCACCGGATTGCCCTCACTGTGGTCAACAGCGTTGGCCATAAGATTGCGTAGCACGCGCTCGATACGACGCGAGTCGACTGTTGCCATTACCGGTTCATCGGGCAGGTGGAAGCGGATGGGTGTACCGGTCTCCTTAGCCACGACCGTTACCTGCTGATAGGCAGCATCCACGCAGCGACGGACATCGACCTTTTCTGCGGACAGGTCAGCGACGCCGGCATCGTGACGTGAGATCTCAAGCAGGTCATTGAGAAGCATCTCAAAACGTTCAAGCTCCTCATTCATCAGCTCAGCTGCGCGGCGAGTCGCCGGATCGAGGTCCTCAGCGCCGTCAGCAATAAGATCGGCGGCCATACGCACCGTGGTCAAAGGCGTCCTCAACTCATGCGAAACATCGGAGGTGAACTGTCGCTGCAGACTGCCGTATTCCTCCAGCTGTCTAATCTGCGTCGACAGCGATTCGGCCATCTTGTTAAAGCTCATGGCCAGTCGCGCCATGTCATCTTCACCCTGCACGACCATGCGTTCGCGCAAGTGGCCGTCGGCAAAGCGCTGGGCAATCTGGGCGGCGGAACGCACTGGTGTCGTCACCTGATTGGAGAAGAACCAAGTAATACCGCCGAGAAGCGCCATGATGACTACAGTCGCACCGGCGAGCAGACCACGAACCAACTTAATAGTCGATTCCTCTGCAGCCATAGAGGTGACCAGATAGAGCTCGAGCCCATCAACCGAGGTAGAAGTAGGGCTACCGATGATTAACGCCGAGTACGTATCTCCGCGATTATCAGTGACTTGGCGTACCTGATACGCAATTTGCCCTTGTCGGACTACTTCATGCAATCGTTCTGGGACATCGGCCTTAATCGGCGATGAAGCCAACACCGTGCCTCGTGGCACCGGCGCCACGAGCAGCGGTTCATAGCTTGTCAGTGGCGCAGCACCGGAACCGGCTGCACGGTTCACAAGGGCATCGCGCCCCACGTTGAGCAGAGCTTGCAGCTCGTTGGACGAAGAGTTCTCAATCGCCTGCTCCACCACCGCGCGAGCACGGTCAATTTCCTCGTCGGCAGCGGTAACCTTTGCGTCGATAAGCCGCTGGGTAACAATAGTTGCCAGCGCGAAACCGAGTACCGCAATCACCATCGCGCTCAGTACCACCACAGAGGTCAGAATGCGCGCTTGGATAGACGTGCGCCAGAGCGTAACCGCCCAGGTCACTCCCCTATTGGTGAAGTCTCGAAGCTTCGTTATTAATCGACGCAAGAATCGGCTCCCACTAAAGCTGACTGGCCTTGATTAGTCACCCGTCTTGTACCCGACACCGCGGACGGTCAGCACAATCTGGGGGTTTTCCGGATCCAGTTCAATCTTCGAGCGCAGCCGCTGAACGTGAACGTTGACGAGCCGAGTATCCGAGGTGTGCTGATATCCCCAGACCTTTTCCAACAACTCATCACGGGAAAAGACCTGCTTCGGACGGGATGCAAGAGTGTGCAATAGGTCAAACTCCAACGGGGTCAGAGAAATCTCCTTGCCATCGCGGAACACGGCGTGACCGGGCACGTCGATAGTCAGGTCGCCGACCTCGAGGGTCTCACTCGGGCTGTCCTCTTGACGACGCAGCCGAGCGCGCACACGCGCCACGAGCTCCTTCGGCTTAAAGGGCTTCGTGACATAGTCATCCGCACCGGATTCCAGGCCGAGGACCACATCGACCGTGTCGGTCTTCGCAGTCAACATGATGATCGGCACCGCCGATGTCTCTCGCACAGTGCGACAAACATCGACACCACCCATGCCCGGCAACATGAGATCCAGCAGAATCAAATCTGGATTCTCCCGCTCTGCTGCCTTGACAGCTTCGAGGCCATCGTCGACTACTACTGTGTCGAAGCCCTCGCGCTCCATCACCATCGTGAGCATTTCGGCGATGGCCGGATCATCATCAACAACCAGGATTTTTGAGCTCATGCGTCATATTCTAAACGTAAAGCTATCTAGTTCTGTAGTTTCCGGTTGAGGTGGCTAGCGCAGGCGTGCACTAATCCATTCCACAAGACGGTCCGCCCCATCATCCCCCGTAAGCATCAACCATGGTGACTGCCACGAGCCCCCCGCGAACTTCTGGTACGCTGCCAGCGTGCGCTCCTGCAAACCCGCGTCTTTTTCGTAGGTATCCCTAGTTCGCTGCACATCAGAGGCTTCCCGATTGCGTGCGCGGTCGGCTGCCACTCCCACCGACGTGGCCAGACAGACCTGAACGTCGGGAAGCGGAAGCTGGAAATCTCCGAATTCGGTCTTCTCAATCCACTCGACGATCGCCGGATCCTGCGTGCGCGCCAGGGAGTAGGCCGCGTTGGACCCGACGTAGCGGTCGATGATCAGAACATCGTTCTCGCGTGCTGCATCAACAATCGCTTGACGACGTTCTTTGCGGTCCAGAGCGAACAGGAGTGCCATTGCCCAAGCGGAGTCCGCAGTGTCGCCGAGCTGACCGTGCAAAGCTTGATTGGCGAAATCAGCGAAGATCGTCTGCCGGTACGCCGGAAAGGTCATCGATGAAACGGAGTGCCCTTGACTTCGGAGTTGATTGGTAACAGCTGTGACAAGCGTGTTCTTGCCAGCACCGTCGATTCCTTCGACTGCGATAATCAAATTTTTCTCCTCGCACACATGGCTACGACCTAGCCTTGGCTAGAACTAGTAGCGGTAGTGCTCTGGCTTATACGGACCCTCGACATCAACGCCGATGTATTCGGCCTGTTCCTTGGACAGCCGGGTGAGCTCGCCGCCAAGTGCCTCGACGTGAATGCGAGCGACCTTCTCATCCAGGATCTTCGGCAGACGGTGGACAGAGTTGTCGTACTTTTCGCCGTTGCAGTAGAGCTCAACCTGAGCGATCGTCTGGTCGGCGAAGGAGGTCGACATTACGAAGGACGGGTGTCCGGTGGCATTGCCCAGGTTGAGCAAACGCCCCTCGGAAAGCACGATCAGAGAGCGCTCTTCGCCGTCTGCATGCGGGAAGATATACTCGGTGACCTGCGGCTTGATCTCCACACGACGGACATCATCGCGATGGTGCAGGCTGTGCATGTCAATCTCGTTGTCGAAGTGCCCGATGTTGCCCAGCAGCGCGTGGTTCTTCATCTGCTGCATGTGCTCGAAAGTAATGACGTCCTTGTTGCCTGTGGCGGTGATGACAATGTCGACATCTGCGATGACGCTCTCAGTAGCGACAACGTCGAAACCGTCCATCAAAGCCTGCAATGCGTTAATCGGATCGGCCTCGGTGACCTGAACGCGAGCGCCCTGGCCAGCCAGTGCCTCTGCGCATCCCTTACCCACGTCACCGTAGCCACAGACCAGTACGTTCTTGCCGCCAACCAGCATGTCGGTACCGCGGTTGATGCCGTCCAGAAGGCTGTGCCGGGTGCCGTACTTGTTATCGAACTTGGACTTGGTGACCGCATCGTTGACGTTCATGGCCGGGAATGGCAGCACTCCCTGCTCTGCGAAGTGGTAGAGACGGTGGACACCAGTGGTGGTCTCCTCTGTGACACCCTTGACCGACTCTGCAATTCGGTGCCAACGGCCGGCATCCTTCTCCAGGCTGGCGCGAAGCATGTCCTTGAAGGCAATAAACTCATCCGAATCCGACTCTTCTGCAGGCGGCACCAGGCCAGCATCCTCGAATTCCATGCCCTTAATGACAGCCATGGTGGCGTCGCCGCCGTCGTCCAGAATCATGTTGGCATCTTCATCGCCCCAGTCGAAGATGCGGTCGAGGCACCACCAATACTCTTCCAGTGTCTCGCCCTTCCAAGCGAAAACCGGAACACCCTGCGGGTCCTCCGGAGTGCCGTTTCGCCCAACGACGACTGCCGCAGCGGCCTCATCCTGGGTGGAGAAGATGTTGCACGAGGCCCAGCGGACCTGTGCGCCCAGCGCCGTCAACGTCTCGATGAGCACTGCGGTTTGAACCGTCATGTGAATGGAGCCGGAAATACGGGCGCCGGCCAGTGGCTGCTGCTCTGCGTACTCTTCGCGCAGCGCCATTAGGCCTGGCATCTCGTGCTCAGCCAGACGAATCTGGTGACGACCGGCCTCAGCCAGGGAGAGGTCTGCAACCTTGAAATCAATGTTCTTCGAGGACATGTAACGCTTTCTCTAGATTCTTTGACGTGAGATTCTTCTTAAAGAATTACTACTGGGGACGCGAGAGTTACTCTACCGCTTCGATGCAGTTTTCCAGCGCCGCCTGGTCAGACTCACTGAGTTCCCCCAGAAGACTATCGAAGACCTCGGATGCGATAGCCAACGCATCTTCCTCGCTGCCGTGCGCCTCGGAGATTCCCTCCCGGATGAAGCTGTAGTCCTCCACAATGTCACCGCCGCTAAATGGCGCACCATTCCAAATTGCAATGATCACAGCCGCCGCGAGTGCGCATGCTTTCTCATCGCTATTTTCCGAATCCACCCCAATGCGGCCAGCATCAATCAATGCACCAACACGATCCTGTGAGTCGAGATCCTGAACCTCATCGAAGAGTTCAATGACCGAATCGCTACCAAAAATCTCAGTATCCCAGATGGACATGATAGGTGGCCACGCTCCTTTCGCGCTTCGAACCAATAGCCAGTTTTCGTCTATCGACGAGCGCTTTCCAAAGAGCGCTTTTCGACGAGCCCACGGTAATCTGGCCGCCGACCTAAAAGCTGTCGCCTGCACGTACCGCTAGCCGGAAAACCGCATGTGGCCTTACCGAAGTTCTACCCGACTTTTCGTCACTTTTACAGTTCGAGAGACATATTTAATCCCTTCAACACAATTTTCACCCTAGAGAGACGATAACGGGCATGTTAAGTTAGTTCCCAGACCTCGTAATGCAACTGTTATCTTTTTCGTTACAGGGCGACCTCACGCATGACACGAAAGGAGTACCTACCATGGTGAAGAAGGCTTTTGGAGCTCTTCTGCTCGCAGCCCTTCCCCTGAGCGCTTCGCTCGTAGGCTGCTCCGATAGCAATGCCGCCAAGGGTGCAAATCCGGAAAACGCCGGCTCTCAGTCGGAAATGGAGACCTCTGCTCCACTGCCTCCAGTTCCTAGTGATGCCGAGCTGCAGCAGACCACTGAACCGAATTCAGATTCCTCGCTGACTGAGACGAACGACAGTCTAGTATCTCGTCCGACCACGTCATCGAGCACCGAGATCGTTGAGGATCCGTACCTGCCACCGCAGGCGTACATCCCCCCGACTTCCACAAGCTCAAGTGCGACAACTCCGACGTCGACGACATCGACACCTCCGACGACCACGGAGACCACAGAGCCCACCTCGGACGACATATCTTCGCCGACGCCCAGCAAGCCGGTGCCACTGCTACCGGAAGATAACTCGGAAAAGCCGAACGACAGTCTTCCGGAAGGCGATGGTGGTGCAGCAGCTGAGCCGAAGCCGCCTTCATCGCAGGCGCAGTCCCAGTCGGGTACGCAAACCACAACTCCGTCCGAGACTCCTCAGAAGACTCCTTCGAAGGAGCCGACACCTCCGAAGGACCAGACCCCTTCGACGGAGAAGGACACCACTGGCGGCAATGGGGCTAGCAATAGCAAGATTTCCCCAATCCCGGAAAAGCCGAAGGACTCCGGATTCCTGGGAAATCTCTTCGATAACGACGAGGACTAACCCACCCGCGGGACGGTCGCGACAAAGACGGTTGCCCCGTCTTGGCGCGCAGTCAGCTCAATATCGACTGCGTCGACAGCCGGAACCCAGGCCGCATGGCCGCTGGGAACCTCAACCACGGAGTCGTCGTGACGCAACGCCACCGTGCCCGCTGTAGACAACACAACCGTGGCGGATTCTTCGTCGAGCAGAACATGTTCGCCCGGCTCCAGATCCCGCGAACGAAGGCGAAACTCGCGCACCGGCGCGTCATAGTCATTCCAGCCATCATCGGTCAGCCGCGACTGCAGCACCGGATCTGGCAGCGGTCGGAAAGAGAGCACGCGCAGTAGCTCCACGACATCGACGTGCTTAGAGGTCAGCCCTCCGCGCAGCACGTTGTCGGAGTTGGCCATGATTTCCACGCCCATGCCATTGAGGTAAGCATGCAGCTGTCCAGCACCAAGGTAGATGGCTTCGCCCGGCTGTAAGCGAAGGCGATTAAGCAGCATCGACCCCAGGACTCCCGGGTCCCCCGGATACTTTCGAGCCAGTTCGCAAGTGGTCTCGGCTACTCGCGAGAACTCCTCGTCATCGCCACTGTAATCCGCGCACTTGGCAGCCACGGCCTCGACCAGCTCATCGAGGACATCCTGGGGCAACGTCAACCACGTTGTAAACAATGCCCGCAGAGCACTCTCGTCATCGGCGGCATCGAGCAGTCCCATGTAATGGTCGAGCTCCGGTACCGCCAGCGTCGCGAGCAACTCCTTCGTGCGCTCCACCGGGCGGAATCCGGCCAACGCGTCGAAGGTAGTCAGGGCGACAATAAGTTCCGGCTTGTGGTTGTTGTCCCGGTAATTTCGGAAATGTGCAGTGGCCGGAATGCCCTCCGCATTTTCGCGTGCAAATCCCTCCTGAGCTTCTGCCAAGGTGGGGTGTGCCTGCAGCGATAACGGCTCATCGGCTGCGAGCAGCTTCAACAGGAACGGCAGCCTGCCGTTGTCGGTGTCAATTGCATATCCGAGCGCAGCTGCCGGATCCTGCGCAATGAGCTCATCCAGCGGCGTGCCGGCCACCGTGGCCGATGCCAGTGCATGCGCACCAAACCACAGTTCCGCCCAGGGCTTCGATGTGGGAGCGTCCGCACCGGTGATTCTCGCCAAATGTGTACGAGACCCCCAGGGGTACGACTGCAGCACGGGGTCCAACAGCTCCATGCCCGTATCACTCCTCTAATAGTCACTTCTGGCGCGAGCACGCCAATCTCACCGAAGGCCCAAAAGCCTTCGGTGACACCCGGCGATTACGCAGAAAACGCCGCAATCGCACCAACTCTGGCTGCAGCAACACATACTTCAACCAATGGATGATGAGTCTCCGCATCGAGCGCAGGGCACTCCACACGAGCCCATCCAACCTCGCCGTAGTGGTCCCGGTAGTGGCCCACATTGTTCGGCGCAGCTAAAACAATCGCCCCCAACGGTAGCACTGTCGCCCCTTCATCCCCACCATCAATAAACGGGTCATAGAAAATATCGCGGCTTTCCTGGGGTTCTGCAGCGAGCAACGCGCCCACGCTAAGAGACAATTCGCTTATCGACGACGCTGCCGAGACCACGCCTGCCTCAAGCATCTGTAACGATGCCAGTTCCGCTACCGGTGCCAGCGCCGAGGTCGTCGACACTGCAAGCATTCTGCGGCCTGCCACCCACTGCGCTACCTGCCGCGCGGGGTTAACTGTTTCATCTCGCTGCGGAGCACAGGCAGCAATATCGGCGTCCACCGCATCAGCGACTTCCTCCACTACCCCGGCCGGAGCCAGGGCGGTGGCACCACATTCGGTGAGCGCGCTGGAGATGGCACCGACATAGGCGGTAAAGGACGCGGACTCCGCCATCGCCGGGCGCGGAACCACAACCGTATCGGGGCTACCGGCGGCACGCAGTGGCCCTTCACCGGGATCCACCACGACCGTGGCAGCACCTCGCCTATCAGCTTCAGCCAGAGCTGCCCCCAGTGGGCTGCCGGGGTTGTCGTCACAGACTATGACCAAGTCGAGGGCACCGACATAACTAGGCAACTGATGCGCAATTACCACCGGACAGCGGATATCGTCGGCAAGCGCGCGCACGGATTCGGCAGCGAGCTGCGCCCGACGATTTCCCACGAGGATGACCGCACTGCGCGGCAGTGAAAGTTGAGCAAACGCACCCCCGCGAGTCGCGGAAGCAGCAGCTCTGAGACCTGCACCGGCAGTGGCCATACGATAGAACAGGGCCTCTTGGCGCGGGTTATGGGAGGAGTCGAATGACGAGGTCATACTCCCAAGCATGCCTGAAAACGGGCGCGTGGGGTTGATTAACCGCGGATGATGCCGAGAACTTCGTCGACAAGAGCGTCGACCTCAGCACGCGTCGGAGCCTCGACGTTCAGACGCAGCAGCGGCTCCGTATTGGAGGCCCGGACGTTGAACCACGCCTTGGAGTCCGCCAGCTCAATGGTCAGGCCATCCATCCAGTCCGAGGACTCCGTGCGATCGGCAAACGCGGCCTCGATTTCCTTCTGCTTGGCCTGCTGCTCCTCGGCACTACCCAGGCGGGAGTTAATCTCACCGGAGGCCTCGTAGCGGTTGTACTCGGCCATGAATTCACTCAGCGGCTTATCCTGCTCGGCCAGTGCGGCCAGGACATGCATGGCAGCCAGCATGCCGGAGTCTGCGTTGAAGAATTCCTTGAAGTAGTAGTGCGCTGAATGCTCGCCACCAAAAACAGCACTGTGCTCGGCCATTTGCGCCTTAATAAAGGAGTGCCCAACACGGGTACGAACCGGGGTTCCGCCGTTTTCCACAATCATCTCCGGCACGACGTGCGATGTGATCAGGTTATGGATGATAGCCGCACCCGGGTTCTGCTCCAGGTAGCGGGTGGTCACCAACGCACAGATGGCCGATGGGCTGACCGGGTTGCCCTTCTCGTCGACGACGAAGCAGCGGTCAGCGTCGCCATCGAAGGCAATACCGATGTCTGCGCCCTGCTCCACCGTAAACTTCTGTAGGTCAACGAGGTTGGCGGGCTCCAATGGATTGGCCTCGTGATTCGGGAAGTTGCCGTCGAGCTCAAAGTAGAGATCAGCAACATCCATGTCTTCTCCGAGCACTGCCGGAACTGTCAGTCCCCCCATACCGTTACCGGCATCGACTGCAACCTTCAGGCGACGGCCGGAGCGAATGTCGACCAGCCCATGGAGGAACGCCGCGTAATCCTGCAGAACATCCTCACGATCAATTTCGCCCGGAGTGCCGGTGTACTCCGGAATTCCGTCGACAAGCAGGTCCTTAATCTGAGCAAGCCCTGTCTCCTGCCCGATTGGGCGGGCCAGCGAACGGCACATCTTGATGCCGTTGTATTCAGCTGGGTTGTGGCTGGCAGTGAACATCGCGCCCGGGCATTCCCTTACTCCGGAGGCGAAATACAGCTCGTCCGTAGAGGTCAGGCCGAGCAGGGTGACATTGAGCCCCTGCGCTGCCGCGCCATCGGCGAAACTAGCCGCCAACTCCGGCGAGGACTCACGCATATCGTGGCCAACTACGACACGCGTTGCGCCCTCTGAACGCATGATGTGCCCAAAGGCGGCGCCGATGGCTCCGACGAGGTCCGCGTCGATGCCCTCACCGACAACACCGCGCACGTCATAGGCCTTGATGACGGCATCCAAATCGGAACGATTGTAAGTGCCCACGAAAAACCTCTCTGGGTAAGTATCAGTTTTGTGAAAAATGATACTAGCCCCAGAGAGGCTCTCACAAAGAAATGCCGCGGCAAGATGGCATGAGCTGGGGCACGGCGCCCGACCCGTTAGTCGTCCGAATCCTCCGGATCGCGAACTACATGCAGGTGACCGCGCGCGGATTTCCGCGTCGACGGGTGACGGCTGGAATCAATCTTGTAGGTCTGAGGACGGTTGTCGACCTCATCCCGCAGCACCAGGCCAGTCGCGTTGCGGCCAGCTTCACGGACGGCTTCCGCCAATGCGGTCAAATCATCATCGTCCTGGGCGGGCGTCGGCACGTCGTAACGCACGAGCTCCCACCCCAGCGGTGCGGTGATAGAACGCGCGTGCTTCTCACAGAGATCCCAGCTATGCGGTTCGGACGCGGCGGCGAGCGGACCCACCACAGCCGTCGACTCCGCGTAGGCATACGTCAACGTAGCTACGGCAGGTTTGCCACAGCCGGGCCGGCAACAACGTCTAAAAACACTCACGGCATCAAAGTCTAGACCCTAACTTTAAGTTTCGATAGTTTTTCTCCCACTCGGGCGTTTTTCGCTTTCCGACGCTCCCCCGGGGCACCCCAGCCTTACCCAGTAAACCTGCGACATGGCCGGAAGCTGGCCTCACCCACGTTGACGATCCGACCGATTAAGCTCAACAAATATGAATTCATCGGCTTATACTCCGCGCTCTTTGCGACGCTCACTGCGACGCGGTCGCGGACCTCGGGGACCTCTGTTGCCGCCGGAGGTACCCCGCTGGAAGAGCCGTTCAGAAGCTTTTGACCAGGCGGTTATTGACGCCTACGCCCCATTGGATCAGCGCTGGTCCCGACAACTGTCACACCTGGACATCGCCATCGACACGATTCCTCGCATGCAGTTACGCCCGTACATGTACTTCCCGGAAGAGATTGTCGCTGACGGACCTGTACCACTGGGACGGCTTATCCCCGCTGGCATTGACCGCGTAGGCAACCCCACCCGCCCCTGCGTAGTAGTGTTCCGCCGCCCCATTGAGCGCCGTGTCTCGGGCCGAGTGGAACTCGACCAGATGCTGCAATATGTACTGACCCGCCTGGTAGCGGTATATCTGGGCATTGACCCGGTTGAGGTGGACCCTAGTTTCAACGAGAACTTCCTGTAGAAAGCTTTCTCCTAAGGAGCTCCCTAGAAACCGGGTATATAGACAAAAAGTGTCTGTGATTCTCAAGATAGTAACTGGTCAGGCCCCATAAATTACGGGCTGCACACGTAAATACGGGCTGCAAATGTGAAACTGTGCAAGTTTATGACACTTTCAGGCCATTTTTCGGGCGTTTTTTGTCATAAACGCAGTCAGTAACTCGCATTAAGAACTAAGCGACAAAAGGGCCCACCCAGCGACATGCTGAGCGGACATATTTTCGTCTATTAACCCTAGAGAGCAGGAAAAACTCGTTCACCGAAAAATCCCCCAGGGTATTACCCAAGGGGAAACTGCGAGGTCGAGCGAAGGATAAAATACAGACCCGGCTGCCCTAGCCAATCTGCCGCTTCAAACGGCGGCGCTCACGCTCAGAGAGGCCACCCCAAATGCCGAAGCGCTCATCATGCTCGAGAGCAAACTCCAGGCATTCATCTCGCACACCACAAGCACGACAAATACGCTTTGCTTCGCGAGTGGATCCACCCTTCTCAGGGAAGAAAGCTTCTGGATCGGTCTGGGCACACAGAGCTTGCTCCTGCCAGTCCTGATCGACGGCTTCAAACAACCCCGAAAGGTCATCTGCCCACTCTGTCAACGGCCGAGGCTGGTTTTCAGAGGAGCTATCATTCACAGCGATGTCACCCGCATTCGTCTCACTATCCACAGCAGAGCCGCCATCAAACATGCTGGACTTTTCCATGCCGAGGGCCTCCTGATGGTTGTTGCTGCGGGTCTTTAAATTGGGCTTAGTGTGCGAAACACACATTTGTGATTACACACGTGTAACCCACCATCGGTCAAGCCGAATAGAGAATTTGCCCCAATACTTTTCATTGCCCCTGAAGCCCCTCCCCCCGCGTTGGGGATTAAGTTCAGGTTGAAGGATGGCGCCCGAACCCTAAACCTGCCACCTGAACTCAATCACATTCGCCACATGCCTCTCACCAGCAACTTTGACGACACTTCGGCAACTCTAATCAGATATTGCCGACAAAAGTCTGACACGCCGAAGGCTGCAGACTAGACATCCGTCGAAAAACGTACTCCGTGATCGGGGATCTGGACGCCCGGCCACACACGGATACCGTTGATCAATTCACAGCGCGCACCAACGACGGCACCCTCGCCGATAATGGCATCACTGATGACCGTCCGCGGGCCAATATCGGCGCCATCGGCAATCACAGAGCGCTCAATCACAGCACCGGCACCGATGCGTGCGCCGTCGAAGATCACCGATTGATCAATCCGAGCTCCCGCACCAATCTCCGCCCCACGTCCGACGACAGAACCACCGTAGAGAAGAGCGCCGCCACCGACCGACGCTGATTCGTCGACAAGCGCTTCGCCGTGCTTACCCTCTAGTAGCGGTGACGGCGCGATACCGCGGACCAAATCGGAGGAGCCGCGGACGAAGTCACCCGGAGTCCCCATGTCACGCCAGTAGGCGTAATCAACGTGACCGTAGACGTTCATACCGCGGTCAAGCAGCGCTGGGAAGATTTCACGCTCAACGCTAATAGGACGACCAGCCGGAATCGATTCGATAATCTCGCGGCGGAACACGTAGATACCGGCATTAATCTGATCGGTTGGCGGATCCTGGGTCTTCTCCAGGAACTCCAGGACGCGCCCATCCTCATCGGTCGGGACACAGCCGAACGCGCGTGGATCCGGCACACGTACGAGGTGCATCGTGACGTCCGCATCCTTCTCCGCGTGAGTACCCAACACCGCACGCAAGTCGGTACCGCCGAGGACATCGCCGTTGAAAATCATCGCGGTGTCATAGCGCAGCTTGTCTAGGACGTTTCGGATACCGCCACCGGTTCCCAGCGGCTCAGCCTCAAAGACGTATTCAATTTCGAGATCCAAATCCGAACCGTCGCCGAAGTGTTCTTCAAATACTTCAGCTCGGTAGGAGGTGCCCAATACCACGTGCTTCATACCTGCTGCACGAATGCGGCCAAGCAGATGCTCCAGGAATGGATGCCCTGCCGTGGGCAGCATCGGCTTCGGCGTATTCACGGTAAGGGGACGCAAACGCGTACCTTGCCCGCCAACCAGAATGACAGCGTCAGTCTGTTCAGCCAACGTGGCTCCCGCCTGCTGTGCAGCATCCGCTCCCGGCTGGAAGGCGGAGCCATGCCCAGCACTCGGACGAACTTCGGTAGTCATGAAATCGGTAACTTTCTTCGATGGATCATTCCAACAGTTAATTAATTCCTACGCTTTTTGACCGCGATTATGACTTTGCCACGCAGGAACAGCCCCAAACGCAATGCCAGTCGCACAGGTGCCAGCGCCGGCCCCGGCAGGCGATCTGACATAAAACGGTATGCCGACTCGTGATGGGCCTTTACGGTAATTTCCGGGTGCTTACTGGCAGAATGCCCCTGCGCGTGACGAATCTCTGCACGGGGACAGAAAATATTGATCCAACCGGCCTTGCCCAGTCGGTCACCCAAATCCACGTCCTCCATGTACATGAAGTAGCGGGTATCAAAGCCATCAATCTGGTCGAACGCATCCCACCGCAGCAGCAGGCATGCGCCCGACAACCATCCCGCCGATCGCTCACGATCCATATCCGTGTCATCCCGGTAGCGCCGTGAGAAAGGGTTAGTAGGCCAGATATCGGCAAGCAGCGCGTGCCCGATACCGCTGACAAGTTTAGGAACCGCGCGTGCCGACGGGTACACGCTGCCATCCGCCTCGCGAATCAGCGGACCAATCGCTCCGGCTTTGGGATTGCGCTGCGCGCATTCCAACAGAATATCGATTGCGCCAGGGGCAAACACCACGTCAGGGTTGACCAGCATGACGTAATCAGGATTGATTTCACCGGCACGGCGAGCCCGCCCCAGCTCCGCAATGCCACGGTTGGCGGCCGCGCCATAGCCAATGTTGCCGCCGGTGCGCAGAAGCTGAACATCCGCTCCGGTCTCCTTGGCCCGAGCTTCTTCCTTCTCCACGGAACCATCCGTCGAGCCGTTGTCGGCCATAATCAGGCGCGTGGAGGCACTGGCGGCGGGGCCCAGCGAATCCACCAGCTTGCTCAGGTGCTCACCGGGCGAAAAGGTCACGGTGACCACACCGAGCGGAAGCTGCGAGGGTTGCGGGGAATTCGAGGTTTCAATCACAAACCTAGACCCTAGGTCAGGACTGCCCGCAAAGTGTCCTGCCACTCCGGAAGCGCATGTAGACCTACCTCACTCCATGCCGAACCATCCAACACGGACCAGGCCGGACGTGGGGCCGGACGTGGGAACTCACTGCTGGTACAAGCCGCCACACGCTGCGGATCGTGACCGGTGAGCCGAAACACTTCGCGAGCCACTTCGAACCATGTCGCCTCACCGCTGCCCGTGACATGGAAGGTGCCGGTCGGTGCGCTGCTCGGTTCGGACAACACACGTTCGGACAATTCCCAGATAGCTCCGGCGAGATCACCGACAAATGTGGGGTTTCCGTGCTGATCGTCAACGACCTTAATAATTGCCGGATTGCCTTTGTCGTCAGTCGCCGTCTCTGCCAGACGCATCATCGTGGAAACGAAGTCCTTGGCCTCCGGCTGTGTGGGCCCCGACCAGACCCACGCCGTGCGCAAAATAGCGAAACGCGCACCCGAATCACGCACATTATTCTCCCCCACTAACTTGGTACGTCCATACATAGTCTGAGGCGCGGTGAAATCATCAACTCGCAGCGCTCGGCGCTGCCCCGTCATCTCATCGATTGCTACATCACCGAAGACATAGTCGGTGGAGATGTGAATGAGATACGCGCCTTCTTTTTTCGCCCGAGCCGCCAAGTACTTCGGTCCAAGTGCATTGATAAGGTGCGCCGAACCGGGATCGGATTCTGCGCCATCGACATCGGTCGCCGCTGCCGCGTTAATGATGATGTCGACGTCGTCAAGCAGAGGCGTTGCCTCCACAGCAGCCGAATCAGTGATATCCAACTGTGCCCGCGTAAGAGCGAGCACCTCAACATCGGCGGCGAAAGAATCACACTGAAGCGCAGTACCCAGCTGTCCCGCCGCGCCAGTTATGGCGACAATGGGACGCCGCGAGTTGCTGTGGGTTGGTCCAGGAGTGGCGAAATGCGAGACTGAAATTTCGGACATATTCTTCTTTATCACTATCGTAGATACGATTGACACTGTGTTGAGGTGTAACCGGATACGGATTGACACTGTGTTGAGGTGCAACCGCACACGGTTGGACGGTTAAGGTTTATGTAGTTTCCGCAGCTGCTTACTGCGCTCCACGATGTGTGGAATGCCCACGCAGACTTGCAGCACAAATTATATTTTCGAAAAACGGTTTAAGAGGAGCCCCGGTTTGAGCAGCCACACGCCACGCGCGCGTCACGCACGCGATATTCAAGCGCCACCGTCCTCTGCAGAGAGTACAGCCCAGGCTTGGCCGCCGATGCTACGCAATGCGCTTGTGCTGCTCTCAGCCATTATCCTGGTTATTTCCGCAGTTGGCTGGTGGACACTTGGTAGAACCACCGACAACTTGGGTTCGGGTGGCGACTTCGGTCTGGGCAGTGAGAAGGACGGTGCAACCGATATTCTGCTCGTCGGCTCCGACTCTCGCACCGATGCCCAGGGCAACCCGCTGACTCCGGAAGAAGTTGAGCTTCTGCGTGCCGGCGACGAAGAAGCCACGAATACAGACACGATTATTGTGATTCGTGTTCCTGCCGATGGTTCTTCAGCGACGGCAATTTCCATTCCGCGCGATACCTATGTCCACACCAATCGCCTAGGCAACACAAAGATTAATGGTGTCTACGGCAACACAAAGCAGATGGTCGAAGAGGAACTCGCAGGAAGCGGCGCCTCGCCGGAAGACATTGAGCGTCGCTCGACCGAGGCCGGACGTAGAGCTCTAATTGAAACCATTAGCGACCTCAGCGGTATCACCGTTGACCACTACGCAGAAGTTGGCCTGCTCGGCTTCGTCCTGCTCACCGACGCCATCGGCGGTGTCGATGTATGTCTGAATGAGGCTGTTTACGACGAGTTCTCTGGTGCGGACTTCCCGGCGGGCTCACAGACGTTGAAGGGTGCCGACGCGCTCTCATTCGTCCGCCAGCGCCACGGCCTGCCCCGCGGTGACCTCGACCGAATTACTCGCCAGCAGGTCTTCATGGCCTCGTTCACCAATAAGCTGCTCGGCGCTGGCACACTGTCCAATCCCGCGAAGCTGTCTGAACTGGGCAACGCTGTCCAGCGCTCAGTGGTGCTCGACGACAACTGGGATGTCACCGGATTTGCTACCCAGATGCAGGGCCTCAGTGGTGGCAACGTGAAGTTTGAAACTATCCCGGTGACCTCGATTGACGGTGTTGGTGACTATGGCGAGTCGGTGGTCACAATCGATAAGGGCCAAGTCCACCAGTACTTCGAGACCCTGCTGGGCACCAAGGAAGAAGAAGCTCCGACGAAGGAAGAAGACGATAAGAAGGCTGACCCCAACGCGGCTGAAACTACAGTCAGCGTTTACAACGCCACAGGCATTGAAGGTTTGGCCAGCGGCGTCTCAGGTTTCTTAACAGAAAAGGGCTACACCCAGGGAGAGGTCGGCAACGCTGAGTTCGCCGGCGTTGCCTCCAGCCAGATCAATGCGGCTGACCCAGAGGATCCGGCAGCTCAGGCCATTTCTGAAGCACTCGGTGGCGTACCGATTGTCCACGATCCATACCTCGATCCGCACCACATCTCAGTGACAATTGCCGGTGACTACGACGGCCCAGGATTGACATCAGAGGGAATGGCCACTGATTCGGGCGACGGTGCCGAACCTGCGCCTGAAGTTGAAGATGGTTCCAATGGCGACATCATCGGCCAAGAGGGCGGCGAAATTCCGCAGGAAGATCGCCCCGCTATTGACGCCGCTGGCGTGACCTGCGTGAACTAGGTCCGCCCCTTCGGGGAGACCTCAGCGACATGTTCGATGAGGTTATATTCCTCAATTGCGGCTAAGGACTCCTTGGCCTCCTGTTCGTCCAGCACGTTCATGATGAACCCGTTCTGGACGAACACCCAATCACCTGCCACCAGCTCAGGCACGTACATTGCCGAGCATTGCCGCTTCTGCCCCGCCATATCCACTGTCGCCATCGGCAGTGGACCATCGGCTATTGCCAAAACCCGGGCAGGAATTCCAAGACACATCGTGTTACTTCGTCCTCTCCGCTACAGTCGGGGCGTCCGCCGAACCACGGCTATCCGTTGTCATATTGTCCGCAGGTGCACCGGCATGTTCCTGCATCGTGAATGTCATCACTCCCGCAGGTGCCGAACTACACGGTAAGCACGGATCAGCGGCCCAGATGGACTTCTCGACCCCCGCAGCCTCTCCGCCGCCGCACAGCTGCTCGGTGAGCATACGAGTCAGCCAGGGTTCGTTCTGCGCAGTTGGTGTCATGATCTGACAATCCGTGATGATGCCGTCAGCCCCTGCCGTATAGCGATGCACTAACAGCCCGCGCGGCCCGTCAATCATCCCGACACCACTGCGATGCCCTTCAAAGTCAGCATTCTCAATCGCTGTCGCAGCATTCGGATCGCACACATGCTCGCCGAGCAGTTCCCCGTCGGAAAGCACCCGCCTCGCCCAAGCCACGGTGTCAGCGAGAAGCTGGCGTTGGGCGTCGCGTGGGCTCACCCCACGCTTATCGACGACAACCTGTCTGGAGACCGGCCCCACCCGGTAGAAATCGGCCCGCTGACCTTCACAGCCATGCTTGCCCAACTCCTTCGAGGCATCAAACACCGGTCTGGGAGCGGCATCGCCCGGACGGGATTCACGAACGCGTGTGGGCCAATCAGCAGCCGGGAAAATCTCCGCCGCGGTATCGGTGTCATGCCGCGCGACTGCGAGGTAATTTCCCAGCGGCGCAAGCTCACCGTCGGCATCGACAACTGCCACGTCGAGGCCGTCAAAAGTATCCGTCCAAGCATCAGGGGCATCGGGAGTGGGAAGAAGCTCCACTTCCTTGATTACCGCCGTCTCAGCCAGTACCTCCAGAGCAGTTTCTGCCTCAGAAACCAGCGTCTTATCCACTGTCGCGCGCACACCGCCGGGGACGGCGACATCCGGGAAGTGCGACGGTGCCCCCGCTGCACGCATCAGAGCTTTTCCGGCACGCTTCATTGCCCGCGCCCCCTCGCGGTCGACGGCCACAAATTTGGTCGCTAGATTATCCAAGGTCGACCCGGCCGCCAGCAGCTCTCGAATCAACTGTGCGGTTCGAGGAATGTCGAAGACCCCGTAAAGGTCCTCTACCGCCCGCACGCCTGCAAGATGATGCACAACCGGGCACAGGCCACACAGCCGCTTGGTGATATCTGGTACAGCCAGCGCCTGCTTGCCCACGAGCATCCCGTCGATACGCGGCAGCCCTGAAAGGTCGAAGGACACCTGTGTGATGGCGCCGTTGTCATCGCGATAGACATCCAGTCGTGCCTCGAATGGGTCAACAAGCTCATCGAGCTGGATGTGCTGGGTAACCGGAACGGATTTGGATGACATGGTCCGCCTGCGCCTCCTTCGCGCTGAGTGCTTCGCCATAATGGTATCTGTGCATGAGCTTGGATTGTTGACCAGCGTGGTGGAAAAGATTGCCGAGGTCTGCCCGGGACGTACCGTGACAAAGGTGTCAATGCGTGTGGGCGACCGCTCCGGGGTCGTCTACGATTCCCTCATCGCCGCATGGCCTGTGGCCAGTGCCGCGACGCAGTGTGAGGGCGCCGAGTTAGATGCCGAGCTCATTGTCTCGACGGTCTACTGCCCCACCTGCGAGGCTGAGCATGAAATTGATGAATTCTATGCTCTAACCTGCCCTGTCTGCGGCACCCCAACTGCGGATTTGCGGCACGGCCGCGAGTTTGAAATCTCCAGTATTGAGGTCAGCGCTGAGGGCGAGGGTTAGACGTCACTGTCGCGCTCGTCGGCAAGCCAGCTGTCGATGAGCTCGCGCGCAACCTCAGTCGCCTCCTCAATGCCGCCAAGTGCCGTGTTGCTGAGCCCCACCACCATGTCGGCAGACTCGTAGACCACTCCCACCACACCGACGCGCTCAGGCTCCTGCCCCAGCAGTCGCGCCGCGGTGAGCAAATCCAGCAAGCCGACCTGATGCGCGGACAGCTTTGCCGCCAATAGTCTAGGGATCTGGTCACCGACGAGCTTGACGACGGTACCGGGATCCCCCGGACCAGCGAGAGCGTCGAGCAACAATAGGTTCTTGGCCTCCTGCACGATGGGCAGCAACTCCATACCGCAGGTGCCACCATCGATGTAGGCAACCGCACCCGTCCATTCGTCCCCTCGCCCGGCGAGGTTCGCAGGATCATCGAGGTTGGAGGGCGACCAGACCAGATGCGCAGAATCCCCGGCCTGCGTTGTCTGCCCCATGCCTGCAGATTCCAGTTCTGGGGCAAGGCGCCTCAGCAGCTCGAGACCAATGCCGTCGTCGCCCATGACGGGGTTGCCGATGCCAAGAACCGTCACCAACGGAGTGCCAGCATCAGCACCGGTGACTGCGTCGGACACCTTATCGTTACCCAATGATCTCCTATCCAATGCGTGGAGAGTCAACCGGTTGCGTGCCGCGCGGTAGCCAGACAGAGCCACCAATCATCGAGGACAGACCACCGTGGTTGTGTACCGCATCAGAGCGGATAACCAGGTAGACGTGAATGATGGCGAAGAGCCAAATCAGGTACATGATGATTGTGTGAATCAGGCGGAAGTAGCCGATGCCAATCCAGTGCGTGGGCATAGCCAACAGCTGGAAGAACCAGTTGGACTGGTCCATCATCGCGTATAGCGACAAACCTGTGAGCATCTGGATGAAACACATCGCGTAAATGCCGGTGTACGCCAGCTGCTGCAGCGGATTGTGTGCGAAGTAGAACGGCCCTTCCTTGCGCAGGAAGAGGTAGTACTGCATCGTGTGCCAGAGGTCTTTAACATCCTGCTTGTTATAAATCGGCCATAGCGCACGCCATCGTGTTTGTCGGTCGTGGGTAACAAACAGCAGAATGACACGCCATAGCCCCACCGCGATCCATAGGAATCCGGCTAAGAAGTGCGCGAAACGGACATATCCCATCGCGAATCCCGCGGCCGAGCCGTCATAGGTGCGCTCAGTCAAATAGGGCTGCATGATGTACCAGCCAGTAAAGGTCATCACCAACATCAGCGCCAGGTTCAACCAATGTTGAACGCGCAGCGCCCATCCCCACAGGTGAACCTCGACCCACGAACCGGAGCCCTTCTTGTTCTCCGCAATGGCCTCGTCGAGTTTCCGCAGCCCCATTGCCACGAATCCTTCGAAGATGAACTCTCCGATGATATTTCCGTCTTTGTCAATGGGCGCAAGCGCGACGCCCATGCTGCGGTGCCCGCGACCATGATGCATGTTCGCGTTACGACGAAGTAGAACGCCTTCCTCACGGGACATCGTGGATGCCTCAACGACCGCATTCAATTCACCGCGCATGATGGCGACATCGACCGTTTGATCCGCAATGTTGAGGCCGTGCACCTTGGCAATGGAGTAACGGCGGTCAGGCGTCGCCGGGTCGTAGGAATCCGGGGTCAGTTTCATCAGTGGCGTGCCGTCGAGGTGGAAAAGATCGTCACGACGACGACGCAAGCTGACCTTTAGCGCAAGGTCGACAGGATCGCGGGAGTCGTCCGGGACAATTGCTGCGGCCTGAATGACCTCGGATGGCGACAACCAGTGGCTGGTGTGTGCGTCAATAACCGCAATAACCAGGGGGTTGCCCTTGGAATCTTTTAGTCGCAGTTCCGGATTTTCACTCACTGGGGGTGTCATGCCGTCGTCACCTTAAACATTTCCTGACCAGCCGGATCCAAAATGTGGACTGCGCAGGCCATACATGGATCGAAGGAATGAATCGTGCGAAGTGGTTCAAGCGGCTGCTCGGGATCAACCAGCGGATGTGTGCCATCGCCAGCCAGCGCGTGCTCGTATGGGCCAAGCTGCCCCTTCGGGTCACGGCCACCGGCCAGCCACGTGGTGGGAACCACGGCTTGGTAGTTGGTCACCTTGCCATTTTCAATTTTGACCCAGTGGCTGAGCATGCCACGAGCGACCTCGAGGAAGCCCACGCCCTGGCACTTTTCCGGCCACGTGGTCGGCTCCCAACAGCTGTTGTCGAAGACATCGATGTCGCCGTTCTTCAGGGCCTCAACGAACTCCGGGAAAATGTGATCTGCCAAGTAATTGGCGGTGGTCACAGACTCCACAGCACGTGCGTAGGTGCGTCCCGCAGTGGAGTTCATCTGCTCAATGCGCAGGTCGAGCTTATCCATGACCTCGTCGACCAGGCGCATTGTCTCCGGCTCCTTCTGCAGGTATGCCAACAGCACACGAGCAACCGGGCCAACTTGAACAGCGCGACCGTCGTAACGCGGCGCCTTCGACCAGGTGTACTTTTCATTGTCCGACAACCACTCGTACGGCGGCTTCGGGCCGGTGTAGTTCACAGTTGTTTCGCCGTCATACGGCTTGAGGCCGACATCATCGCCGGCTTCCTGCGTATACCAGGCGGAGTTGATGAATTCCTCGATCTTTTCCGGCTGGAATGGGTGGAGCTTGGTGTAGTCACCGTCGAGAATGACACCGGGCTTGATGTCTGGATGCACGGTCTGGACACGGGACTTAGCCGGGTCGCCGGAGTAAGTGGCGCCGGCCATGCCTACCGCCAGGAAGCTGTCGGAGGAGCGACCGATGTCGAAGTAGTCCTTGTAAACGCTCATGATGGCGACTGCATCTGGGTAGAAGCAGTCATTGACGAACTCCACGATCTCGTCGATCCAGGACTTGATCTGATCAATGCCGACTTGGTTGACAGTCTCCGAGCGTTCCGGGTCGATGGAGCACGCCATGCCTCCGACCAGGAAGTTCGGGTGTGGGTTCTTACCGCCGAAGACGGTGTTAATGCGGATGATAGAGCGCTGGAAAGCCAAGGCGTCGAGGTAGTGCGACACTGCCATCAGGTTGGCCTCGGGCGGCAAGCGGTAGTCCTCATGTCCCCAGTAGCCGCCGGTGAAGATGGACAGCTGGCCGGAGTCCACAATGCCCTGCACGGTCTCCTTGACCCGGGCGAAGGTTTCTTCGTTATTGCCCTTCCACGTCGAACCGATCGACTGCGCGAACTCAACGGTCTTCTTCGGATCGGCCTCGAGAACCTTCGTGACATCAATCCAGTCCAGACCGTGAAGATGGTAGAAATGCACGACGTGGTCGTGAATCTCCTGCGAGCCAATCACCAGGTCGCGAATACGACGTGCCTGCGGGGGCGGTGTCGAGCCAATGGCATCTTCGACAGCGGCAATGGACGCCACCGAGTGAGTACCCGTGCACACACCACAGATACGACCAACGAATGCCCAGACATCGCGAGGATCGCGGTTTTTCACAATGGTTTCGATACCGCGGAACTGAGTAGTCTCACTCCACGCGGTTTTGATCTGGTCTCCCTCGCGTTCCAGCTCAATGCGAAGGTGTCCCTCGATTCGGGTAATCGGGTCGATTACAACTTTTTCCGTAGCCATGTCCTATGCCCCCTTAGTTGTCCTTCGAATCGGATGCTGTCTCGCTCTGCGTGCCTGGTGCGTTTGAAGGAAGGTCGACCATCGGTGGCTTCCGGCCTTCCACACCACCAAACGCAGCCAACACCTTTTCTTCGCCGTTGGAGCGCCTTATCTTCAGTTCCTTCACCAATGTGAGTCCGCCATGGACCGCGGCACCCGCGGCAGTGGCAGCCAGCAGTCCAACGCCGACCTTGTTCACGCTGGACTCCACTCCAATACCCGGGATTCCCGGCAGCTTGTCGTAGAACGGAGTGAACTGGTCGAAGAAGTCCTTCTCAGTACAGCCAATACATGGGTGACCAGCACCGATTGGCCAACCGGACTTAAGGTTCCACTGCACGATTGGGCATGGGCTAAACGTGGATGGCCCCTTACAGCCGACCTCGTAAAGGCACCAACCGTTGCGTGCGCCCTCGTCGTCGAAGGTTTTCACGAACTGACCGGCATCGTAATGCGCACGACGCGGGCAGGAGTCGTGAATACGCTGGTCATAGGCAAACTTTGGCCGCCCCTCAGCGTCGACCTCCGGTGTCTTGCCATAAGTGAGTACGTACGTCAGGGTGGCCGTAATCACCTCACCAATCGGCGGACAACCAGAGACGTTAATCACCGGCTTGCCCTTGATAATCTCATCGACACCCTTGGCACCGGTCGGATTCGGCTTAGCAGCCTGGACAGAACCCCAGACTGCGCAGGCACCAACGGCCAGGATTGCCGTGGCCTTCTCAGCAGCCTCGAGCAGCACCTGTTCTGCCGACTTACCGCCAATGGTGCAGTACGCACCGTTCTCGCCGGTCGGAATCGAGCCATTGACCACCAGAATGTGATCCTCGGCATTCATGTCGTCCAAAGCCTTTTCAGCCGCATGCCCGGACGGTGCCATGAGCAGCTCGTTGTAGTCCATCGAAACCAGGTTCAGCACCACATCTTCAGCAGTGGTGCCTCCGGAACGCAATACGGATTCCATACATCCGGTACATTCCTGCAACTGCAGCCAAGCCACCTTCGGCTTCTTTACAGCCGAGAGCTTATCTGCGATTTCCTCCGCCGAGGGAGTCAGTGACTGCGCCGCAGCCTCACCGACATTCGGAGTTCCGGCGGCAAAAATTGCCGCCATAGTGCCACAAAACTTCATGAAACTGCGCCGTGAGACACCAGCTCTAGCGAGGTTTTCGCCGAGGGTCCCTTCCTGCCAATTCGCGCCACTAATCATTTTTTCGCTGCGCCTTCTGCTTAGTTATTAGGAATATTGGTTTCGAGGTTTTACAACTACCCAGGCCCATTGCCTATACATGGCCAAGTATAGCGACCTAAGAACAACCTGAATAATGGCGCTGCGCTGCGGTTATAACAAAATAATATGCAAGATAAATGTTGCGTAAATATAGCTCCAGGTACAGGTAATGAACGTGAAAAACCGCCGCAGATTACAGCGGGATATCACCTATCCCCCACTAAGGTGGAGCGAAGCGAGGGGGCAGCGGGGCCGTCGTCAAGCATGCCGTGCTGCCCCCATTGCTTCACGACGGCCCCCGGCGCGCGCTTAATCAACCAGCGCAGGGTTGACCCAACGGAGCCATTCGTCGATGCCCTCCCCGGTCTTAGCGGAGACCTCAATCACCTTCACGCCTGGATTGACCTTTTCCAGGTTGGCGCGGAAGAGCTCCATGTCGAAGTCAAGGTACGGGGCAAGGTCCATCTTGTTGATAACCACTACCTGCACAGAGCGGAACATCACCGGGTACTTGACCGGCTTATCCTCCCCCTCGGTGATGGAGTAGACCATTGCCTTGCGAGTCTCACCGACCTCAAACTCAGCCGGACAGACAAGGTTTCCCACATTTTCAATCATGACCAGGTCAAGCGTGGCCAAATCCAGCCCCTCGAGCGCGCGGGAGACCATCGGGGCGTCCAAGTGGCATTCACCACCGAATCCGTTGCCCGTGTTCAGCAGCGAAATCTGTGCCCCGTAGCCCTCCAAGCGGTCGGCATCGAGAGCCGTCTCAATATCGCCCTCGATAATGCCGACGCGCAGCTTTCCCTGCGCAGCCGCCAGTGTCTTCTCCAACAGCGCAGTCTTGCCTGAGCCCGGGGAGCTCATCAGGTTGATGGCTTCCACGCCATGTTCAGCAAGCAGCTCGCGATTGTGCTCCGCGCGATGGTCGTTTTCGCTGAAGATGTCCTCGAGGATGGTCACGCGTTCCACGCCGGTTTCATAACCCGAATGGTCGCCGTGGCTAGTGTCATCGGGATCGGCGAGATGAACGTGGTCATGGCCGTGATGGTGGTCATGGTCGTGGTCATGATGATGGTGGTGATGGTGGTGTGCGTCATCGCCGTCATGCCGGTGGAAACGTCCCATGATAAAACCGTCTTTCCTACTTGTGCGTGTCGACGTCGATGTCGACGATTGTGAACTCTTCCCCCGAGATTACGCGTCCTGGCTTTCCGCACGTGGGGCACAGCAGGCCGTCGAGTGGCCCCACCTGTTCGCGATGCCCGTGCGCGCATTCGACAACCGCAGGTACCCAGTCAATATCCAATTTCGCGTCCCTCAAACCGGTATCGCGACTGACGAAATCCCACGCGTATGAAAGGGTTTCTGGCACAACCTGCCGTAGAGCGCCTATCCGCAGGTGCACAGTGCGTACAGTTCGACCTTCGGCTGCTCTCGTGACAACCTTCGCCAACTGCATGCTCAACGCTACTTCGTGCACAATCTCCAAACTAGCAGTGCGAACGGACCCGAGCCGCTTACGTAAAGTTGAATGTATGGAAAAGGCAGGCACGACCGGGGCGGGGATGGGTACGAGCATTCAACGCATTCGCTGGCGTATCGAAGGTATCGTCCAGGGGGTCGGATTCCGCCCTTTTGTCGCCACCATCGCCCGGCGCGCGGGTCTCGTCGGCTTCTGTGGCAACGATGAGCAGGGCGTATTCATCGAGGTAGAAGGAACGTCGGACGCCCTCGCTGCCTTCCGCAGCCAGCTTTTCACCGAACTGCCGGCGCTTGCCCGCATCATCAATCACTCCGCCGAGCACATCGCGACACTGGGCCATGAGCGCGAGTTCACCATCGTGCCCTCTCGCCACAGCTACTCCGGCCGCGCACTGCTTCCGCCCGACACTGCACTGTGCCCGGACTGCCGCCGTGAGTTTTTCGACCCTACCAACCCGCGCTACCTCTACCCTTTCATCTCCTGCACCAACTGCGGACCGCGCCTGTCCATCATCACTGAACTGCCCTACGACCGCCCGCGCACCACTATGGCGGCCTTTCCGATGTGCACCCCGTGCGAGCGCGAGTACACCGACCCCACCGACCGCCGCTATCACGCTCAGCCAATCAGCTGCTTCGACTGTGGCCCGCGTCTGAGCTGGCACGATGCAGGCGGCACCATCACCGCCACCTCCCGCGAGGAGGTTCTCGCGCTCTTTCGTCGCGCACACGCACTGCTTGACGACGGCGCCCTGCTCGCCGTCAAAGGTATTGGTGGTTTTCACCTGGTCTGCGATGCCACCAATGACGCTGCCTGCGAGAAACTACGGATGCGCAAACGTCGACCCGACAAACCGTTGGCGGTAATGGCCCCCACTGTTGACACCGCTGCCCAACTGGTTGAGTTAACTGAGCAGGAGAAGCGTTTCCTCGACTCCCCTGAGGCACCGATTGTGATTGCACCGAAGCAGCGGTCGGGGCCGCTTTCCAATCTCATCGCACCGGGCCTCGACAGCTTCGGGATTATGCTTCCGTACTCAGGCATTCACCTGCTACTTTGCGATCGCCCGCTCGTGGTCACCAGCGACAACCTCAGTGGCGAGCCCGTGTGTACCGACAATGTCGATGCGCTGAAGAAACTCGGTCACATCGCCGACGCTTTCATCCTCCACGACCGCGAAATCCACGTACCCGTTGAAGATTCGGTTTTCATCGGCACCGCCCCATCACGCCGGTCCCGCGGCTTCGCTCCCGTCCCCGTTTCAATCACGCCCACCGATTCTCGTAGCCACACTGGCCCTGGCCCTGGCACTGACACTGGCCCTGGCACCAGCGCCCGGAACACGTCCCAACCCACCATTTTCGCGACCGGCGGAGAGCTGAAGAACACTTTCGCTATCGCGCATGGGGACCTCGCTCACGTCTCCGCGCACATTGGCGACATGGGTTCGTGGGCCAGTCAGAAGGCCTTCCAGAGAGCAGTTGACCAGCTGCTTTCCATGCGTGACGCGACCCCGGAGCTTGTCGTCTGCGATCTGCATCCGGACTACGCCACTACCGCCTTCGCCGAACGCTTCGCCGCCGAGCACGACATCGAGCTGCTCGCGGTTCAACACCACTTCGCCCACGCGCTTTCCCTACTCGCCGAGCACCGTCTCCTTTCCCTGAACGCGGGCCGTGCCGTCGTCGCCACCCTCGACGGCACCGGCTACGGCACTGATGGCACCATCTGGGGCGGCGAGATCCTCACGCTCAGTCGCAGTTCCGCAAACTGGGAACGCACCTGGCACTGCCCCACTTTCCCGTTGGTCGGTGGAGATCGCGCCGTCACGCACCCGTGGAGGCTCGCCCTCGGTCTCACTCACGCATGGGAGCTTCACGACGACCACCTTGTGCGCAACCTCTCCAACGAGCGCGAAGTAGCCCTGGTTAAAAGCCAGTTGGCGACGGGAGTTGGCACAGTGCAAACTTCATCTCTCGGCCGCATATTCGATGCCGCCGCAGCACTGCTGCTTCCTCGCTGGCGCGGTGGCGGAGCCATCAGCTACGAGGCGCAAGCGGCCATGGAGTTGGAGGCAGCGGCGACTCGCTACGTGAGGTCACATGCGGAAGCGCTTGAAGCGGTCAGTTCAGAGACCAAGCCAGTGCCCTTCCAGGACGCCATTCGGGAGGCGGTAGCATCGCCTGACGCTGAGCAGGCCGCATTTGTGTTTCACGGTGGGGTCGCGGGTGTCGTCGGCAAGCGATTGGTGCAGGCTGCGGAGGAAGCCGGCACCGATGTTGTCGGCGTCAGCGGGGGTTGCGCGAATAATGCGCTGTTGATGGAGCTGCTGCGGCGCGAAGTTGCAGCTGAGGGCTTTACTCTGTTGCAGCATCAAATTGTGCCACCGGGCGATGGCGGCTTGAGTCTTGGTCAGGCGGTGGCCGGCCGCCTGCTGGCGGCAACGGGCATGGATGTCTAGCAGATGCGCGGCAGCGGGTCGCCGACCAACATGTCCACCATGCGGGTGCCACCGAATCCGGTGACCAGTACCACGGAAGCGGCGGGCTCGTCCTCGATGGAGCCGATATCACAAGCCTCGGAAGCCCCGGCTGCGTGGAGCGCACTGAGCGCTGCCTCGGATTGCCCGGCGGGGACAACGGCGACGAAGGTGCCTTCATTGGCGACGTAGAGCGGATCTATGCCGAGCATGTCACAGGCGCCACGGGTCATTTCACGGACCGCAATGGAATCGTCGTCAAGTACGACACCAAGACCGGTGCCACGGGCGAGCTCGTTGGCGACCGTGCCGAGGCCGCCACGAGTGGCATCGCGCATCCAGCGAGTGCCGGGGGCAGCTTCAAGTAGTGCCTCGACCAGGCCGTTGACGGCACGGGTATCGGACTCGATAGGCGCGGCCAGAGCCAAGTCGCCGCGGGCGAGCATGACGGCCATGCCGTGATCGGCGATTGGACCGGAGACGAGGATGCGGTCTCCGGCCTCGATGTTTGCGTAGACAGATCCTTTCGTAGCGGCACCGGCGTAGTCGCCGCGGACCACGCCCATCCCGGCCGTGGTGATGTAGACCTGGTCACCTGCGCCCTTCGGCACAACCTTGGTGTCGCCGGCGACGATGCTCACCCCTGCGGCATCGGCAGCGACGCGCATACTCGCCACAATGCGGCGCAGAGTCGCAATCTCCAGCCCCTCTTCCAGAATGAACGATGCGGTCAGCGCCAGGGGCCTGGCTCCAGCTACCGCCAGATCGTTAATCGTGCCGTTGACGGCCAAATCCCCGATGTCGCCGCCCGGGAACTCGATGGGATTGACCACATAGGAGTCGGTGGACATTGCCAACCGCGCCCCACCATGTGCAGAAGCTGCCGCAGCCTCGACGACGGCTTCGGCAGCGAACAGCCCGGAGTCGCCACCCTGCCCTAAAATTTCATTGCCATAGGCGTCGAAAAAGACCTGTTCAACCAGAGCTGCGGAGGCCTTTCCACCGGAGCCGTGTTGCAAGGTGACGTAATCGTCGAGAAGCCTGAACGGACGTGCCCGAACGCGACCAATATTGGTGTTTACCTTGGCTTCGTTGGTGTTCAGACGATTCTTCGGCTGCATGCTCACTATCCCTAACTTCACAGCTGGTGGCGGACAAAACTGCTTGCGTCACTCGTCCTTCGAAAACGAGGTTCGCTGCCTCTGATGGTAGTCTCGATAAGTATTGCAAACGAGGAGAAGCGTATGTGTCTTGGTGTCCCTGCCGTCATCACAGAAGTCCACGATGCTGCCCGTGCAACAGTGGAAATTGGTGGCGTCGCACGCATGATTTCCACCGATTTACTTGTTGACGAGAACCTCACCGCCGGTGACTGGGTTCTCGTACATGTCGGTTTCGCCATGAGCAAGATCGACGAGGAAGAAGCCAGACTTTCGCTCCAGCAAATCAAACAGCTAGGCGGCGACACTTACGAGGATGAGCTGGAATCCTTCTCATCGTCACAGATCAACTGAGGGGCTGGACGGCACCATGAAATACGTTGACGAATTCCGCGACCCCGCCGCTGCGAAGAAGCTGCTCGCACGCATTGAACGCGAGGCCACCAAGCTGGAAAAGCCCATCGCGCTGATGGAAGTCTGTGGCGGGCACACGCACACCATTTACCGTTACGGCTTGGAAAACCTCCTACCCGAGAACATCGAGCTGATCCACGGGCCCGGCTGCCCCGTCTGCGTCATCCCCATGGGCCGCGTCGACGATGCCATTTGGCTGGCACAGCAAGAAGACGTCATTTTCACGACCTTCGGCGACATGATGCGTGTTCCGGGGTCCGAAACGTCGCTGATGCAGGCACGTGCGCGCGGCGCCAATGTGCGCTTTGTCTACTCGCCTCTCGACGCGCTGAAGATTGCCACCGATAACCCCGATAAGCAGGTCGTTTTCTTCGCCGTCGGGTTTGAGACAACCGCCCCGTCGACTGCCGTGACCGTTGAGGCCGCGCGCCGGCAGGGAGTGGAAAACTTCTCCGTATTTTCCAACCACGTACTCATCGAGCCGCCACTGCGCGCCATCGTCAACGGCGGCGAAACCAAGGTCGATGGTTTCATCGGCCCAGGTCACGTGGCTACAACCACCGGCACGGACGCCTTTGAGTTCCTGCCGCGCGAGTTTAATCTGCCAGTGGCGGTCACCGGTTTTGAGCCATTGGATGTGCTCCAGGCCGTCGTCATGCTGCTGGATCAATTCGTCAGCGGCGACGTTGCTGCCGGTAAGTCGCGGGTGGACAACCAGTACGCGCGCGTCGTTCGCTCCTCCGGCAACACCACCGCGCAGAAACTTATGGACCGCGTCTTTTCTCTCCGCGACACCTTCGAGTGGCGTGGCCTCGGCTGGATTGAAAACTCCGGCCTCGGCATCTCTGAGGAATACGCGGCATTCGACGCCGAGCGTCGTTTCCAGGTGCCGGGGCGCCGTATCCCAGATCCCGTGACCTGCGAATGCGGTTCTGTGCTCACCGGCCACATCAAGCCCTGGCAGTGCGCGGTCTTCGGCACTGCCTGCACCCCGGCGACCCCCATCGGCACCTGCATGGTCTCCCCCGAAGGCGCTTGTGCGGCGTACTACAACTTCGGCCGCATCGATCGGAAGGTCACCGAGAACCTGGCGAAATCCCGCCGCTAGTTACTCCGTAATTCCCGCACGCGCGAGCGCTGCCACCGCCTGCTTTACGACGGGCGCGTCAATCATCTCGCCATCGAGCTGAAAGGCGCCAGTGTGCGTACCTGCGTGATCGACAATCTTCCGGGCGCGGGCGAGCGTTGCTTCCGACGGCTTATATGCCTTGCGCACCGGCGGCACCATCGCCGGGTGGATGCAGGCCGTAGCCAGGAAACCACAGCCCACGGCATCGAGAGCCTCTAGGTACTGGCCGCGCTCATCGCGAAAGTCAGTATGAACGGCATCAATGGCGGCAATACCCGCCGCAGCTGCATGCACCTGAACGAGTGCACGAGCCAATCGCTGCGGATCGCGGTAGTGGCGACGAGGGTTTTCATCCACACTCTGGCGCGAGGACACGCCACCGAGTTCGGCGGTCAGGTCTTCGGCGCCCCAGAACAGACCCACAACGTCCGGGTGCATGGCAATCTGCTGGATATTAATCATGGCCTGCGGGGTTTCAATCATCGCGATGATCTTCAACCCTTCGAGCTCTGCGGGGATGGAGTCTCGAATCTTGGGCACCATGACGATGTCGTAGTCACATGCACGGGCAAAGGCGACATCCTCCGCGAAGGTCGGAGTCCCGGGACCGGTGATCCGAAGAATAGTCGTCTCCGGGTCGAGCGGATTGTTGATGATGTTCGCACGTGCCTGCTCGTGATTGTCAACGGCAGCGCCGTCTTCCAGGTCAATGATGACCATGTCCGATCGTTCAGCAGCTTTCTGGAAACGTTCCGGACGGTCAGCCGGGGCGAAGAGTAGCGCCGGGCCAGAGGGAAGCCAAGGGAAGGTCTGTTCACCATCGAGGGAGCTAAAGCCTGTCATAGCTCCTAACCTAATTGAAAACTCGAATCACCTTCGTGCAGGGGCTCCCCCAGGAGACAACAAAACCCGCGTTGTGGCATCCATAGAGTGGAAACCACAACGCGGGCTTGCTGAGTTTTCAGCCTTTGGCGATTAGTCGCGGTACAGCAGCAGCGCATCGCCCTGACCGCCGCCACCGCACAGGGACACACCAGCGCGACCCGAACCGCGACGGTTCAGCTCCATCGCAGCGGTCAGAGTCAGGCGGGCACCAGAGCAGCCAATCGGATGGCCGAGGGCAATCGCGCCACCGTGGATGTTGGTCTTCTCCAGCGGGTAGTCCAGCTCACGCAGGGACTTGACGGCCACCGCACCAAATGCCTCGTTGATCTCGATGAAGTCGAGCTCCTGCGCGTCCCACTCAGCGCGACGCAGGGCCTCCTTCAAAGAGTCCGCAGGCTGAGCGTGCAGGGAGTTATCCGGACCTGCGGTCTGGCCAGCCTTGCCCACAACTGCGAGGTAGTCCAGGCCGTGCTTTTCTGCGTAAGCACGCGATGCCAGCACAACTGCTGCGGCACCGTCGGAAATCGGCGAGGAGTTACCGGCAGTGATGGTGCCGTTTTCCTTCAGGAAGACCGGGCGCAGCTTAGCCAGGGTCTCCACCGTGGTCTCCGGGCGAATGCCCTGGTCGGTGTCGACAACTACCGGGTCACCCTTGCGCTGCGGAATCTCGATTGGAGCGATTTCCTGCGCGAAAATACCGTCTTCCTGCGCCTTAGCCGCACGCTGGTGAGAAGCGGCCGCAACCTCGTCCTGCTGCTCGCGGCTAATGCCGAGGTCGCTGTTCGGACCGTCGGTAAGCGTACCCATGGACACACCATCGAAGGAGTCGACCAGACCGTCGCGCTCCAAGGTGTCCTCCAGCTTCAGCGCACCGAAGGACTGGCCCTGACGAACACCGCGTGCAACGTGCGGAGCGTGCGTCATGGACTCCTGACCGCCTGCAACGACGACGTCTGCATCACCGAGACGAATCAAGCGAGCGGCGTGAATGACAGCGTTTAGGCCCGAGAGGCAGACCTTGTTAACGATCTCAGCGGTCGTATTCCATGGCAGACCTGCTTTAATGGCGACCTGTCGAGCCGGGTTCTGGCCAGCACCTGCGAGAATCACCTGGCCCAGAACGACGTGCTGAACCTCTTCCGGGGCAACGCCGGAACGCTGGACAGCGTGCTTGACAGCATGTGCGCCGAGTTCGACGGAAGTAAGCGGTGCCAGCTGGCCGAGCAGCTTGCCCTGCGGGGTGCGGGCACCGGCGAGGATAACGACATCATTCGGGCTGGGAGCTGGAAGGTTACTCATGGATGGATTCTCCTAAGTCAAATCTGATGAGTGTGGACTGACCATGATTGCTGCGTATTTAATTCTCGAGGTCAACCACGTATGCGGCTTCGGTGTTGGCCTCGATATCGGCTAGCGTCACTCCAGGTGCCAGCCTGCGTAGCACCAGGTGATCATCAGCGACATCGAAGCTTCCCAGGTTGCTAATAATCCTTTTCACTACTTTTGCACCTGTGAGGGGCAGTTCGCAGGCTTTTACCAATTTTGGTTTGCCATCTTTGGAAACGTGATCGGTCAAAACCACCACTCGAGGGGTACCAGCGACTAAGTCCATCGCGCCGCCCATGCCCTTTACCATCTTTCCCGGAATCATCCAGTTGGCCAGGTCACCGCACTGGCTAACCTCCATTGCGCCCAACACGGCCATTTTCACAGCACCGCCGCGAATCATGCCGAAGCTGGTGGCGGAGTCGAAGATTGCCGCGCCCGGCACCAATGTCACGGTCTGCTTACCCGCATTGATAAGGTCGGCGTCCTCTTCACCTTCATATGGGAAGGCGCCCATTCCCAAAATTCCGTTTTCACTCTGCAGCAGAACACGCACACCTTCGGGAATATGGTTTGCCACCAGTGTCGGAATGCCGATACCCAGATTCACATAGTCGCCATCGCGCAGCTCTTCGGCGGCCTGCTGTGCCATCTCGTCACGGCTCCAGCCCTTGTCCATAATTGTCTTCGCAGGTGCCATTTAAATCTCCTCCCCTGCTGCCGCGTCACCGGCATCGTGGCTGGAATCGGTATTGCGTTGCCGAGTTGTGCGCTTTTCAATGAGCTTCTCGCGGCCGTCACCGCGGACGATGTGCTGGATATGCACACCCGGAGTCATCACCAGATCCGGGTCGATCTCACCGCGGCCAAGCAAGTGCTCCACCTCCGCAACGGTCACCCTGCCGGATGCTGCACACAGTGGGTTGAAGTTCTGCGCGGTCCGGCGATAGACAAGGTTGCCGTCGATATCGCCGTGGTAGGCGTGCACCAGGCCAATGTCGGCAACGATGCCACGCTCCTGCACGTAGGTCTGCCCGTCGAAGTCGGCGTGGGGCTTGCCCTCTGCAACGAGCGTGCCGACGCCGGTTGCGGTGTAGAACGCCGGAATACCTGCGCCCCCTGCGCGAAGCCGCTCAGCCAGAGTTCCCTGAGGGGTGAACTCCACCTCGATTTCTCCTTCGAGGTACTGGCGGGCAAACTCCTTGTTCTCGCCGACGTAGGAGGCCACTACCTTTGCCACCTGTTTGTTCTCCAACAGAATGCCGAGCCCAGTACCGTCAATGCCCATGTTGTTGGACACGATGGTGAGGTCTTTTGCCCCGGAGTCGCGCACGCCTTCGATGAGGGTATATGGCACACCACACAGGCCAAAGCCGCCAACTGCCAGGGTCATTCCATCAGTGACAAGGCCTGCGACAAGCTCACGGCCGGTCTGATCAGTTGTTTTTGACATTCTTCTACACCCAGCCCAGGATTCGCGGAGCCATCTCACGCATCTCGACCTTGCGGACCTTGCCCGACGCGGTCATCGGGAACTCCTCGACGACGTGGACGTAGCGCGGAATCTTGTGACGCGACAGCTTGCCGTGGGCAAAGGCCGCCACATCGTCAGCGGTGAAGTCTTCCACATCGTCGTGCAGAATTACCCATGCCATAATCTCTTCGCCGTACTTGTCATCCGGCACACCGATGACCTGCGCATCGACGACAGCCGGGTGGGTGAACAGGAACTCTTCAATTTCGCGCGGGTAGATGTTCTCACCGCCACGGATGAGCATGTCCTTAATACGTCCGGTGATGGACAGGTAGCCCTCGTCGTCAAGCACACCCAAGTCGCCGGTGTGCATCCAACCGTCGGCGTCGATGGCCTCGGCGGTCTTTTCCGGGTGCTCCCAGTACTCCTTCATAACGGAGTAACCGCGAACGACAACCTCGCCCTGTTCGCCTCGCGGCAGCGTCTCACCCGTTTCTTCACAAATGATGCGGGCTTCCAAGTGCGGCATAATCTGGCCGACGGTGTTGACGCGCTTTTCCAGAGGAGAATCTGCGCGGGTCTGGAAGGACACCGGCGAGGTCTCCGTCATGCCGTAACAGATGGCAATCTCGCGCATATTGAGTTTATCCATCACATCACGCATGGTCTTCGACGGGCACGAGGTACCTGCCATCACTCCTGTGCGCAGGAGCGACAGGTCGTAGGGGGATCCGTATTCCTCCTGATCATGAGCTTCTTCAAGCTCATTGATGAACATCGTCGGCACGCCGTAGAGGCTGGTGGCCTTGGCCGAGTGCACAGCCTTGAGTGTTTCACGCGCCTTAAACGACGGGGCCGGGATGACAATAGCGGCACCGTGGGTGAAGGCGGCGAAGGTGCCAATCACCATGCCGAAGGTGTGGAAGAACGGCACCGGCACACAGATGCGGTCGGTCTCGGTGTAGCCCAACAGCTCACCGATGAAGTATCCATTGTTCAGCAGGTTGCGGTGCGTTAGCGTAGCGCCCTTGGGAAAGCCTGTCGTGCCCGAGGTGAACTGGATGTTGATTGGATCATCCGGCTTCAGCTGGGAGGTGTACTCGCTCAGGTCGTCGATTTCGCTGTGCATGTGCTCGTACCATTCGGACGAACCGAAGTAAATGACCTTGTCCAAGCGCACACCGCGCTGCTTGGAGGCCTCAATCAGCATGGTTCGGTAATCGGAGTCCTTGTAGCGGCGAGCGGCAAACACCATACGCACACCTGCCTTTTCCAGCACGTAGTTCAGTTCGTGCTGGCGGTAAGCCGGGTTGATGTTGACCAGCACCAGGCCGATGTGGTGGCAGGCGTACTGCACCACGGTCCACTCCCAGCGGTTGGTGGACCAAATGCCGATGCGGTCTCCTGGACGGTAGCCCTCCCGGATGAAAGCGCTGGCCAGGCGCAGAACCCGGTTATAGAAACGCTCAAAGGTAAAGGAGACATCCGCGTAGACGTCAACGACGGCGTCGCGGGAAGGAAATTTCTCCACAATCGCACGCAGGTTCTCACCGAGGGTCTCATCGCGAAGTGGAGCGGCGCCTTGCTCGACACCGGCGCCGAACACGTGGCTCATCTTGTTGCCATCGGCATCGACAACATCCTTGCCGTATGGTGCCGGCACAGTGGTGAAGCCCTCCGGCAGCTTCGAAGGATCAGCAGTGCGCTGTTCTGCGTGGTTCTTCAATGTCGCGGTCATGGGGAGATCTCCTTAGTTTAAGTGACTCCGCAGAGTGCGGAGTGTGTGAGAGGAAAATGTGTTCTTTAGGGGGATAAATCAGTGGTCGTTACCGGCCGTGGGACTAACCGGTTACAGCAGCTCGCCGAGCAATGGCTTCTGCTTGACGGAAGAGCGGCGCATCCACCATCTGGCCGTCAAAGCTGAAGGCACCGGTGTTCTTTTCCGCTTCCGCCAAGAGCCGACGCGCCCAATCAATCTCCTCGTCGCTGGGGCGGTAAGCCTTGCGGATTGTCGGGACCTGACCGGGGTGGATACAGACGGTGGCGGCAAATCCCAACGCAGCGGCATCTGCGGCCTCCGCAGCTAGCCCATTTGCGTCGGAGATATTGACGTAGATGGAATCCAGACTGGCCTTACCGTGCGCCGCTGCAGCCAGGTGAACGTGGCTGCGGGTATGTACCGCCACACTGCGGTAGCTACCCGCATGGATACGGCCCGGCGCGAGTGCAGCCTCTGCTTCGCTAAAGCGTGATGACGTTCCCGCCAATCCCGCCACCAGGTCCTCTGCGCCCCAGAACAGTGCAACGACACCATCGGCCTGCGCCAGCTCTTCGGCGCGCATGACCCCAAGCGGAGTTTCAATAAGGGCAATGACCTGGGTCTTCTCCCCCAGTGCCGCTACCAACTCATCCACTTGCTGAGCCGAGGAAGCCTTGGGCAGCATCACCTGGCGGAAAGCGGTGCCACGCAGCATGTCAATATCCGCTGCGTAGTCCTCAACCTCCGGTGGATTGACACGCACAATCGTGCGGGCCGGGTCGAGGTCACAGGAGGCGATATCCTCGCGGGCAGCCTCACGGTTTTCTGCGCGACAGCCGTCCTCCAGGTCCAGAATCACCATGTCGGCACGGTCAGCAGCTTTAGCGAATCGTTCCGGCCTGTCTGCCGGCGCAAACAGAATTGCAGGGCCCAGCGGCTGCCAGGATTTATGCGTAGACATGAGCCACTCACTTCCCCGCTGAAGCTGCGTTCTCGGAGCCGTCGTCAAGCGAAGTCGGTGCGCATTGGACGAGCGTGGACCGGACGGCGCGGCAGACGATCGTGCCGTCCTGATTGCGACCGATGTGCTCGAGCTCGACAATGCCCTGGTTGGGGCGAGACTTGGACCGACGCTTGTTACGGCAGACGGTCTCTGCATACAGGGTGTCGCCGTGGAACATCGGTGCGGGAAACGCCACTTCGGTGAAGCCGAGGTTGGCGACGATGGTGCCGAGCGTCAGCTGCCCGACGGACAGCCCGACAACCGTCGACAGCGTCCACATGGAGTTGACCAGACGCTCGCCGCCGAATCCCGGCTGCTGGCTCGACCAGTGCGCATCCAGATGCAGTGGCTGGGTGTTCATGGTCAGCGTCGTGAAGAGGACGTCATCGGTTTCAGTGACGGTTCGCCCCGGACGGTGCAGGTAGCGCGCGCCGACCTCGTACTCTTCGAACCACAGTCCGCGCTGGACGACGTCGTGGGTGACTTCGGTTGCGTTGTTGTCAGCCATTTTTACAGCCCCAATCCACGTGCGATCAGCATGAGCTGAACTTCGGTGGTGCCCTCGCCAATCTCCAGAATCTTGGAGTCGCGGTAGTGACGTGCCACGCGGTACTCGTTCATGAATCCGTAGCCACCGAAAATCTGTGTCGCGTCGCGCGCGTTGTCCATCGCTGCCTCGGAGGCGATCATCTTGGCGATGTACGCTTCACGACGGAAATCTGCGCCCGCGGCCATCTTTGCGGCTGCGTCGTACCACGCCATGCGTGCGGCATGCGCACGCGCTTCCATTCGTGCGATCTTGAAGGAAACAGCCTGATACTCGCCAATTGCACGGCCCATGGACTGACGTTCCTTGGCGTGACGGACCGACTCATCGACACAGCCCTGGGCGGCACCGGTGGCAAGCGCTGCAATCGCGACTCGGCCCTCCGCCAAGATGGACAGGAAGTTAGCGAAGCCGCGTCCACGGGTGCCCAGCAGGTTCTCCTGGGGGACGCGGACATCGGTGAAGGTCAGTGGGTGGGTGTCGGAGGCATTCCAACCGACCTTGTCGTAAGCCGGTTCCGCGACAAAGCCCTCCGTGCCACTCGGGACGATGATGGTAGAAATCTCCTTCTTTCCATCGTCCTTCTGGCCGGTGACTGCGGTGACAGTAACCAGCGAAGTAATATCCGTGCCGGAGTTGGTGATGAACTGCTTGGCACCGTTGATGACGAAATCATCGCCGTCTTCACGGGCGTTGGTGCGGGTGGCACCGGCGTCGGAACCTGCATCCGGCTCGGTGAGACCAAAACCGGCGAGCTTCTTACCAGCAGTCAGCTCGGGCAGGTAGGTCTCCTTCTGCTTGTCATTGCCGAAGTGGAAGATCGGCATGGCACCTAGGCCAACGCCCGCTTCCAGGGTGATAGCGACCGACTGATCGACCTTAGCCAGCTCCTCCAGAGCGATACCGAAGGACAGGTAGTCGCCGCCCATTCCACCGACTTCCTCAGGGAATGGCAGACCGAACAGGCCCATTTCTCCCATCTGCGAGACAATCTCGTACGGGAAGGTGTGGTTGCGGTCGTGCTCGGCGGAAACCGGATCGACAACTTCGTTGGCAAATTCGCGAACTACTTTCTGCAGTTCCACGTATTCGTCGTCGAGGATGGCGGTTGCAATCTTGGTGCTTTCGGACATGATGAGTGCTCCTTAAAAGATTTTGTAGGTGTGGGACTTGATTGGCGTTAGACCTGGTTGGTGCGTTTCGTGTGGGTTTTTATTCCTCGGCTTCGGCCACAGTGATGACCGCCAGTTGCTGGTCACCGGTGACCTGATCGCCCGGCGCGACGGTGAAGCTAACCTCACCTGCAATTTCGGCAGTGAGAGTGTGCTCCATCTTCATGGCCTCCATGACCAACAGAGCCTCACCAGCTTCGACGCGGGCTCCCTCCTCCACCGCCAACGCGATAATCGCGCCGGGCATCGGAGCTTGGATGACGCCAGAGCCGCCTGCATCGGCTTCGGCACCGGTGGTGACTACCTCGGTGCGGGGCAATACCCAGGTGCCGTGGGCACCGGCGACGACGTACTCTTCGTGGTTCGCCGACCCCGCATTGTCGATGGTCTCGACCAGGAAGTGCTGTGCGACTCCGTCGCGGACGATGCGCAGATGTTCCCCGTCGCGAAAGACCGAAACTTTGTAATTTCGCGGTTCTGGAACGTCGATATCTTCGTTCTCCGCTTCGGCCGACAGACCTGCGACTACGTCACCGACAACGACGTCAGCACTCGCCGGGGTGCCCACAATCGAGATCAGACGCGAGTCCTCCCCTGCCCCAAAGCGAATGCGCTGCGCGGCAGGCGCACTGGCACGCCAGCCATCCGGGGTCAGCCACGGTGAGTCGGTGGCTTGTTCAAAGCGGGAAGTCAGCCAGTCCATCGCAGCGGCGAGGTAGACATCGTCCGGTGTTTCGGAGGTGGCGAAGCCTTCCGCCACGCGGTCGAGCAGACCGGTATCAAGATCGCCGGCGCGAACCTCGGGGACGTTCAGCAGGTAGCGACAAAAGTCGATATTGACTCCGACACCTGCGACAACGGTGTCTCCGAGCGCTCGGTCCAACCGCTCGAGCGCCTGCTCACGGTTTTCCCCATGGGAGATGATCTTCATCAACATCGGGTCATAGAGAGATGAGACCTCGGAACCGTCGACAATGCCGGAATCCACCCGGATTCCCGCCCCGCTCGGCTCGACGACACGTGTGACCGTGCCACCGGTGGGCAGGAATCCCGCCGCCGGGTCTTCGGCATACACGCGAGCTTCAATCGAGTGACCGGTGAGAGTTACATCTTCCTGAGCAACCGGCAGTGGGCGTCCCGAGGCAATGTCAACCTGCAGCGCCACCAGATCCAGGCCGGTGACCTGCTCAGTCACGGGGTGCTCAACCTGCAGGCGCGTATTCATCTCCATGAAGAAGAACGACGACGGGTCCTTCGCCGGCACAATGAACTCCACCGTGCCCGCGCCGACGTAGCCGACCGAGCGGGCCGCGTCACAGGCCGCTTCACCAATTGCGCTGCGCGTTTCCTCATCCAGCAGAGGGCTCGGTGCTTCCTCGATGACCTTCTGATGGCGTCGCTGCAGCGAGCACTCACGCTCGCCCAAGTGGATTACATTGCCGTGTTTATCTGCGAGAATCTGCACCTCGATATGCCGCGGGGTGTCGACGAAGTGCTCGATGAACAGGGAGTCATCGCCGAAGGCACCCGCCGCTTCACGACGGGCCGTCGCGAGCGCAGCCGGCAGGTCAGCAGCGTTTTCCACGCGGTGCATCCCCTTGCCGCCACCGCCTGCCGACGGCTTAATCAGTACCGGAAAGCCAATCGATGGGGCTGCCTCAATGAGGTCCTCGTCGCTAAGCCCGGGGCGAGACAGACCCGGCACGGTGGGAACATCGCGGGCTTCGACGGCAGCGCGGGCGGAGATTTTGTCACCCATGGTGTTGATGGCACTGGCCGGTGGGCCAATGAATTCAATACCTGCTTCCTCACAGGCGGTCGCGAAGTCTGCGTTTTCAGACAGAAAGCCGTAACCGGGGTGGATTCCGTCTGCGTCGCAGCGGCGAGCGGCATCGATAATCTTGTCGATAACCAGGTAGGACTCACGTGCCGGAGATGGGCCAATGTGGATGGCCATATCCGCCATGCGGACGTGAGGGGCGTCGGCATCGGCATCCGAGTAGACCGCGACGGAGCGAATTCCGTTGTCACGAAGGGTTCGAATAATGCGGCAGGCAATCTCCCCGCGGTTTGCGACCAATACGGTACTCAGGCTGCCGCCAGCTGCGTGGGGCTGCGTGTTGTGCGCTGTCATGTGCCCTGTGTTTCCTTTCCAGAAAATGCGGTGTCGAGAGTTTTTAGCTGGTTACTACATGCGGAAGACGCCGAAGCCCTGTTCATCCAGGGGCGCGCCACTTGCCACATCGAGGGCCATGCCAAGAATTCGGCGGGTATCTGCGGGATCGATGACACCGTCATCCCACAGGCGAGCCGATGAGTAATAGCAGTGCGACTGGCGCTCAAACTGCTCGCGGATCGGAGCTTCAAACTCCTCCTGCTCTTCCTGCGACCAGCTCTCACCTGAGCGTTCAATCTGGTTGCGACGAACCGTCGACAGCGTCATCGCCGCCTGTGGACCGCCCATGACGGAAATGCGAGCATTCGGCCACATCCAGAGGAAGCGCGGCGAATATGCGCGACCGCACATGGAGTAGTTGCCGGCGCCGAAGGCACCACCGATGACTACGGTGAACTTGGGCACGCGGGTGGTAGCCACGGCGTTGACCATCTTGGCGCCGTGCTTTGCGATACCGCCGGCCTCGTATTCGCGACCAACCATGAAGCCCGTGGTGTTCTGCAGGAATACCAGTGGGATGCCGCGCTGATCACACAGCTCGATGAAGTGCGCGCCCTTCTGCGCAGATTCCGCGAAGAGAATGCCGTTGTTGGCGATAATGCCGACGCGGTGGCCGTGGATGCGGGCGAAAGCAGTGACCAGGGTCGTACCAAATTCGGCCTTAAACTCCTGGTATTGACCTCCATCCACAATAATTTCAATAACCTCGTGAACGTCGTAAGGCACTTTGGCATCGACGGGGACGACATCGTAAAGATCGGTCTGGTTGCGAGTCGGCGAGACGGTGGATTCTGTGTCCCACGGAACTTCCGGGTCCTTGGGGAGCGTTGCGACGATATCGCGGACACGACGCAGTGCGTCGGCATCGTTAACCGCGAGGTGGTCAGTAACGCCGGAGGTCTTGGAGTGCAGTTCGCCGCCACCGAGTTCCTCTGGTGTGACATCTTCACCAGTTGCAGCCTTAACCAGTGGCGGGCCTGCCAGGAAGATGGTGCCCTGGTTTTTCACAATGACCGCTTCATCGCTCATCGCCGGCACATAGGCGCCACCGGCGGTACAGGATCCCATCACGGCGGCAATCTGCGGAATCCCGCGAGCGGAAAGGTTGGCCTGGTTGTAGAAAATGCGACCGAAATGATCGCGATCAGGGAAAACTTCATCCTGGTTGAGAAGCATGGCCCCGCCGGAGTCGACCAGGTAAATGCACGGCAAGTGGTTAAGGCTGGCAATCTCCTGTGCGCGCAGGTGCTTCTTGACAGTCAACGGGTAGTACGTTCCGCCGGAAACGGTTGCGTCATTGGCTACAACCAGGCAGCGACGACCTTCGATGATGCCAATGCCGGCGATGACGCCAGCAGCCGGAACCTTGCCGCCATACATTTCGTGGGCCGCTAGCGGTGCGACCTCAAGGAAAGGGCTGCCGGGGTCAAGCAGTTGGTTGATGCGCTGACGTGGCAGCAGCTTACCGCGGGAAATATGGCGAGCACGGGCACGTTCGGAACCACCGCGTGCTGTTGTGCTAAGCAGCTCTTTGAGCTCTGCGACGAGCTCTTCGTGGCGCTGTCGGTTGGTCAATGCTGGAGCGTGAGTCATGGGCGAAATACTTTCCGTTAATGACTATTAACTTTCTTGACGAAAAGATTAATGTGACCCCAGTCACCTCACAACAAATTTTGTTTCTTAGACCACACTTTCACCCCCGGAAGTCTTTTATGCAGCTTGAAATACACACCTCTCCCCGAGGTCGCAACATGTTTCCAATAGAGATTTATGTTTCCCCTAGAAATCTGTTTCGGGGGTGAATTCAACTGAATGTGAGCGCCCTGCACCGCACAACAAAGCCGCCTGACCTCACACTGCTGAGCACAGTGAGGCCAGACGGCAGAAGAATGAATACGGATTATTGGTTGTTAATGCCCAGCGCAGCGAGGGCCATCTCAAAGGCATTTTCCCTTGTCGCCTCGGGGCCCGCCCATTTGAGCACATGCCTGGAAGAGTTAATCAACCCAGCGGTGAGCTGGACTTTAAGCTGCGCCTCGTCGGAGGTGAGTTCGGGCTGTAGTTCACGCAGAGCGTCCACCCATAAGACCATGTAAAGACGCTGCAAGGAACGCACTTTTGCGCTCTGCTCTGGCGCCAGATTTCCCCCTTCGCGCTCTTGGACACGAATGCGATCGGGCTCCGTGACTGCAAAATGCACGTGATGCGCAAGGAGGCCCCGAAGAGTCTCCTCTGGCTCCCAATCATTGCTCTTTGCTCGATCGAGAACTGCTCGCGCACCATCGACAAGTCGGATAGAAATATCGATGAGGATCTGCGCCAACAGCTCTTCCTTGCCGCTGAAGTAACGGTAAAGAGCTGGGCCAGAAATGCCGACAGCGGAGCCAACATCCTCCAACCGAGTCTGATGAAACCCTCGGTCGGCCAGGATCGCAGCAGCAGCGGAGAGAATCTCTGCTTCTCGACGCCGTCGCGCTTCGGTTCTACGTGACATAAGCCCTTATGTTAAACGCATTGGAGCCATTTCGTCTGCATAATTATCACCAGCGCCTGCCCTCAGCGTGTGTTCACATAGACCACGGCTCGACAACAGACACACATCCTCGCCCACAGGTCCCCACACGTCCGGGTAGAGAAAAACCGCCGAGGTGACAGTTAGCACCGCGGCGGTTAGCCCCTAATCCAGTAAGGAATTAGTGGAAGAAGTGACGAGTACCTGTCATGTACATGGTGACGCCAGCTTCCTTGGCAGCAGCTATGACCTCTTCGTCACGGATGGAACCACCTGGCTGGACAACTGCCTTCACACCGGCATCAATCAGGACCTGCAGACCGTCAGCGAACGGGAAGAAGGCATCGGACGCAGCGTAGGCCCCCTGAGTACGGTTTTCTCCGTCGGCAAGCGTATTTGCGCGCTCAACGGCGAGCTTTGCGGAGTCCACGCGGTTGACCTGGCCCATGCCGACGCCGACGGTGGCGTTGTTCTTGGACAGCAGGATGGCGTTGGACTTCACAGCGCGGACGGAGCGCCATGCAAACTCGAGCTCAGCCAGCTCTTCAGCATTCAATGCCTCGCCGGTGGCCAGCTCCCAGTTCTCCGGCTTATCACCCTCTGCCTGGTAAGTATCCGGATCCTGGGTGAGCAGACCACCCGAGATAAACTTGTTCTCGGTGGTCGGTGCTTCGTACTCGGCGACGAGAATACGCAGATTCTTCTTGGCCTTCAGCACCTCAACGGCACCGTCTTCGTAGGACGGAGCGACGATGACCTCGGTGAAGATGTCCTTGACCTGTTCGGCCATCTCAACGGAGACCTCGCGGTTGACGGCAATGACACCGCCGAATGCGGACATCGGGTCACATGAGTGAGCTGCGCGGTGAGCTGCGGCGATGGACTCATCCGAGACTGCGATGCCGCACGGGTTAGCGTGCTTGATGATTGCCACACACGGGCGCTCGTGATCCCAGGCGGCACGCCATGCGGCGTCGGCATCCTGGTAGTTGTTGTACGACATCTCCTTGCCGTTCAGCTGCTTGGCGTTTGCCAGCCCCTTGGTACCAATGCGGGTCAGAGTTGCCGACTGGTGAGAGTTCTCGCCGTAGCGCAGCGGAGTCGGAGTGGATCCCTCAGCGCCACCGAGCTGCTCAACAAACCAGTTGGACACAGCTGCGTCGTAATCAGCGGTGTGCAGGAATGCGTCGCGAGCGAACTCACGGCGCTGCTCGAGGGTGAAGCCGCCTTCCTTCACGGCGGTAGCGACATCGCCGTAACGAGCCGGGTCGACGACGATGGCAACCGACGGGTGGTTCTTCGCCGCAGCGCGAACCATCGACGGGCCTCCAATGTCGATCTGCTCCACGCATTCGTCGTAGGAAGCGCCCGAGGCAACGGTCTCCCGGAACGGGTACAGGTTAACGACAACGAGCTGGAAAGCCTCCACACCGAGCTCCTTCAGCTGAGCCAGGTGGTCTTCCTTGCGGGTATCAGCCAGAATGCCGGCGTGAACACGCGGGTGCAGCGTCTTCACGCGGCCCTCGAGGCACTCCGGGAAACCAGTGAGATCCTCAACCGGGGTCACAGGCACGCCAGCTGCAGCAATCTTGCCAGCCGTGGAACCGGTGGAAACGATTTCCACGCCAGCCTCGTGCAGGTCGCGAGCCAGCTCCTCGAGCCCAGTCTTGTCGTAGACGCTAATCAGAGCGCGCTTGATCGGTTTACGCTGCGTGTTGTCGTTGGTCATTTCAGATAAGCCTTTCGTCCGTCACGCTCAATTCCGTGATCGGCAATCGAGTGCAATACATCAACCAGGAGTCGGCGTTCGACAACCTTGATTCGTTCGTGCAGGGTCTCCACCGTGTCGTCGTCCTCGACGGCCACTGGCTGTTGCGCCAGAATCGGCCCGGTGTCCACTCCATTATCAACGATATGCACGGTCGTGCCGGTGACCTTCACCCCGTAGTCAAGTGCATCCGGTACCGCACGCGCCCCTGGGAAGGACGGCAGCAGCGCTGGGTGCGTATTAATGATGCGATTGCTGTAGGCCTCCACAAATGATGGCCCCAGAATGCGCATGAAACCCGCCGAGACAACGATATCCGGCGAAAAACTGTTCACGGCCTCTAAAACACGAATATCCCAACCTTCTCGGTCCTTCTTTGCCTCAGCATCGAAAGGCACCCGAAAAGTTGGGATATTGAGGTTTTGAGCCCTCTCCAGCGCCGGACAATCCTTGTCCGAACCAACCGCGACAATCTGAACCTTTTCAGCGTCCAGCAGTTCCAGCATCGACTGCAAAAGGGAGCCCAGGCCAGAGGCCAGGACTACGATGCGGAGCTGCTTGCTGGAGGAATTATTGTGCGAAATTTCTGCGACGGGCTGTGCTTCAGTCACGGCGTTTAGCTTACCCAGCCCGGCAGAGACCCCAAATTCCGCTCCCCCTAAGTTGGCTTAGCTCTTTTGGCTTGACGACGGTTCCCCGTCGCCGCCTTCCTCCGAGTCTTCGGTGTCCTCATCGGATTCGTCCTCGTCGGTCGCATCTACTTCGCCCGATGCTTCTCCGCCTGCGGCGCTTTCTGAATCCTCTTCAGAGTCGTCCGATTCCTCAGCGTCTTCTGAAGTGTCTTCAGACTCAGCACCGGACTCTGATTCCTCCTCTGTGTCGGACTCGGCTTCGTCTTCGGAGGTCGCTTCATCTTCGGAGGTCGCTACGACTTCCCCGTCGACAATCTCCTCCGACTCCTCCGAACCGCTCCCGTCATTGTCGGACTTATCGGCGTCGCCGGCATCCTCAGCCTCAGCATGACCGTTTCCATCTCCCGCAGGCTTCGGCGGGAACTTCTCGGCGGCCACTTCCGAGACTCCCTTGTCCCTACCAAGTGACGGCACACCGGTCATCGCAACAACCACGATGGCCCCCGGAACAACCAGCCACATCGAGCCGAGCAGTCCAGTCAGCCACCAGGAGGCACCGGCCCACCCAAAGATGCCAACCTCACCGCCGAGCAGCCAAGCCAGCCCCATGAGGAAGATGATCGACCACACGGCAGCGAGAACGACGACCAGGTAGGGCTGCTTCGGTGCAGATTTCTTCAGGAATGCCACGACGCGCCAAGCCGCAACGGCTGGCGGTAGCACAATCAGCACTCCGAAAGCCCAGTGCACCAGCGACTGAGGCATGGCAGCCAAAATCGGCAGCGGTGGCAGCTGAGCCGGGTGCACTGCGAACAGCCCAGCCTCCGCTGGCCCAAACGTCGATTTTCCGCCCACCAGCACACCGACAGCACCGAAGGCCACATTTGGCAGGTACAGCAGCGAGAGGCCGCTGACCGCAACACTTTCACCGACGGTATCCGTGATTGCAAATGTCTCTGCCAGCAACTCTCGATGCCAAATCAGCGAAACGAGTGTCACCACAACACCGGCCAGCCACAGCCATGCCACGTAGCTGCCCGCCAGACGGGCCGACCCGAGCAACCACTCCGGCAGCTTCCGGCGCAGCAGTAGTGCACGCAGCAACCGCTGCCCCATTCCCAGCACCAAGGCCACGAGATTTACAAGCAGCGCGGCTGCAATCGCAAGGCCGAAACTAGGGGTCTGAACGCGGGGAAACACCTTCGACGCGTCGTAAAGCATGAGCCACGCGATGATGGTGAGAACAATGGGCGTGCCCAGATACGCGCCGACCAACGCGCGGACATCCTTGATGCTGATGCGGTCAGCGACTTCGCGGCGTACACGCCAGGCGATGAACAACACCATCAGCACCGCGGGCAGTGCTGGTGTGAGCCCCAGCGTCGTGCCGTTAAAACGGAACGGCGCGAGGTTAAAGATCATCCACATCGACGCGATACTCGCTGGAAGCGGAGACATTCCAGCGCCACTGACGATGACGCCAATCAGAGCTACCGAGATGATGAACAGCAATACGACGCCGTAAGAACCGGCAACAGACAGCCCAAACCGGCGTGTACGAGGCGAGTTAATGAAACGACGGAACCCCGAGGGACGCCCCTTGCGTGACGACGTTCCGGAGCCCCCCGCTTTCATCTTCGTCGTGGCGGCTCGATTGCTGTCGGCACCGACGCTGCGCGCACCGCCAGTCTGACCGGCCTGCGTATTCTGCCATGCGCGGGCAGTGCGCTCGCTGCGGACGCTACGGGAACCCCCGCCGCTGCCACCGGCACCGGTGCGGCTTCGCCGATTTCGATCGCTACCGGAGGAACCTCTCCGCGAATCCGCGCCTTTCACAGTGACATCGTCCTTCCCGCGTCTAATCATTGACAGCTGATTGCCCACCTATATAGATAGGGTGCCACGCAAGGGTGCGTCACAGCCATGGCCATATAGTGCCATACATACAACGCCTCTTTGTTTAGGCATTGCAGAGTCTAATTTGAAGGTACGGATCCCAGGACGGACGGTATCCGTTGAGTCCGATCTCCTTTTGCCCCCTCCCCCCCCCAAAGTGGCTTCACCTTTGGTTTCCATTTGTCAACGCCGATGGGTTACTTTTTGCCACCCCCGCGACCACACCCTTAGTTCACCCGGAAACTACTTGCCGATCCCCCCCCTACCCAGCCCCTCGATTAAGGGGCATCCGCCATAAATCCCCTGGCAACACACCGGTTGCGCTTCACCGGATCCGTGATACAAGACAACAGCCCCACGGCCACAGCACGGCCCTATTGAACTGAAACTGACGAATCAGCGAACAAGTTCTCTAAAAACAAGTTGCTTGCCCTATATCGAACCGTTATTATCGCAGAAGTTAGATAACAGTTGGGTTACAAAGAGTTTCGTTGGCAGGGAGATTGAAGTGACGTTTTTCAATGCTCGTCGCGGAGGCGGAAAGCACCGCAAGGTAGAGGTTTCCGCAACTTCTCGCGCAGCACTGGTCGCACTGTCCGCATCGACGATCGCTTCCTCCAACGCGGTCGCCCACGCAGCTGAGACCGAGAATAAGGCTCCGGAGAACTCAGCTTCGACTCAGACCCGCGCTGCTCAGCCGAAGAACAACGCTCCGATGGTGCTGGCCTCCAGCTCCTTCAATCCGAGCACTAACCTCAGCGACCACCTCGCTACGGCGTTGCAGTACAACCAGGAGCGCGTTGCTCGCGACCAGGCTGCCCGCGCTCCGAAACTCTCCATCCCGACCGTGGGGCTGCTGACCTCACCGTTCGGCTCACGCTGGGGAACCTTCCACTACGGTGTCGACCTGGCTAACGTCACCAACACCCCAATCATGTCCGTCATGGACGGCACTGTTATCGATGCAGGCCCGGCTCAGGGCTACGGCCAGTGGATTCGCGTTCGCCATGACGACGGCTCTGTTTCCGTCTACGGCCACATCGAGTCCATCTACGTTGCTGTCGGAGAAGCTGTCCGAGCTGGTCAGGTCATCGCCGGTATGGGCAACCGCGGCTTCTCCACCGGTACGCACCTCCACTTCGAGATCCACCCGGATGGCACCACTCCGGTCGACCCGGTGACCTGGTTCATCCAGCGTGGTCTGAACCTGAACTAATCAGGTATCGGCACAGGTACGAGCAAGCCTGGCCGCTCTGCGAAGGCCCTACCTGTGCACCGGCCCCTGTTTGACCGCGGCTGCAAGCCTCCCCTGATTAAATTTTTCAGAAACCGGCATCGCCGCCGGTACTGGGGCTTTACTCTTGACACATGGCAGAGACTCAAACATTCCGCATGTGGAAGAAGTTGGCTGCGACTCCAGTCGTCGGCAAGCGTCTATTTTCCTTAACCGCCGCATTGACGGCGCCATATTTCCGCACAATCTGTCCCAAGCTAGAGACGATGCAGCCTGGACTGGCGGTAGCGCGCATGCCCGCTTGGTGGGGCGTGCGTAATCACATTAAGTCCGTGCATGCGATTGCTGCGTGTAACCTCGCTGAATTCGCGATGGGCATGCTCTGTGAGGCCAGCGTACCGACAACGCATCGCTGGGTTCCAAAGGGCATGACGACGAACTACAAGCGCATCTCCGTTGGTGGCCTGACGGCTGTGGCCAAGGCTGAGTTGCCGGACTTCTCCACCATCACACCGGAGACTGGTGGGGTAGATTTTCCCGTCCACATCGTGCTGACCGATGCCAACGGCACCGAAGTACAAGATGCCACCATCAACTGCTGGGTGACAGCGAAGAAGCCTAAGTAGCCTCCACGCGATAGTGGCACGTGCACGGCCGCGGGTAGGGACGGCCAGTCGGGCGGTGGTTGTTCTTTTACAACTTCTCCATGGGCACGCCGCCGATAAGCATCATGCGGACCTTACCTGCGGATCCAAAGTCAATCATCGCAGTTGCCCGGGGCGCGGCCCCTTGGACCTCAAGCACAGTGCCTAAGCCGTACTTGTCGTGAACAACCTTGTCACCGGGCTCTAGGTGCAAGACCTGATTCTTCTTTCGGGATGACGCACCAGAGTTAGAGGATCCACCAGAGCCGAAGCCCGAGCTGGAACCGAAGCCCGACGAGGCACCATGGCCACGACCAAACGCGCTGCCCGCGCCGTAGCCACCAGAACCAAAACCACCAGAACCGGCGCCCCAGCTGCGAGCCGGAGCCTCGCGCAGCCAATCGATCAGGTCGCTTGGGACTTCCCCCAGGAAACGTGAAGGCGGATTATTCTGCGGCGAACCCCACGAGGACCGAGTCACAGCGCGCGTGAGATACAGCTGCTTGCGAGCTCGGGTAATACCCACATAGGCCAGACGTCGCTCTTCAGCCAGCTCCTTCGGATCGCCCAGGGCGCGCAGGTGCGGGAACAGTCCGTCTTCCCAGCCAATGAGAAATACCACCGGAAACTCCAGGCCCTTAGCCGTATGTAGCGTCATCAACGTCACTACACCGGTGTCATCATCCGGAATCTGATCCGCATCGGCCACCAGAGAAACTCGCTCGAGGAATGCCTGCAGACTTCCCGGTTCCGCTTCCCCATCGTTGTCGAAGTCGGCCGCGAAATCACGCGCGAGGTCATTCGCGATTCCAGATTCCACCTCGGACTCGCCACTAGTATCAGCACCGCTTTCAGCATCAGCTGCAGCGCCAGAGCCTTCATTTACATCAGCGCTAATATCCACCGACGACATCATCCGCGCCTCTGCAGAGAACTCCCGCGCAACGCTGACGAGCTCATTGAGGTTGTCCAGGCGCGTGGCATCTTGCGGATCATTGGAGCGCTCGAGCTCCGACTTGTACCCACTGCGATCAATAATCGCGTTGACCAAATCACCGATATCGGCCAGTTCACCGGATGCCATATCCGCCGCCAAGCCATCAATCATCTCGACGAACGCCGCCATCGCGTTTCGACTCCGCGCCGCCACCGCCGGAACCTTACCCTCCGCTACGGCACGTAGCGCCGTGCCGAACGAGCACCTCTCGTCCTCGGCATAGAGCGACACATGAGCCACCGCACGGTCACCGATTCCGCGGCGCGGCGTATTGATAATGCGACGCAGCGAAACATCATCGTCGAAGTTCTCAATAACGCGCAGGTAGGCGACAATATCGCGTACTTCCTTACGCTCATAGAACCTGGTGCCACCAACCACCGTGTACGGAACGCCCATACGAATGAAGACATCCTCTAGCGCACGGGAGGAATTATTGGTGCGGTAGAAAATCGCCACATCTGAATACGAGTACGGCCCGTAGTCGACCAATTGCTCAATCTCGTTAGCGATAAACCGAGCCTCATCGTGCTCATTGTCCGCCACGTAGCCCTTGATCTTGCCGCCCTCACCGAGATCGGTCCACAGCTTCTTCTCCCGGCGGTTCTCATTGCGCGCAATCAACGCATTGGCCGCCGACAGAATCGTCTGCGTCGAGCGATAGTTTTGCTCCAGCAGAATCGACGTGGCCTCCGGATAGTCCTTCTCAAACTCCTCAATATTGCGAATAGTCGCACCACGGAAGGCATAAATGGACTGGTCCGAATCGCCCACCACACACAGCTCACTCGGAGGCACATCTCCACCGGGCTTGCCGACGAGCGTCGAGACCAAAACATACTGCGCATGGTTGGTGTCCTGGTATTCGTCCACCAACACATGCCGGAAACGGCGACGGTAATACTCTGCAACCTGCGGGTGATTGGTGAAAATCCGAACGACCTCACCGATTAGATCGTCAAAGTCCACGGCATTAGCCGCCCGTAGCCTGGTCTGGTACTCCAGGTAAACCCGTGCAACGACGTCATCAAAAGGATTGCGCGTCGTCGACGCGTCCGCGAGGGCCTTCTCCGGGTCAATCAACTCATTCTTGAGATTGGAGATACGCGACGAGAGCACGCGGCCGGTGAACTTCTTGGCATCTAGGTCCATGTCCTTAGCGATAATGGACAGCAAACGCCGGGAGTCGTCCGAATCATAAATAGAGAAATTGGAATTAAGCCCCGGTACTAGCGCATGCTGCATGCGCAGTATGCGCACACACATGGAGTGGAACGTGGACACCCACATACGCCGCGCCTGGTCACCGACCAGTCCCGCCACACGCTCGCGCATCTCGGCTGCGGCCTTATTGGTAAAGGTAATAGCCAAAATTTGGCTTGGCAGGACCCCACGCGCACCGATCAGGTATGCAATCCTGCGCGTCAGCACAGATGTCTTTCCTGAACCCGCTCCAGCCACAATCAACAGTGGTGAACCAATGTGCTCCACTGCTTGGCGCTGCTGCGGATTAAGCCCCTCTAGCAGCGACTCTGAATCAAAACTGGGCTCGAAGCCACCGCCAAAACCGCCGCCAAAGCTGGCAGCGTCACTCGGTGCGCTATTGCTACCAGCGCTGGCGAAGTGGCCGAACCCACCACGGCCAGGCGTAGCACCGCCCGCCTCACCGTGGTTCGAACCAGCATGGCTATCGCCACTACGTCCATCGTCAGCATTGAAGGACCCGAACAGCATTCCAGTTTCATTTCCCATGATGGCTACTACAGTAGCCGAGCCCCCGGATTGGACTGTTCGAATCCTTTGGCACAATAAGAACTATGAGCGAAAACCCTGCGGACACTCGCGCCGCACACACCGACAACACCGACGGCGCCGAGCACAGCCAGCAGGCGGCGGCAGTATCCCCTTTTGAAGTCCGCACCCCCACCGGTACCGATGACCCGTTGAGCTCCGCGGAGATCGAACAGTACCGCAAGGAAATCAACCGCCTTGACGGGCTGATTATCGATGCCATTCAACGCCGCACCGCAATCAGTAAGGCCGTCGGCAAAACCCGCCTGGGATCTGGCGGCACGCGTCTCGTGCACGGCCGAGAGGTGCAGATCATCAACGAGTTCCGCGACGCACTTGGCCCAGAGGGCCCGGCAATCGCGTCGGCGCTGCTGCGCATGGGACGCGGTCGCCTGGGCTAACCCTCGCCAGCTACCTGTCCTGCTAGCCTTCCAGGGAAATCAGCTTTTCCTCTAGGAACTCATTGATACCGGTGAAGCCGCCCTCACGGCCAAGACCGGACTGCTTGACACCACCGAACGGCGCCGACGGGTCCGACAGCGAGCCCTTATTGACCGCAACCATGCCGGACTCCAATGCCTCTGCCGCACCAAGTGCCTTGGTCAGGTTCTCACTGAACACATACGCCGCCAGACCAAAGATCGTGTCATTTGCCTGCTCAATCGCGTGCTCATCGTCCGTGAAGGTTGTCACTGCAACCACCGGACCGAAAATCTCTTCGCGGACAATATCCGCATCCTCGGGCACATCGGTCAGAACTGTGGGCTCGAAGAAGTAGCCGTCGGAAAGCGCGCCGCCGAGATCTGGGATCTTGCCGCCGCACTCTACTTTCGCACCGCGCTTGACCGCATCGTCAACCAGATCACGAACCTTTTCCTGTTGATCACGCAGCGCGAGTGGCCCAAGGTCCGTCGCCGGATCGGTACCCTCGCCCAACTTCAGTTCCGCAAAACGCTTGACGACGCCCTCGACGAACGCATCCTTCTTGGATTCATGAACAATAAAGCGATTCGGGGCGATACACACCTGGCCGCCATTGCGGAGCTTGGCGTCACTGACTGCCTGCACAGCCTTATCAACATCACCATCAGAGAGAATGACAAACGGAGCATTCCCGCCGAGCTCAAGGGAAACTTTCATCGAAGTTTCCGCGGCCTTCGCAGCGAGCATCTGGCCAACTTCGGTGGAACCGGTGAAGGTGAACTTGCGCAGGCGGTCATCGGAAAGCAGGGCCGAAACGTTGGCTGAGTGTCCTGTTGGCAGCACGGAGATTACGCCTGCGGGGACACCGGCTTCGATAAGCAGTTTGCCCAGGTAGAGCATGGTCAGCGGAGTTTTGGACGCCGGCTTAATAATGACCGGGCAGCCGGCGGCGAGTGCCGGGGCGATCTTGCGGGTACCCATAGCCAGCGGGAAATTCCACGGCGTAATAGCCAAAGCCGGGCCGACCGGCTGCTTAATCACCGCGACGCGCGAGGTTCCGCTCGGAGAAATTCGGTAATCGCCGGAGATACGCACGGCCTCCTCAGCGAACCAACGAAAAAACTCGCCACCGTAGCCGACCTCAGCCTTGGAATCCGGCAACGCACGGCCCATCTCCAGGGACTGCAGCTGGGCCAACTTGTCTGCATCCCGACGGATGAGTTCAAAAGCGCGGTAAAGAATCTCGCTGCGCTTGCGGGGCGGGGTTACCTTCCACTCCTTCTGGGCTGCGACGGCGTCGTCAAGCGCCTGCCTGGCGTCCTCCTCTGTGGCGGAGGCGACCTGGACCAGCGGCTTATCTGTCGCGGGGTTAACGACATCGAAGGTCTCACCATTCGACGCGGGACGGAACTCGCCGCCGAGGAGAAGGCCTGTGGGGACATCTTTGAGGATGTTGTCGTAATCAGGGGTGAAATCAGTCATATTTTCCAGGGTAGGTGCCTTTGCTGAAGCGGGCTAGGGACTCGTAGGTGGCGGATAGTCGACGGATGGTCGGCGCATAGGCGGAGCATAGGCACCGCGGAATCGAGCTGCCAGCAGATTGTGGTCACGCCTGATCGAATACTGTCGCCCGGCGAGAGCGCCAAAACGCAACTAGTCTGGGGAGGTATAAAGTGCATTTCGTCAAAACTCACCTGGGAGCAGGAATGACTGTAGATATCACCGCAACCGAACAGTGGGCTCAGCTGGCTAAGCGCGTGGACAATGTTCGCGCCACCTCGCTGCGTGAGCTTTTCGCCAATGAAGATGGCCGCACTGAGAAGCTGACTTTCGATGCGGGCACTCTCCACGTTGACCTTTCCAAGAACTTGATGTGCCTCGACGGTTTTGCCGAGCTGGTTGAGCTCGCTCGCGCCGCTGGCATCGAAGAAGCACGCGAGAAGATGTTCCGCGGTGACAAGATCAACACCACTGAAAACCGCTCCGTGCTGCACACAGCGCTGCGCCTGCCAGCAGAGGAAAATCTGACCGTCGGCGACCAGGATGTTGCTGCCGACGTGCATGAGGTGCTCGGCCGCATGCGCGACTTTGCTCGCAGCCTCCGCAGTGGAGACTGGCTGGGATACACGGGTCACACTATTAAGACTGTGGTCAACATCGGCATCGGTGGCTCCGACTTGGGCCCGGCAATGGTGACCAAGGCGCTGCGCACCTACGCCACTGCCGGCATTGATGCCCGCTTTGTCTCTAACGTTGACCCATCTGATCTACATGCGGTTCTGGATGAGGTCGATCCGGAGTCCACGCTGTTTATCGTCGCTTCCAAGACCTTCACCACGCAGGAGACGCTCTCCAACGCTCACGCAGCTCGCCGCTGGCTTATCCAGCAGCTGGGTAGCGAAGATGCCGTCGCCAAGCACTTCGTCGCCGTTTCCACGAATGCCGAAAAGGTCGCCGAATTCGGCATCGACACTGAGAACATGTTTGGCTTCTGGGACTGGGTCGGCGGCCGCTACTCCGTCGACTCCGCCATCGGCCTGTCCATCATGGCCGTCGTTGGTCCGATGGACTTCATGCGCTTCCTGCAGGGCTTCCGCGCAATGGATGAGCACTTCCTCAACGCTCCGCTGGAGCAGAACGTGCCGGTACTGATGGGCATGCTGAATGTCTGGTACTCAAACTTCCTCGACGCTCAGTCGCATGCCGTGCTGCCCTACTCTGAAGATCTCTCTCGCTTCCCGGCGTACCTTCAGCAGCTCACCATGGAATCGAACGGTAAGTCCGTGCGTACCGACGGCAAGAGGGTGGACTACAACACCGGAGAAATCTTCTGGGGTGAGCCGGGAACGAACGGCCAGCACGCTTTCTTCCAGCTCCTTCACCAGGGAACTCGCCTAGTTCCGGCTGACTTCATCGGCTTTGCCCGTCCACGCCAGGATCTGCCGACGGCTTCCGGCGAAGGTTCTATGCACGACCTACTGATGAGTAACTTCTTCGCACAGACCAAGGTGCTGGCCTTCGGTAAGACCGCAGAAGAAATTCGCGCAGAGGGCGTTGCCGAGGAACTCGTAGAGCACAAGGTCATGCCAGGTAACCGTCCGACCACGACCATCATGGCCGAGGAACTGACCCCGGACGCTGTCGGTGCGCTGATTGCACTCTACGAGCACATCACCTTCGTCGAGGGCATTGTTTGGGGCCTGAACTCCTTCGACCAGTGGGGCGTCGAGCTGGGCAAGCAGCAGGCTGGCGACCTACTGCCTGCTGTTACCGGTGAAGTTGCACCGGATTCGGGCGATGCCTCCACCGATGCGCTGCTGACCTGGTACCGCGACAAGCGCTAACGTCTTCTGGCCAACTGGCCTAGATAACTAACAGTCCGCCCTCGGCTTGAACTGATTCTCGCTGCGGGCGGACTTTTGTTATTTATATGGCCACTCGGTTGCGGTGAGGATGGGGCGCGGCATCCCGTCGCAAAGCGGGGTTGGGAAAAAGCTAATAGTATCTAAGTCATGTCTGCCTACATTGAAGATGATGTTCTTGCCTATCGACTTGCCGTGGGCGCCAGTGAAATTCTCAAGGGTGTCCGCAACGTAGGCCTGCTGCGTGGCCGCATTCTGGGAGATGCCGGCGACGCACTGGCACAGGAGTGGATTGCCCGCGTACTGGAGCAGCACCGTCCGGACGACGGACTGCTGTCGGAGGAAGCCGCGGATAACCGTGAGCGCCTGGACTCAAAGCGGGTGTGGATTATTGACCCACTCGATGGCACGCGTGAGTTCGCTTCGGGCCGCCAGGACTGGGCAGTTCATGTCGCTCTGGTAGAGGACGGTCAGCCGACCCACGCTGCTGTTGGTCTGCCGGATCACGGCCAGGTTTTCCACACGGGTGAGGCCAAGGCTGTCCAGGGGCCGCGTGCGGGCAAGATTGTCGTATCGCGTACTCGCCCACCGGCTGTGGCGAAGTACGTCGCTGACAAGCTGGGCATGGAGCTGGTAGAGATGGGCTCCGCTGGTGCGAAGGCAATGCACGTACTGCTCGGTGACTACGACGCCTACATCCACGACGGTGGTCAGTACGAGTGGGATTCGGCAGCGCCGGTTGGTGTCGCTAAGTCCGCCGGTTTGCATGTCAGCCGCCTAGACGGCTCCGCGCCGACCTACAATAATGTCGATACTTTCCTGCCGGATATGCTGTTCTGCCGACCGGACCTGTCGGAGGAGATTCTGGCAGCGGTGAAGGAATTCAAGAATCAAGAGCAGAAGTAGGTAAGCTAGGGCGGCTATGACCGACTCCACTGACATCACAACACAGGCTCATCAGGGCATTCAGACTCCGTACGAGGATTTGCTGCGCGAAATTCTCGCTGACGGAGCAGCTAAATCAGACCGCACTGGCACGGGCACTCGCTCAGTGTTCGGCCGCCAGCTGCGCTTTGATCTGAACGAGGGCTTCCCACTGATCACCACTAAGAAGGTGCACCTGAAGTCCATCGTGTACGAGCTGCTGTGGTTCCTCCGCGGCGATTCGAACGTCCGGTGGCTCCAGGACCGCGGAGTGACTATTTGGGATGAGTGGGCAGACAACAACGGCGACCTCGGCCCGGTCTATGGCGTGCAGTGGCGCTCCTGGCCCACTCCGGATGGGCACCACATCGACCAGATTGCACAGGCGCTGGAGACTTTGAAGTCCAACCCGGATAGCCGCCGCAACATCGTCAGCGCATGGAATGTCTCCGAGATTTCCAATATGGCGCTGCCGCCATGCCATCTGCTGTTCCAGTTCTACGTCGCAGATGGCAAGCTCAGCTGCCAGCTCTACCAGCGCAGCGCGGACATGTTCCTGGGCGTGCCATTTAACATCGCTTCCTATGCACTGTTGACGCACATGATGGCGCAGCAGGCGGGCTTGGACGTTGGTGAGTTCATCTGGACCGGTGGTGATTGCCACATCTACGACAACCACATTGAACAGTGCGAACTGCAGGTCTCCCGTGAGCCACGCCCCTACCCCACGCTGAAGCTTCGGAAGGCCGACAGCATTTTCGACTACGCTTACGAGGACATCGAGGTCATCGGCTACGACCCGCATCCTCTGATTCGCGGTCAGGTGGCTGTCTAAGTCAACGAAAGGTGAGTGTCGACATGAACGAGTCCACCGCTTCCACCAGCGCAAAGCCCCCGTTTGTAGGGATGATTTGGGCGCAGTCTCGGGCCGGCATTATCGGCGACGGCGCGACTACGCCCTGGCATCTGCCTGAAGATCTTCAGCATTTCAAAACAACGACGATGGGCGCACCAGTCATCATGGGGCGTCGCACGTGGGACTCGCTGAATCCCAAGTTCCGTCCACTCCCGGGTCGTCGAAACATCGTCCTTTCGCGCTCCGTGTCCGATTTCCCCGGCGCTGAATCCGCAGCCAGCCTCGAAGCGGCACTCGCAGCCGTCGCCGACGAGCCCGCAGCATGGATTATCGGGGGCGGACGTGTCTATCGCGATGCACTTTCGCTTGCCGACGAATGCGTGGTCACCGACATTGATACTGATGTCAATGTCCCGGTACCGGTCATGGCTCCCGACCTCTACGACTGGGTTCGTGTCGAGGATGGCCCGTGGCAGACGTCAACGACCGGCCTACGCTACCGCTTCTGCACGTGGCGGCGTCTAGAGGATTAGCTTCCTTTAAAAGCCTCGGAAGGAAAGCCTCCGAAGAGCATCTGGGAAGGGTGCCGAGCAAGGCTCTGAGGTGGGGCTACTGCCCGGCGGACGTATTGCGCAATGGAATATCGGCCTTGGTCCGCGCGTTGGACTAAGTATGACTGATGTGAAGACTCCACAGACCACCGAACACGTGACCATTTACGCTGCGGCCTGGTGCCCTTTCTGCCAGAACCTCATTGCTGGCCTGAAGGAAAACGGCACTCCGTTTGAGGCTTGGGACGTCGAAAAGCACGACGACCTTTCGAAGTGGGTTGAGTCCGTCAATGACGGCAACCGCGTTGTGCCGACTGTGCTGTACTCCGATGGCGAGCACGCCACGAATCCGTCTGTGGAGGAAGTCACCGCTAAGTACGCTGAACTCTCCAGCAAGTAAGCGCAGCATAAGCGCATCGGTACGTTCTTATTGCACAGCCAAAAAGCCGAGCCCCACTTTCGGGGCTCGGCTTGTTTTAATTACGAGTGCGGCCGGTCATGTTGCCAGTCGCGATACCAGCATTAGTCCAGATCGTCGTGTGCCATCAGCTGACGAGCAGCCTCAGTAATCGAGCCAGACAGCGACGGGTAGACAGAGAAGGAGCTTGCCAGGTCATCGACGGTGAGCTGGTTGGAGACACACACAGCAATTGGCAGAATCAGCTCCGAGGCGGTCGGAGCGACCACCACACCACCGATAATCATGCCGGAATTCTTACGGCAGAACAGCTTGACGAAGCCGTGGCGCAGCGAGCGCATCTTCGCACGCGGGTTACCTGCCAGCGGGAAAACCTCAACACGAGCGGAGACCTCACCGGACTCAATCTGAGCCTGGGAGACACCAACAGTCGCAATCTCCGGGCGGGTGAACACTGCCGAGGAAACGGTGCGCAGGCGAATTGGCGAAACACCTTCACCGAGGGCGTGGTACATCGCAATACGACCTTGCATAGCTGCAACGGAAGCCAGCGGGAACAAGTCGGTGCAGTCACCGGCAGCGTAGATACCCGGCACGTTGGTGCGGGAAACACGGTCAACGTGAATGTGGCCAGACGGGGTCATTTTCACACCACTTGCGTCCAGACCCATATCCGCAGTGTTCGGAATCGATCCGACGGTCATCAACGCGTGGGAGCCGAAGACCTCACGGCCGTCGGAAGTGACGACGCGAACGCCGCCGTCCTCAGTGCGTTCGACAAGATCACAGCGGGCGTTCTTCACAACGTCCACACCGCGCTCCAGCAGGACCTCCTCCAGGGCATCTGCAGCGTCAGCATCCTCGTGCGGCAGGATACGGTCACGCGAAGCGACCATGGTGACCTTCACACCCAACTCGGTGAACGAGGATACGAACTCAGCACCGGTAACACCAGAACCGACCACAATGAGGTGCTCCGGCAGCTCCTCCAGTTCGTAAACCTGACGCCAGGTCAAAATACGGTCACCATCAGGAATTGCACCCGGCAGAATACGTGGGGACGCACCGGTGCAGACCAGCACCAGGTCGGCTTCAAGAGTGACCTCGCCGCCCTCGAGCAAGTCGACGGTGACGTAGTGAGTTACACGGCCCGGGTCGTGGTCATCGAGACGACCGCGGCCCTGCAGCATTTTGATGCCCTCGCGCTCCATCTGTGCGCGAACATCGTCAGACTGCTGCTGCGCCAGGCGCTTAACGCGCTCGTTGACCGCAGTGAAGTCGATTTTACGCTGGGAGAAGTCCGGGCGAAGACCCATCTCGTCCGCACGGCGCATATCGGTACGAACGCCCGTCGCCGCGATGAAGGCCTTAGAGGGAACGCAATCCCACAGGACGGAAGAACCGCCCATACCGGCATCCTCAACCACAGTGACTTCAGCACCGTACTTGGCGCCAACCAGCGCTGCTTCGTAGCCGGCTGGGCCGCCGCCAATGATTACGATCCTCTGTGCCACAAATCCTCCAAAGTTGCCGTGGATATCACAATGTAACTACCGCGGGAGGCGTTTTCCCCGCTTTGCCCCAATAGTCTAACGGACAGTCATGGTTGACTGCGCGCCATCCTCATAGCGTGCGACGATGCCAGCGAAGAGTTTCACACCAACGCCCAGGCAACGCTCGTCCACGATTAGATCATCTCGGTGCAAATCGTGCTTGTCTCCACGACCGGACCAGCAGCCCAGACGAGCCATCGCACCCGGGACGTGCTCGAGATACCAACCGAAGTCCTCGCCGCCGGACGACTGTGGGGCCTGAATGACAGCATTCTCGTCCACTCGTCGCACCGCTTCCGCAATCAGGGCGGTGCAGTATTCGTCGTTAAGCACAGGCGGCACGCCACGCTCGTAGTTGATGGTGCAATCGGCGCCGGTCGGAGCGAGGACCTGTTCAATCAGTTCGCGCACCAGTGGATCGATGTCGCGCCAGGTCTTGATGTCCGCGGTGCGCAGGGTGCCACTGACGCTGCCTTCCGACGGAATCGCGTTGTGCGCGTACCCGGAGTGAACGGAGCCGAACGTCAGCACGGTGCCTGTACGAGGATCGACGCGTCGCGACAGCAAGCCCGGCAAATCTACAATCAATTTACCCAGCGCATAGACAACATCGGCCGTCATCTGCGGACGGGAGGTATGCCCGCCCGGACCATGCACCTGAATCTCCAGGGTGTCAGCTGCAGAGGTGATGGCACCTGTTCGAACGCCAACGTGACCGACACGTAGTTTCGGCTCACAGTGGACAGCAAAAATACGTTCAACCCCATTGAGCGCACCGGCGGCAATAACTTCGGGCGCGCCGCCAACCATGACTTCCTCTGCCGGTTGGAAAATGAAACGCAGCGGAGTAGGCAACGTGTGCTTCTCGTGGTACTCAGCCATGGCCAATGCCGTCGCGAGCGTAATCGCGGTGTGAAAATCATGCCCGCAGGCATGCATGACGCCATCGTTGGTGCTGGCAAACTCCAGCCCCGTGGTCTCAGTAATTGGAAGCGCGTCTATGTCACCGCGGAAAGCGAGACGCCCTGGGAGTTCACCTCCGGCGTCACTACCGGCGAGTTCGGCTTCACCAATGTCAACCATCAAGCCGGTGTTGGGAAACAGCACTGGTTTCAGCCCTGCAGCACGCAGCTTCTCCTCCACAAAAGCCGTGGTGGCGTGCTCCATGTGAGATAGCTCTGGGTGCGCATGAAGATGCCGCCGCCACTCGAGAATCTCGTTCGCGTGCTCAGCCCACCAGTGCTTAATAAACTCCTCAATCACAACTCTCCAGTGTAAGCGCTCCGCCGACAGGCCGTAACAAGAGGCCTACCGACGACTGCGCCAGCGATAGCAGTGGCCGGCAAGCGCTTGAATGTCAGCGCCAGACGTACACATGACCAGGAGCCACTTCTTTAACTTTGACCTCTTCAATTATCAGATGTTTCACATTTTGAGGAAGTCTGCGATGATAATAGGCATGTCCGGCAATGGCACACCTAAGTCTCTCAGCATCCCCATCATCATCGTGGCCACAGCACTCGTGGTTGTCATCGGCATCGCCATCGGCCTGTCGCTGAACAATAATGATGAGCCCCAGCGTCCGGAGGTCCCCTCCTCCTCGCAGCCGACGTCGCCCAGTTCGACACCGCCGTCCTCGACGAGTTCGACTTCTACGAGCAAGACGACCACCACGACGACAACTCCGTCGAAGACCTCCGAGACGTCGTCAAGCACGCCGAGCACTTCGACATCTTCCTCGTCGTCGACGCCGAGCACCACGTCTTCATCATCAACGACGACGAGCTCTGAGCCGACAACAGCTCCGGAGGGACAGGACTTCGGCACTGGCCGCTCCGACTTGGACGGCCTGGGCTTCGTGGGCAGCTCCGCACGCTGCGACAACGGTGACCGCGCCTTTGCTGTTATCGCCGCTGAACAGGGAATTAAGGCTGCTGCTTGTGAGACGCGCTCCGGCGAGAAGTACTACCGCTCGGATACACCACAGGGTTCCGGATCGATGGACATCATCGTCGATGAGGGCGACCGCGTTGTTGCACAAAACGGCTCGTACAAGTACCAGATGTCCCCCGACGGAGTTCTTGTGACCAAGGACAACGAGGTCGTCAAAAAGTACGCCGCAGAAGCCTGGGGAACTGCCTAAGAGATTAATTTAAAGATCAATGTTGCGGGGACCGTAGAGACGGTCGCCCGCATCTCCCAACCCCGGCACAATGTAGGCATCCTCGTTAAGATCCGGGTCCACCACAGTGGTGACAAGACGCACCGGGAAACCGGATTCCTTCAAGGCGTCGACACCCTGCTGTGCGGAAATGATGCACACGGCCGTGATGTTGTCCGCTCCGCGATCTGCCAACAGCTTCAGGGCATGCAGCAGTGAACCACCGGTTGCCAGCATTGGGTCGACCAGGAAGACAGTGCGCCCGGACAGATCCTCCGGCAGCGCCTCGAGGTACGGCACCGGCTCATGGGTTTCCTCATTACGAGCCAGGCCAATAAAGCCCACCTGCGCATCCGGAATCATCGACAGCGACGGATCAATCATGCCAAGCCCCGCACGAATGACGGGAACAATAATCGGCGGATCCTGCAGACGGTAACCCGGCGCGGTGGTGATTGGAGTCTGAACATCGAAGTTATCGACGGGCAGCTCCCGGCTTGCCTCGTAAATCAGCATTGCGCCCAGATCGGCGAGTGCCGCACGGAAGCCCGCGTTATCAGTGCGCGCGTCGCGCAGAATGGTCAAACGTGACTGTGCCAAGGGATGGTTGACAACGGTAATCTCCATGCCTTCCAAAATACATTGCTTTGCTTTTGCCGCTCTGGTGCCGGCATCGCAAGTTTCTGAAACCGCGTTCCCCAAAAAAAGATGGAACCGAATCGGCCTTTTTCGCGCCTAACAATACGAGGGCTTTTTACTACGCCCCATTTGTGTAAGCCCGCTTACTACCAAATCCACTTACCACTCAGCCGCCGTCCGAACCCCGCAAGCCGTTCTGCCACAGCACTGAGTGTTTAACCACACGCGAATTTCCTAGAGAGGCCGTAAATCTTGTCCCGTCCATCACCGCACAGTCCCCACAGCCAATCATTTCTCTCTCCGGCCACTAGCGGGAATGACTCAGTCTTTACGCTGGTGCCAGAGCTTATTTCTGCCAATGCCGCGCGCCTTGACGCATTGTCGCAGCAGGACAGCGGCACTGCCTTGGACATCAGCGCACTGCACTCGCTTGGCGACGTCCCGTTTGCCGGCCCCTTCTGTCACGCTGCAGCCACTGCTCTACAGCACCAGCATGAGCATGTGGCTGAGCTGAATGAGTACGGCACCAGCGCTGCTCGTGCACTGAACGCTCTTGTCTCTGCGGTGTCCACTGCTGAAGATGCAGGCGCACATGCGTTGCAGTCCATCTCACCGAAAATGGGAGCCGTTGCAGCTCGCGGGATTGGCGGTGCGTGATGCTTCCCACCAATCTACTTACGGAGGTCCCCAGCGCGATTGCACAACAGCTAAGTCCTGCCATCGCACCCGCGCTGGCGGGACTTGCTGGGGCCGCAATCCCCGCCGCGAGTACTGCCTGGCGCTCAGTGGCAGATTCCGTTGACCGCAACTGGGGCGATGGTGCTGGTTCCGGGGCAGGAGCCGCGGGAACAAGCCTCAAACGGGCTGCAAATGCGGCAGCCGACTTGGAAGCTCGCGCCGGAACCATTGACAGTGACATTGCCAAGGGCCTAGCCGCAGTAATGTCAGCGGCCACTGATTTGGCCCGGATCGCCATGGATTTTGTTACTTCCGCCATGGGCTCGCTGACTGCGACGGCTGCGGGGCCCGCAGGTCTCGCCGCGATCGGTGCCAGCCTAGTCTCAGCGGCCAGTTCCGCGATCTCACAGGCCATTGCGCGGCTTATGAAACTAGAACAAGAACTGCGGCCTCTGGTGCAGTCGCTGATACAGCAGGCAAGCGCCGCGGTGGACACCCCTACCCCACCCCGTCCGGCGCAGTTGGAGGCCCCAGCAACCACTCAAGCCGCCCTCGCTTCTACGTCTACGAACACCCCAGGATCGGCCAGCGCTACCGATGCTGCAGATGGTTCGGAGGCGTCGTCCGATTCGGGCAGCGCGCCGGTGCCTGCGGATGCGGGGGCTGGCGCGCCGACACCAGAAGCCCAAGCTGCGGTGAAGGCTGCACTCAGTGCCGTCGGAACGCCCTACGGTTGGGGCGGAAATACTCCGGGGCAGGCGCTCGATTGCTCAGGCTTGACGCACTGGGCCTACGGGCAAGCTGGTGTTGATATTCCCCGCACGGCAGAAGCACAGGCCGTCGGCCGACAGGTGAGCCAGGATGAACTGCTGCCTGGCGATCTTGCAGTGTGGGACGGCCATGTCGCCATGGTTATCGGCGACGGAAAGATGGTCGAAGCGGGCGATCCGGTACAGGTAAACCCCGTGCGTACAACCAACATCGGCATGCCGTTTAAAGGGTTCTACCGCCCGACCGGATAGTGCGGTGGGTATCTGCGTCGTAAAACTTCTAAGATAGGACTACGCAAACTTGCCACCCGTGGGGGCGCTGCAGGTATGACAATTTTTGAGTTCTAATAATCACCGACAAGCAGAAGGGCTGCGACGAAAACTATGGCCAGGAAAGGCATCGTTCCTATCGAACTCGAGCTGACCTCGGGCACCTTTTACACGTTGTGGGCTCCAAGTTGGCGTGAAGGTAGCTCCGAGTGGCAGGCTCTGCTCGGCCGCGGCGATGACATCTATTTGTTCTCATCAGCGGCAAAGCTCCTGGCTTTCCTTCAGTCGGATGCTCCTCACGACTTCACGCAGCACCCCAGCTGGCGCAACTTCAACCAGCAGCTACCGGGAGCGGCCATCGCGGCGCCACGCCACCGTTATGACCTGATTGGGCTGCCAGAAATTTTGGCTGGCCGGGCCGACTACGACCATGTTTCGCGCGCAGACCGCATTCTTGCCATCACTCGCTCGATTGGTGCGATCGCGGATCTCAATCCGATCAACCAGATGTTCGCCTCTCACTCTGTCCTGGCTGCCACGCAAAATGGTGCTGATCACTTCCAGGGCGGTGGCGCCGCTCAGTGGTCGGCTATCGGCAATGTCATCTTGACCAACTGGGACAGTTGCATTGACGCTATCGACGCCATCGGCGCAAATACTCCGAACATCGATGAAGAGTCTGAAACCACTGCTGCAGCCGCACTAAAGGAAGCGGAGGCCGCGGAGCGTGAGCGTCGTGAAGCAGCGGAGAAGAAGCGCGAAGAGGAAAAGAAGTCCGCAGAGGAGACCGTCGGCGATCCGTACGATCAGACGGTGTGGGCCAACGCTGGCATCGACCCGATTAAGATCTCCATCGCTGGCCGCACGCTATACACCTTGCGTTGTTACATGGGGCGTCGCCCGCTATTCCTGGGCAGCGCCGGTGAGATTCACACGTTCTCGCAGCCACGCACGATGGTGCGTTGGCTGCTGGAGAACAAGCATCACGACATGTCGGCGCTGACGACGTGGGATGAAATCATCACCGCAGCCAACGCAGGTGAGCTAGAGGCCGTGGTGCACGAGGACAATGAGTACTCGTTTACCGGTCTGGCCGAGGATATTGAAAAGGGCCCGAACGCCGTGGACACCGCCCAGCTCGCCCGCGCGTACGAGCTACTCGCAGACGCCGCTGACTGGGCTGGTGATGATGCCGTGAACGAAGTACTGGCGGGCAACCAGCAGCTGCAGTGGCTGCTGAACTTCCTGCTGGACACCGGAGAGCTGTCCGAGCCAGTTCCGCCTTACGACGATGAGGCCAAGGGTTGGAGGCAGCTGGAGAAGGACTTGGCCGCTCGGTTTACGACCAAGATCTAGCTCCCACCCAGCAAAGCTGGCCGGCGCTGGCTAGTCCAGCGTCAGGTTCAGTTCATCTTCGGCACCGAAACCCGCACCGTTGACATCAGTTTCGATGTCCTCGTCGCTGTTGTCGATAAGCTGCAGGTAAGCGGGGTAAATAATGGTGTCCATGATGTGTTCGCGGGTCGGCAGGTCCACGAATGCGTTGTTCAGCGCATTCGAGGTCAGTTCGAACAGCTCGCTGTAGCCGTAGCCGAAGTTCTCCACCAGCTCCATGCACTCCCTGGTCATGGAAGTCGCACCAATCAGGCGGTTATCCGTGTTGACGGTGCAGGCGAAACTCATATCGTCGAGAAGCGAGAACGGGTGGTCCGCAACGCTGTCACAGACACCCGTCTGAACGTTGGAGGTCGGGCAGATTTCCAGCGGAATCTGGCGATCACGAATAGCGGAGGCAACCTCCTGACATTCGATGCCCTCGAGGGAAGCACCGAAGTCCTCGTAGATGCGCACACCGTGCCCCAGGCGGTGAGCACCTTGCACGACAGCGTCCTGCAACGAATCCACACCGGCGTCTTCACCTGCGTGAATGGTGACCGGAATGAGGTTCTCCCGCAGCATAGTAAATGCTTCGGCGTGGTTAGCCGGCGGGAAGCCGTTTTCCGGTCCAGCGATGTCAAAACCGACAACGTACCCGTCGGAGTTCTTCCCGTAGTTGTCGATGACCAGCTGTGCGACTTCCTTGGAATTGTTATTCTGGCGCATCGCACAGACCAACAGACGTGCGGTGATGTGCTTTCCCTCAGCGGCGGCATGAGCTTCACCCTGCGCCAGGCCTTCGACCAGAGCGTCGATAACAGCCTGCATATCCAGGCCCTTTTCCAGATGGTTTTCCGGAGCGAGGCGCAGCTCAGCGTAGACAACGTTGTCGGCAGCCAAATCCTCTACGGCCTCACGCGCCACGCGCGTCAGCGACTCAGCGGTCTGCATGACGGCGCAGGTGTGCGCGAAGGCAGTCAGGTAGCTCGGCAACGAGCCAGAGTTGCCGGTGTCAATGAACCACTTCTCCAGTTCATCCACGTCGGTGGTGGGCAGCTGATCGGTGTAACCGCAGTCCGCGGCCAGGTCGATAACGGTCTGCGGGCGCAGGCCGCCATCGAGGTGATCGTGAAGCAGTACCTTGGGCAGGCTGGCGACAACCTTGCGCATCTCATCGAGATTCGATGCCGAAGACTGTGTGTCCAGAGACTGAGCATCACTGTGCAAAGAATTAGTCATAATGGCCAGACTATCGGTACTGCGCCCTCCGCTTCTACTTCACTGCCGCGGAATCGTATTTCCGCTTTGCACAAAGACTTTCTCTCCCCCGTTTTCCCCCATCCACACACGAGAAATACGTCATTCCGGGTGACGTTTTACTACCCTTATTTCATCATGTTTCCCTCTCGCCGCTACTCATCTGCCGTTACGCTGCTAGCCACCAGCGCTCTGCTTCTGCCGAGCACTGCCCCCGCAGCCATGGCGCAGAGCACCTCGCTTACCGACGACGCCCCGATTGTCGGCCCCGCACCTGACATCCGTGACACGGAGGGCTGCCCCTACAAGACCCTCCCACCAGCACCAGTGGACTCCTCGGAGGTTCCGGCTCCCGGCGAAACATCTCCCCCTCCACTTCCGGTTCCCCAAAAACCGGCTGGAGGTAGCAAAATGTCCGCCTGCGGCATTGTCAGCGGTGAGGGGTTTGACGTTCCGAAAGACCTCTCCGCCTCTGCATGGACGGTGTTCGATTTGAAATCCGGCAATGTCCTTGCGGCGAAGGACCCGCACGGCCGCTACCGTCCGGCATCGATTATTAAGGTGTTGCTGGCGATGGAGGCGCTCGAGGATTTGAAGCTCGACACCTCGGTTAAAGCGACATTCGAGGACGCGAACATGGAGGGCTCTCGTGTCGGCATCGTCGAGGACGTGAACTACTCGGTAGAAACGCTCCTGACTGGCCTGTTGCTCAATTCCGGCAACGACACCGGCCACGCGTTGGCCCGCGAACTTGGTGGCATGGATAAGACCACCGAAAAAGTCAACGCCCTGGCAAAGAAATTGGGGGCGACGGATACGCGAGTGGTCAACCCGACTGGTCTCGATGCTCCGGGCCAGATGACGTCCGCATACGACATGTCACTGTTCTTCCAGCACGCATTCAACAATGAGACCTATCGCAAACTCTCGGCCACCCGCCTGGCCACCATCCCCGGAGACAAAGCTCTCGAGGTCGATGACTTCGAAATCGCCAACGACAATCAGCTGATTGCCCAGGACTATCCCGGCGCGCTTGGAGGCAAAACCGGTTTTACCGACGATGCCCGTCACACCTTCGCTGGGGTGGCTGAGCGCGACGGCCGTCGTCTCGGCGTCATCGTTCTCGATGTCACTGTGGAGGATTCACCGCGCCCCTGGGAGCAGGCGGCATCGCTTCTCGACGCCGGCTTCGCGGCCCCGCAGGACAGCTCTGTCGGTGTCCTCGAAGCGGAAGCGACTGAGGATACGTTGGTAGAAAAATTGCCCGATATCCTGGACGACGAGTCAACAGGAACCGGGCTGAAAATTACTGTCAGCGCTGCCATCGTAGGTGTCATCGCATTGATTGCGATGGTCACCTACCGCTTCGGCAGACGCAATCGCGGTTAGTTATTTCGAACCGAGCAGGCGGTTCAATCCGGACGGGTTGGCCGCTTCCGCACGGACGTTAATGACAGCAGGAGCAGGTGCATCCAGCTCCTCGTCGGCAAGCGCTTCTTCGGTCGTCGCGGTCCAGGCGGTGGCGTACATAGTGATGCGCCAGATGAGGTAGAAAACGACCATCAGACCAATGACCGGACCGAAAACTGCACCGGCCGGGTTCGACAGGGCGTTGGAGAAGAAAACGCTACCGAGCTGCTTGACAACCTCAAGGCCAATCGCACCGATAATCGCACCCTTTGCCGCAGAGCGGAACGGGGCGCCCCCGCGCGGCAGGAAAGCGAGCATCCAGAAGAACAGCAGCCAGTTGGCAACGAGACCAATGGCGATGGCAATCAATCCCGCGATGATTGTGATTCCCGGGACATCGGCCAGACCAATCTTGTCCAGCAGGGACTGTGTCAGTCCGGAAGAGCCGGCCGCGGTGACAGCGAAGGTCAGCAGGATCATAACCAGCATGCCCAGCAGACGCAGCAGGTCGCGAACCTTTCCCATCACGAAGTTGCTAGCGCCCAGCGGGCGCTTCCACAGCTGTGTCACTGCGTTGGAGAGGTTGCTCATCCAACTAAGACCCGACCACAGGGTGGCAATGAAACCGACAGTGAAAACGCCACCGGCCTGATCGATCGCGCCTTCAATAATTGCGTTGATGGTGTCGCCCATTGACCCATCGATGGAGTCGGTGATAGCGGACTGAATTTGCTCGAGCAGTTGCTCATTACCACGCAACACAAGTGCGAGGATGGCAAATGCCGTCATGATAAGGGGGAAAATCGACAGCACGGAGAAGTACGTGACAGCGGCGGCAAAAAAGTTGCCGCCCTGCTCGGAGTAGCGCTCCTGCATCCGCATAACGTGATCGAACCACGCCCACTTTTCGCGGAGGCGGTCGATTGCGCTCGGCTCATCGGCGTGTACACGCTCGATGCCATAGCGGTCCGTTCTCTTCGGATCTTTTTGAGTAGAGGTTGCCATGTCCTCTACCTTAACGTGCCAGCTTTCGGTACGGAGACTGAAGTGCAGAGTCTACAGCTGAATTAACGGTTGGCGGCCTTCAGGAACCCGACGCGCTCGTACACATCTGCAAGTGTCTTGGCAGCAACTTCACGTGCGCGGTCAGCGCCTTCGGCCAGGATCCGTTCCAACTCACCGCGATCAGCCATGAGTTCCTCATAGCGTGCACGCAGTGGCGTGGTGAATGCTTCCAGCGCATCTGCGGTATCAGCCTTCAGCTGGCCGTAGCCTGCGCCTTCGTAGCCGGCAACGAGCTCGTCGACAGGCTTGTCGGTCAACGCCGACTGAATGACCAGCAGGTTGGAAACGCCCGGCTTGTTCTCACGGTCGAAACGAATTTCGCCATCATTGTCGGTAACGGCCGAGCGAATGCGCTTGGCGGAGACCTTTGGGTCGTCCAAGAGGTTAATAATGCCCTTCGGATTTGCACCCGACTTGCTCATCTTCGAGGTCGGATCCTGCAAGTCATAGATCTTGGCGGAGCCTTCCATGATGTGCGGATCCGGCACAACGAAGGTTTTCTTGTAGCGGGAGTTGAAGCGCTGCGCCAGGTTACGCGTCAGCTCGAGGTGCTGGCGTTGGTCCTCGCCCACCGGCACCAGCTGTGGGCGGTAGAGCAGAATGTCGGCAGCCATCAGCATCGGGTACGCAAACAAACCAGCGGAGGTGTGTTCCGCGCCCTGACGAGAGGACTTGTCCTTAAACTGCGTCATACGGCTGGCTTCACCAAAGCCAGTCAAGCAGGTCAGCACCCATCCGAGCTCCGCGTGCTCGGGCACATGCGACTGCACGAACAGCACCGACTTCTCCGGATCAATACCAAGTGCAATCAGCTGTGCGGCACCTGCGATAGTGCGCTGACGCAGCTCCTTCGGATTCTGCTCGACAGTGATGGCGTGCAGGTCTGGGATGAAGTAGTAAGCGTCGAAGTCATCCTGCAGATTAATCCAGTTCTTCAATGCTCCCAGGTAGTTGCCCAGGTGGTAGGAATCTGCGGTCGGCTGAATGCCGGACAGAACGCGCTGCTTACGAGCACTCGGTGCAGGATTAGTTGCTTCAGGCCCCTTGCTTTCACTCATAGCCAATAAGTCTAGCGCGAGGCCCGCAGTTGAGAGTCGACGACGTACCCGTTTCGACAACACCACGGGCTTTTGCAGGAAACCGACTGCCAAAAGCTAGCCCCGACGCCCCTCGTCCCCCTGCTCCACAAGCATTCGATCGGATAGCAATTTGACGGTGCGCGCCGCAGCGGCTGGCGATTCCTCGGGGTACAGTGCGCGCACCAACGTGATCGCTGGGCGAATGCCGTGTTCAGAGAGAACACGGCGAACACGCTCACGCTCCCCCTGGGTCAACTCGAGCGGGGCTACGGGTGGCCTACGGGTGTAGGACACGACCATCACGGCTCCCAGCAGAACAATGAGTCCGAGGGAAATCCACAGTGGCCACGCGTAGGCAAAAGACAGCACGATAAACGCAACAATGACACCGGAAGTCACGACCACTGGGACATTGACAGCAGTGCCAGGGTCGTTCTGCAGACTCCGTGCGATGGCTTCCAAATCGGCCATCTGGTGCCGCTTGTTATCGCTCTCGCCGTTTTTCACTGGGGATGTCCTCTCCTTTCCTGGTCCGCACCGAGCTCGCTTCAAGTCCCGCGCAGATTCGCGCTTGGGTTTTACAGCGGCTGAAGTCCCATCAGTCCTTCTTCAAATCTTAGGCGCTCGCGTCCCAAGTGCCGAACTAACCCACAGGTATTATTGGACTAATTCAATTCTCTTATCCGTCAGGAGTCCCATGCTCGCTGCCATTGCGGTTGCCGTCTTCATCCTGCTGGTCCCAGGCGCAGTTCTCGGTTGGGCCAGTGGGCTACGTCCCACGCTCGCGTTGGCATCTGCCGGCCCATTAATGCTGGGTGTGACCGGTTTTTCCGCATGGTTGTCTCACGCGCTCGGGCTGGATTACACCTGGCTCTTCGTGGCCGGCATGTGGGCATGGTTCTGTGCTATTGGCTATCTGGTGCGCAGATTCGTCCCCCGAGCAACGCCCGAAGACGGCTTCGATTCCGGCGTTGTCACCGCGATGATTGTCGTCGGAGTTACGGTAGTCGGCTCGATGCGCGCCATGCTCGTGCTTAACGACGTCCCTGGCGGCCCCGGCGCTATCCGCGAAGCCTGGGACATGCTCTGGCATACCAACTTCCTCCGGTTCATTGACGAACATGCAATAGCCTCGCCCACCGCGGCCGGTGACCTGATGAATCAGGAGACCGGGGCCGAAATGTTCTACCCCACCGGCTGGCATGCCATGGCGGGGCTGCTGCCCGGCTCGGTCTTCCTCGATTCCAACGTGTTTGCGTTCTTGGCCCCGGCGCTGCTTCTTCCCGCAGCAACTGCGGTGCTAGCCCGCACCGCAGTTGGTCCTAAGTGGGCGGCCTATGCCGGTCCTGCAGCTGCCGTCGCGACGCTGATGCTTCCGGAGATTTGGGTGGCTCTTTGGCGCACCTCCTCCATGCCGTATCTGCTCGCGGTGGCCGCTTTGCCGATTGCTGCGGCTTTGACCATGCGGGGCTATATTGTCCCCGCTACGCTTGCCCTGGTCGGCACGTTTATCACGCACCCGGCCGGCGCAATTGCTGCCGTGCTCTTTGTTGGCTTGTGGTTGATCACCCAACCGAGCGTCAGTGGCCTAGTTCGCACGCTAATTATCGGAGCGCTCGCTCTGGTGATGACTCTCCCGGCGGCTTTGTCCGCGAGGGGGCAAGGCGAATCCGTTGCGGGCTTTACCGGCCAAATTGAGATTTCCCGCTCCGAATCGCTGTGGCGAACACTCATCGGATTTTCCCGCTATGCTGACGAGCCCATCTTTTCCCGGACTGTTCTGGTTCTTGTGCTCATCGGCCTGGTGGTGGCGCTGGTCTCTCGCCTGCCAGACAGCCCATGGGCGCCGTGGCCGGCGCTGGTTTTCGGGCTGCTCTTTGTGGTGTCCGACAGTGCGCAGTCCCGTTGGTCTGAGCCGTTCGGCACCTATCTGAAGTTTATTGGCACTTTCTTCTACGACATGCCGTACCGCATGCAGGCGGTTATGGGAATTCTGCGCGCAGTGCTGGTCGGCTACGCAGTCGCGGCTGCCGTTGTCGGGATTGTGGCTGCGGCGCAGTGGATCGTCGCGAAGCGAAATCAGCCGGTCAAGTCGTGGAATCCTGCGCTGGCGATGGGGCTCGTAGCGGCACTGGCGATTGTGCCTGCGACCTGGGCGAGTGGGCCTGCTCAGCGCGAGGCAATTCGCCAGAGTTTCGGAAGCACGTTTGTGACCGCTGCGGATATGGAAGCTATTGATTGGCTGTCCGCACAGCCGCATGCGTTTGAGGGGCATATTCTCAATGACCGTCGTGACGGTTCTGCGTGGATGTACGCCATCAACGGGCTGCCGACGCTGTTCCGCCATTTCTCCTTCTCTGACAAAACTGCCGAGGCGAGCAACAAGCTGCCGATCAACGTTGACCTGCTGGGCTCACATCCGGAATTCGATGCCATGGCGAAGAAACTGGGAGTGCACTACATCATTAGTTCCCCGCCGGGTGTGAACACGGATGGCACGGAGGCGCTGTCGATGCGTTCCTGGGCATGGCACGCGCCGGGGCTCACGCCTGTGTATCACGACAGTTCGGTGATGATTTTCGCGGTCAACAAGATGTTTTCACCGGAAGAGTTGCACGCTGTTGTCAACAGTTCCCCACGCCGCCCGGCGCGCCCCAATCCGCTGTGGATGCCTCCGCGCCAGCCAATCGTCCCCTCCCCTGACGAGGCTGTCGATCCGCTCGCCGGCGCGCACATCACCGTCGACTCCCGCCGCGAGGCCATCGAGGCTATCAACGCCGACCTGCCTCGCGCGCTGCGTTTGAGTGGGGATACTTCCGCTCACATCGACAGCATCGTGCAACGCGCCAGCGACAAGCTCCGTCAGCGCGGCGCAATCGTTGGCGCACATTCGCTTGCCGACGACACGGCGAGCGCAGCCACCGTAATCGTCGGTCGCTCATCAGAGGGCCAGACTCTTTCTGGGGATAACATCGGCGATCGTGGCTTTTCGGTATCCGCTGTGGTGAAGTCTCTCGAACCTGAGGACGATGCTCCTGCCGATTGGCAGTTGGCGGCGGGTGTGCGCGACGGAATGGTGTACCGAGGTTTCAATCCGCACAGCAGTTACAGCACAAACGGGGTGCCAACCGAGTTTCGCACCGGCCTGGCGCCGGCAGTGGCGGTGAACCAGAGTTCGCGGCCACATGCGCCGACAATTGCGCTATCGCTGGGAGCGGTGGGCGCTGAAAAACTCACCCGCGATTTGGCCGACCCCGCTATGCAGGACAAATGGGCCGACGCCATCGTTGACGGCATCGCCTCGATGTTGCGGCAGAACCGGCATCTCGTAACTGCTCCCGAGCCTGAGATAATCCCAGAGTTCGCTGACGTCGGAGCACACTAGTCCACTCGGGGTTAGGCGTATGCCGGGTTTAGGCGTACTCCACGATCACCGGCGCGTGGTCCGTCCAGCGAAGGTCGTAGGCGGCAGGCTTATCCACTACCGAGCTGACGGCACGCTTGAGCATTGGTTCGGTTACCGCCTGGTAGTCGATGCGCCAGCCGGCATCGGTATCGAACGCCTTACCGCGGTAGGTCCACCAGGACCAGGGGCCGTCGGCCTCTGGGTGCAGACGGCGAGTGACATCAAACCACACCGGATCTGCATTGAGCTTCGGGGCCTCCCACACAGAACCATCGGAGAAGGCACCGGATTCCAGCTCCTTTTCGCTGGCCTGAACCTGCGAATCCTGGGGAACCTCATCGGGCCAGCAGCCGAAGACCGAGTCCATCCAGGCACGCTCCTGCGGTAGGAAACCGCTCTTGCGGCGGTTGGTCTTCCAGTTCTTCAAATCCTGTTCGCGGTGGCAGATGTTCCAGTCGCCGCCGATGACTGCGTGGTGACCGTCGCGCCCCTTGGCACCCAGTTCCGCCAGGTAGTCGGAGAAGGCATCGAGGAAGCGGTACTTCTCATCCTGCTTCTCGCTCAGGGCAGCACCAGAGGGCAGGTAGAGGCTGGCAATCTGGACATCCACATCCAGGCCGGTGTCCGCTGCCGGGGCAATACCACTGATAAACCGACCGGATTCTTCGAACTCCTCGGAGCCGATGCCCACCTGGACGTCGTTAAGCGGAAAGCGCGAGAGAATGCCCACGCCGGCGCGCCCCTTTGCACCCAGGTTTTCAGCGCCGACCCAATGCCATCCGGCATCAAAAGCGGGCGCGAGGGCCTTGCGTGCCTGGTCGTCGGTGGCGCGGACTTCCTGCAACAAAACGACATCGGAACTGGTGTGCTTCAACCACTCCAGCAATCCCAGGTTGGTTTCGCTGCGCTCCTTGACGGCGGCGCGGATGCCGTTGACATTGATTGTCGCGATTGTAAGGCTCATGCCCTCATACGTTACCTATGCGTGCACTACGCCTTGAAGACCCCTAGCGCAGTTCGATGCGCTCAGCCTTCTTCGCCTGTGAGCGGCGGTAAAGAACAATGGTCGGCAGAGCGATGAAGATAGCCAACATCGCCAACGTCGCGCCGCCCAAAGCCGGTGCGCGGTAGCCATAACCGGACGCAATGACCCAACCACCGAGCGCCGCTCCAAAGGCGTTGGCCATGTTCAATGCGGCCTGGTTGAGAGCTGCCGCCAGCGTCTGTGCGCGACCGGCGACATCCATCAGACGGGTCTGCAGATTTGGCACCAATACCGATCCCAGCAGACCGATAAGGAGGAAGTTGATCGTGCCCAGCACAGCATTCTGTGAGGTGAAGTAGAAGACGCTGAGCATGATTACCATCAGCACCAGCGCAACCATGATGCCCCACTCCCCGATGCGGTCGGAGAGCCAGCCACCGATGTAAGTACCGACAACCATGCCGATGCCGTAGGCCATCAGCACAATCCAGATGTGGTTTTCGCTCATGCCCGCTTCGCGAGTCATAGTCCAGGTGATGTAGGTGTAAACCGCGAACATGCCGCCGAAACCAACGGTGCCGATTGCGACGGTCAGCAGCACCTGCGGTGTCACCAGAGCCGAGAGCTCATCCATCGGACGTGTCTTCGGCATGCGGTTCATATGCGGCACGGCGAACCACAGCGAAACAAATGCAATCAGCCCGATGACCGCGACAAACGCGAAGGCGCTGCGCCAACCGTAGATCTGTCCCAGCACCTGCGCGGCCGGCACACCAATCACAGTCGCCACCGACAACCCCACGCCCGACAGAGCCACCATCTTGCCGCGCTGTCCCGGCTTAGCCAGGGAGGCCGCCACCAGCGCCGCTACCGAGAAATACGCGCCGTGCGGCAGACCGGCAATGAAGCGCGAGACCATGACTGCTTCGAAAGAGCCCAGTGTGCCTGCCCAAACCGTGGCACCATTGCCGATGGTAAATGCCGCCATCAGCAGCAGGAGCATGCGCCTGCGCGGAATCGAGCCGGTCAGCACGGTAATTAGGGGTGCGCCCACGACAACACCGAGTGCGTACATCGAAATCATGCGCCCTGCGGCATCCTCATCACGTCCGAAGGCATCAGCGATGTAAGGCAGCAGGCCCATGGCCACAAACTCGGTAACGCCGATGCCGAATGCACCGACCGACAGAGCCACAATCACCAAGATTCGGCGTAGATCAGAGATGTCGTCCTGCACCGGAACAGGACGGCGATGCGAGCTAAACGCTCCCGCACGACGCGCACGCGGTTTGTGGTCGTCGTTGTGGGTTGTTACTTCGCTTGACGACGTCATTGCGACCGTCTCCTTTTCTCTTCTTACGCCAGTTGGTGGACTCTCAGTTCCCCTCGACTTTCGACCCAAGACGGGCTCGCAAAACCGTGAGGGGAGCCGCAAGGGAAAAATGAGACTCTACTCCGCAACACAAAAATTTCGCTATTTAATCCGCCTGTTCCCCGGGTATTTGTGCGCGGAATAACATCTGCGGCCATTAGTGGAAGTCGCTCACTCAAGTTCTTCCCAAAGCATTTTGTAATCGGCATTGTTTGCCGAGGACTACGAATTCCCTTCGAGCGTGACGGACTTCCTACCATCGAGCGCTCCGGGTCTTCGATGCTGCCGTACTAGCTACCGGGTAAATTGTTTTAAAAGATATTTCGAACTGCAATACCGATAGGATCTTGATTCACTATGGGCGACCGCTACAACCTCTATGAGTCTCTGACGCTGGATAGCGCAGCCAGCACCGAAGAGCTCCATGCAAATCTTTCTAATCAACTCTCCGAACTGCGAGATGCTGGAGTCTCGGAGTACTCCGGCGAGTTCCAGGAGAAGCTCACTGCGCTGCAAGTGCTTGGCGATGAGGGACGTCGTCGCGAATACGACGCTTTGCTGGCCGATGAGAACGCCACCATCACCATTGCGACGCTGCGCGGGCTGGCAAATCGCCCGGTACCCACTGCGCAGGAATCCTCGTTCCAGACGCAAACCCAGCAAGCACAGTGGTCCGCCCCAACTCAAACCAGTCCTGCGACAGTAACCACCACGGTGACCACGGATGTACCACCGCTGCCTGCAAACGCCACACTGCAGAACATGTGGCAGCGCATGCCACTCATCCCCCGAATCACTACCGGCTTGGTCAGTTTTTCAACTCTGATTGGCATCATCGCAGTTCTGTACGCAATCACGCTCGGCATCCAGGGCGCCAACGATCTCGGCAGCCTAGAGTCATCATTGGGGGGCACTTGGGATGACATCGGCTACATCATGGGCGCTGCAGCCGCCCTCGTTCTTGTTCCACTCCTGTTACTGCTGGGAATGATGCTTGTCACCTTGACCGCATACTGGATTCACTCCATCCTCCGCGGTGAAGACTCGACGGCACCAATCTTTTTCTGCGTCACCGTGGCACCACTGGCGTTGGCTATGACCATCATCCCCCTCCTGTTCTTGAGCTCCTGGGTGGATGTAGTCCTCTTCCTCGCAGGTGCCATGCTGATCGCGGCTTGCGTTCTTATGTTCCTCAAGGACATGCGCGCATGGTTCCGCGGCCAGAAACTGGTCAGGACTACCCAGTCGGCGCCGGGGCAGGGCTATGCTCCGCAGTACCCCCAGTCTCAGAACACTCAGGGCTACCAGTTCGGCCAGAACAATCCTCCGAACAATACACAGAACTAACTAGGCTGCCCTGAACAACCGCGCCGGCGTGCACGACACCCCAGCGCGGTTTTTCGTATTTGAAGGGTTTGAGCGCGGGGGCCGTCGTAAAGCGAAAAATGGAATGAAAAGCGGCGAATAAGCGACAAATAATTGCGCATTTCGTGACTTACCTCACATAATTGCGTTATTCATATCACTATCACTGTTTTTGCGCTATGCCCCGACACAACCCAAGATTCAAAACTGGGTTATCGTGGAACAAAACAGATAGGAGACATGAATTATGGCGACAATTATTTGGACCCGTACTGACGAAGCCCCTCTGCTGGCGAGCTACTCGCTGAAGCCAATCGTGGAGGCATTTGCAAGCCAGGCTGGTGTCAATGTTGAAACCCGCGACATCTCCCTCGCAGGCCGCATTCTGGCTCAGTTCCCGGAGCGTCTTTCGGACGAACAGAAGGTAGAGGATGCGCTGGCAGCCCTGGGCAAGCTGGTCAAGGAGCCGGACGCCAACATCATCAAGCTGCCGAATATCTCTGCATCCGTCCCGCAGATTAAGCGCGCTGTCGCAGAGCTGCAGGAAAAGGGCTATGACATTCCGAAGTACAAGTCGCAGCCGGAAGGCGAGGAAGAGACCGCCGACCGCGCCAAGTTCGACAAGGTCAAGGGCTCTGCCGTTAACCCGGTACTGCGTGAGGGCAACTCCGACCGCCGCGCTCCGGAGCCGGTGAAGAACTACGCCCGCAAGCACCCGCACCGCATGGGCGCTTGGTCCGCAGACTCCAAGACCAACGTCGCCACCATGGCCTCCAACGACTTCCGCCACAACGAGAAGTCCGTTGTCATGCCGGCCGACGACAAGCTGACCTACCAGCTCGAGGCTAACGACGGCCAGATCATCACCCTGAAGAAGGACATGCCGGTCCTCAAGGGCGAGATTATTGACGGCACGGGCATGAACGTCCACATCCTGGACAACTTCCTGCGCGCTCAGATCCGTCGCGCACAGCGCGAGAACATCCTGTTCTCCGTCCACTTGAAGGCCACCATGATGAAGGTCTCCGACCCGCTGATCTTCGGCGAGGTTGTCAAGGCCTTCCTGCCATCTGTTTTCCCGAAGTTCGAGTCCAAGCTGGCTGCCGCCAACCTGACTCCGGACAACGGCCTGGGCGCCATGCTCGATGGTCTACACAAGCTTGACGACGCTACTGCGGCGGCCGTCAAGTCCGCTATCGAGAAGGACCTGAAGGAAGGTCCGGCCCTTTACATGGTCAACTCCGATAAGGGCATCACCAACCTCCACGTTCCGTCTGACGTCATCGTTGACGCTTCCATGCCGGCCCTGATCCGCAACGGCGGCAAGGGCTGGGGTCCGGATGGTGAGGAGCGCGACACCCTCGCAGTCATCCCGGACTCTTCCTACGCAGGCGTCTACCAGGCTGTTATCGAGGACTGCCGCGCCAATGGCGCTTTCGACCCGGCCACCATGGGCTCTGTCCCGAACGTCGGCCTGATGGCTCAGAAGGCTGAGGAGTACGGCTCCCACGACAAGACTTTCCAGATTCCGGTTGACGGTGTCCTGCAGGTCATCAACTCCGCTGGCGAGGTTCTGATTGAGCACCACGTCGCCGAGGGTGACATCTGGCGCTCCTGCCAGACCAAGGACGCCCCAATCCGCGACTGGGTGAAGCTGGCCGTTAACCGCGCTCGTATCACTGGCGACCCTGCAGTGTTCTGGCTGGACCCGCAGCGTGCGCACGACAACAACCTGATCAGCAAGGTCAACGAGTACCTGGCAGACCACGACACCGAGGGTCTGGATATCCGCATCATGGATCCGGTGTCCGCTACCAAGTTCTCCCTCGAGCGCATCCGCCGCGGCGAGAACACCATTTCCGTAACCGGTAACGTTCTGCGTGACTACCTCACCGACCTGTTCCCGATCATGGAGCTGGGCACCTCCGCCAAGATGCTGTCGGTCGTGCCGCTGATGGCCGGGGGCGGCCTGTTCGAGACCGGCGCAGGCGGTTCCGCACCGAAGCACGTCCAGCAGGTTCAGGAAGAAAACCACCTGCGCTGGGACTCCCTGGGTGAGTTCCTTGCACTGGCCGAGTCCCTGCGCTACGCCGCTGAGCATGACGACGACCCACGTCCACGCGTCCTGGCTGAGGCCCTGGATAAGGCAACCGCTACCCTGCTCGACGAGGGCAAGTCACCGTCCCGCAAGGCTGGCGAAATCGACAACCGCGGCTCCCACTTCTACCTGGCTCTCTACTGGGCACAGGAGCTGGCCAAGCAGGACGAGAACTCCGAGCTGAAGGAAGCTTTCGCCCCGGTTGCTAAGGCTCTCACGGAGAAGGAAGAGTCCATCACCAAGACCCTGATTGATGCTCAGGGCTCCCCGGCTGACCTGGGTGGCTACTTCCTGCCGGACGATGAGAAGACCTCCGCAGTTATGCGTCCGTCCGCTGAGTTCAACGAGATCATCGACGGTCTGAAGAAGTAGGACTAGCTGCTTGCTCCTGACTGGCCTGGTTAGCCCAGGCTGGCCTAGGCCGACCTAGGCTGACCGCCGGTTTCGGGCGATAGCCCCTCGCTCATGTTGCATTTGATGCACATGGTGCGAGGGGCTTTTTCTATACCCTGACTTCCTTAACGGGCTTGACAGTATCCAGTGCTTTTCGGCGCTTTACGGTACCCTTCGCCCATACTCAGTCCCCTGTTTGGCTCGCCCCGACACTCGGCACCGCAGTGCCCGATGCCCCGGCACCGCAGTGCCTCACCCCATGAGTTACTGACTACCTTTATGACACTTTTGTCCAAAAAATTGCCTTCAAACTGTCATAAAGGTAGGCACTAACTCCTTCGGCAAACCGCCACCCGTCGAACACCACTCGCCACGCACCACCCACCACCCACCACGCGCCACCCACGCCCCCATATACAGCAGCCTCCACCCCCCACAACCGACCACGCCCCAGAACTAATCAAACCAATCCGTACTAAGCGGGCTATAGCACTCTCGACACAGATACACACACCCTCTTACCTTGGGTTTTTCCAAAACTTTGCAATAGACAGCTTGGTTCACTATTGTTTGTAAGCAACGTTTTGAACGACCTCAAAAAACCGCAAGGAAGTATCTGAAATGACCACCAAGTACGACAACAGCAACGCCGCCAACTGGGGCCTGTCCACTCGCGCTATTCACGCCGGCTTCGCTCCGGACGCACAGACCTCCGCGCGCAACCTGCCGATTTACAACACCTCCTCCTACGTCTTCGATTCCGCTGAGCACGCTGCCAACCGCTTCAACCTCTCGGATGCAGGCCCGATTTACTCCCGACTGACCAACCCGACTGTGGATGCCGTCGAGCAGCGCATCGCCAGCCTCGAAGGCGGCGTCGCTGCCGTACTGTTCTCCTCCGGCCAGGCAGCTGAGACCGCTGCTGTCCTCACCCTGGCTCGTGCAGGCGACCACTTCGTCGTTTCGCCACGCCTCTACGGCGGTACTGAGACCCTGTTCAAGGTCACCCTGCCGCGCCTTGGCATCGACTGCACTTTCGTCGAGAACCCGGATGACCCGGAGTCCTGGCAGGCAGCAGTTCAGGACAACACCGTCGGTTTCTACGGTGAGTCCATCGCCAACCCTCAGATCGACGTCCTCGATATCCCGGCCATCGCCGAGGTTGCACACCGCAACAACGTTCCGCTGATTGTCGACAACACGGTTCCGACCCCGGCCCTGCTGCGCCCGCTCGAGCACGGTGCTGACGTCGTGGTTTCCTCCACCACCAAGTTCCTGACTGGTAACGGCTCCTCCCTTGGCGGTGTCATCGTCGACGGCGGCAAGTTCGACTGGACTCAGACCCGCAACGGCCGTTCCATCTTCCCGAACTTCACCGAGGCCGACGAGGCTTACCACGGCCTGAAGTTCGCCGACCTGGGCGCCCCGGCCTTCGCACTGCGTGCTCGCGCTGGCATTCTCCGCGACACCGGCGCTGCCCCGGCTCCGTTCAACGCTTGGGTTCTGGCTCAGGGCCTCGACACCCTGGCTCTGCGCATCGAGCGCCACAATGAGAACGCCAAGGCTGTCGCTGAGTTCCTCGAGAACCACCCGCTGGTCGCCAAGGTCAACTACGCTGGACTGCCGAGCTCCCCGTGGTACGAGACCCTGAACAAGCTGGACCTTTCCGGCGCCAGCGGCGTGCTCTCCTTCGACCTGAAGGATGCCGACACCGCCAAGGCGTGGAAGTTCATTGACGCTCTGAAGCTGCACTCCAACGTCGCCAACATCGGTGATGTCCGCTCGCTGGTTGTCCACCCGGCCACCACCACTCACTCCCAGTCCGATGAGGAGGGTCTGATCCGCGCCGGCATTTCCCAGGCCACCGTTCGCCTCTCTGTCGGTATCGAGAACATCGATGACATCATCGCCGATCTCGAGGGCGGCTTCGCAGCACTCGCGTAGACCGTTTGTACACAGACACAGAACGGACTAAGTAGTCTATAAGGCATGAGCTTTTCCCCATCTACCCCGGCCGCCCTCGCACCCGAGGGCGAACCGGGGCGTGTCTTTATCGGCGATGTCACAACCGAGGCTGGCGCGGTCATCCCCGACGTCACTGTCGAGTTCGAACGCTGGGGCCGGCTTAACGACGACTGCTCGAATGTCATCCTCCTCGAGCACGCTCTAACCGGCGACGCCCACGCTTCCGGCCCCTCGGATGAGTACCACCCGACTGCGGGTTGGTGGAACGGGATGATTGGCTCTGCCCGCGCCCTGGATACCGACGAGTACTGCATTATCTGCACCAACGTCATCGGTGGCTGTCGCGGTACAACCGGCCCTTCCAGTCCACATCCGGACGACGGCAAGCCCTGGGGCTCTCGCTTCCCCGCAATCTCCGTGCGCGACACGGTGACGGTGGAGCACCTGGCGCTGCAAGAACTGGGAATTTCCCGCCTCCAAGCTGTCATTGGCGGCTCCTTGGGTGGGGCCCGAGCGCTTGAGTGGTCACTGATGCACCCGGATTTCGTCGGCAAGGCATTGGTGATGTGTGTCGGCGCACGTGCGTCTGCTTGGCAGATTGGTATTCAGTCTGCGCAGATTCAATTCATTGAGTCCGATCCCGATTGGCATGGCGGCGACTACTACGACCGCGGTGTGACTCCGGCCCGAGGTCTGGGTTTTGCACGCAGGGTCGCGCATTTGACGTACCGTGGCGAGCTGGAGATGGATGACCGCTTTGGCGCGGCAGCGCAGCCCGGTGAGGATCCGCTGGGCGCGATGCGCACGGAAGATCGCTTCCAGGTAGAAAGCTACTTGGATCATCAGGCGAAGAAGCTGGCTCAGCGTTTCGATGCCGGCTCGTATGTCGTGCTCACCGATACCTTGAATCGGCACAATATTGGCCGTGGTCGCGGTGGCCTCAACGAGGCGCTGCACTCGTCAACCGTGCCGACCATGGTTGCCGGTGTGGACACGGACATTCTCTACCCTTTCCACCAGCAGGAGCACCTCGCCCGCAATCTGGGCAACTGCTTGGGGCTGGAAAAGATTGAATCCGCCGTGGGTCACGACGGATTCTTGACGGAGTTCGAGCGAGTGGATTCGATTGTGCGTAGTTTCCTCGCTCGCGATGTCAGTTAATGTCAGCTAGCTTCCCAGCGCATCCACGCTGACTGCGAGGAATACGATTCCCATCCCGATTATGGAGCAAAACCATAAGTCAAAGGCCCGGGATCGTACGGAGAACACACCTAAAATGCTGTCCGGCAGGTACTGCCTAGCCACGCCGAGCAGCATCATTGTGCTTCCCAGCATGAATGTGGCGCGTCGCCACCGCTCCAGCCCCAGGAACACAACGAAGGCGGACATGCCGAAAAAGAGCGCGCCGTAAATCGTATACTGCACCCACATTGGCCACGATGCCCCCGGCGGCGGGGTCTTCGGACTATGCGGGTTCAGCATTGGATCCGGCAGATCTTCCCGCCGGGCACGCTGCGCAATTTCCCTTTTCGACATGACTTCTTCCTCCTGGCTGACTAGGCCAGGCCAGCGAGCTTTTCAGCGCGCTCGACGACATTGCGTACGAGGAAAGCGCGAGTCAGTGGGCCGACACCACCTGGGTTCGGGGATACGTAACCGGCAATGTCCCAGACGTCATCAGCAACGTCACCGGCCAGCTTGCCGTCGACACGCGAAACTCCCACGTCGAGTACAGCAGCGCCAGGCTTGACCATGTCTGCAGTAATCATATGGGCGACACCAGCGGCTGCGATGATGACATCAGCCTGACGGGTTTCAGCGGCCAAGTCCTTGGTGCCGGTGTGACACAGCGTCACGGTGGAGTTCTCGCTGCGGCGAGTGAGCATCAGTCCGATCGGGCGACCGACGGTGACACCGCGGCCGATAACAACAACCTTGGCTCCATTGAGCTCGACGCCGAAGCGTCGCAGCAGGTGGATACAGCCGTTTGGGGTACACGGCAGCGGTGCTGGCTCGTTGAGGACCAGCTTGCCCAGGTTTACCGGGTGGAGGCCATCGGCGTCCTTCTCCGGATCGATGAGGCCCAGAATACGGTTTTCATCCAGGTGCTTCGGCAGTGGCAACTGAACAATGTAGCCTGTGCACTCCGGACTTTCGTTCAGCTCGGTGATTACTGCCTCGAGTTCTTCCTGCGTGGTGTCAGCTGGGAGATCACGGCGGATAGAGGCGATACCAATCTGCTCACAGTCGCGATGCTTCATCTTGACGTAAGAGTGGCTGCCTGGATCATCACCAACCAACACGGTGGCCAGCCCCGGGGTGTAGCCGGCTTCCTTCAAACGCTCAACGCGCTTTTCCAGGTTTTCGAAGATTTCGTCTCGGTAGAGTTTGCCATCAAGCTTTGTCGCTGCCATGGCATTTATCTTAGGCACAGGAGCTAATAATGCCCAGAAACGCCCTGTAACCGCCCTCGCCTTTGACCCTATTTACCGCCCATAAAGCCCTGCTGACGCCAGACTTCATAAGCAGCCACTGCAGCGGCGTTGGAAAGATTCATGCTGCGACGAGCGGGCAACATGGGAATTCGGATTAATTGCGTAATTCGCGAATCATCGAGCACTGACTGTTCCAACCCGGTTGGCTCCGGGCCAAAGAGCAGTACATCGGTGTTCGTGTACTCAATGTCTGTGTGCCAAGTGTCAGCGTGTGCGGTAAAGGCAAAGATGCGGCACCCTTGGCTGGCAAAGGTCTCCAACGCTTGATCGATGGAATCGTGAATACGCACATCGGCCAGGTCATGGTAATCCAGCCCGGCGCGACGCAGATTCTTGTCATCGAAGTTGAACCCCAGTGGCTTGGCCAGATGCAACATAGCTCCAGAGCCCGCACACATGCGGATAGCGTTTCCGGTGTTCGGCGGGATGACAGGCCGGTCAAAAAGCACGTGGCAGGTGTGGCTCGTAATCCAGTCTGTGGAGTTCGTTGGCTCGGCGTTCGTTGGCTCGGTCGTGGCGCTATTCATTTCTTCCGTCAGTTCTTTTCCGCTGCTTCTTTTACTGCTCGTTGTTGGTTTCTGCTGCCGCTGTCGTGGCAGGCGCCGCATCGCACACACCGTGCTCGGTGAAAAACGCGATGATGGTCTCACCGATTAGCGCTCGGCTCCTCGGCTTCGAGAACTTATGGCCCTCTCCCTCGACCACTAGAAAATCGGTGGGCACGCCGTATGCGTCCATGGCGTTGCGCATCTGACCGGACTCTCGCGGAGGCACGTTGGTATCCCACTCGCCGTGGATAAAGAGAGTTGGAACCTTCATTTCCTCCGCACGGTGCAGCGGCGAGATATCGCGCAGAAGCTCAGCATCCTGGTACGGGTAGCCGTATCGGGGGAACGCGGCCTGCGCCAACCAGGGCTCGGTGGATTGGTAGTAGGTTTCAAAACTTGTCATTCCGCAGGCATCGACGATGGCCGCAAACTGATCCGGATACCATGCCGAGGCCAACAACGACATGAAGCCACCGTAGGATCGCCCGCCCAGAGCAATGCGTTCTGGGTCCGCCAACCCGGCATCAACGAGGAAGGCACGCGCCGCTGCGATATCCGCAATAGCGGCAAAGCGTCCATAGCGGTCACCTGCGTGCTCGAATGACCTACCGGACCCCGAGGAACCGCGCACGTTAGGAGTGAACACCACGAAGCCCGCCTCCACAATGCTGGCTAGAACATCGTGGTGGATGGGTTTCGCCTGCAGCTCTGGTCCGCCGTGGATGTGGATAAAAGCCGGCGGTAGTGCGTTTCCGGAAACGTCATTAGAACTATTGCGCACCGACTCCGGAAGGTAGAGCCAACCAGACAGTTCCAACCCATCGCGGGAGACAAAGTAGACCAGCTCTGGGGCCGGCATAGTCTCCAGATTCTTCTCTTCCAGAGCCAAAATCCGTTCGGTGCGATCCATGTCCAATGGCTCAATGACACCACCGATATTGCGCAGAATCTCCACCGTTGGCGCAAGGCCTGGCCCTTCTACTGTCAGGGAGATCAGCTCACCGTCACCGGAGATTGACAGCTCACGCGCAACCATGCCCGGCAATTCCACATTGCGGCGCACCATCACCCGCATGTCGTCAGTCTGCGGGTGAAGGCCAAGGGTAAGCACCTCAAGCGTGCTGACCCCACCGCTGTTCCACAGCACAGCCGCAGTGGAGGAATCCTCACTGATGACAAATTCTTCGACGTCTTGATCCGGATTGCCAATGAACTCCTCGACATCAACTTCGATGCCGATCTTCATATCCAAAATCTCCGCTGCGGTCGATTCCGCTGTGCGCGGCTCAGTAGTGCTGATACCGCTATCGGGAGTAATACCCAGGCGCAGGATGCGACGCTGTTCCGCGCCATGATCTGAGAGTACGAATGCGGTCAGCTTCTCCTGCCCCGGATGCGCCAATAAGACACCGGCATCTGTGGTGGAGCCGGGATCGGACGGCAACAGCGGCTGCCACTGCTGCCCCGGCCCGACCAGCAGTAGCTCACGGTGGCCTCGCGGCCCCACCCGCACGAGGCCAAACCCGCCTTCAGCCGCTACCAGCTGGCTGTCAGTGCGTTTATCAATGACCTCATACTTTGAGTTCGTCGGGTTGACCAAACGCGCATAGTTAATGCCCTGGGCATCGACCGCGTTCATCGCTAGGAGATCGTTATCCCATTCCACCAGTGTGGCGCGCATATCCGCATCCATACGCAGGGGGCGGGCACCGTCGACCTCCGGATCGGTGGATACCAGCCAGGTCTGCAGTCGCTCCGTACCGTACGGAGAGACCTCGCAGGCGATCCACTTTCCATCCGGGGAGTGCAGCACCCTGGTAACCGGGCCTTCCACCGGCAGTTTCACGGGGCGCTCCGCCCCTAGCCCCTCCGGAGTAATCTCCTGCTGTACCGCACGCGGGTAGCCGCTATCGCGGACAATAAAGGCGATTGCACTCCCATCCGGTGCTAACGAGGATTCATAGGTCTGGCGCATGACAATCCATTCTAGTAGTCAGCGAAAATCTCTACTTCGACCTGCCACCACTGGCTGCCCCAGAGCCTCGGACATATCCACCAGACGATCGGCCACGATTGTCACCGCACCAGAGGCTGTCTGCGCGATACCGCGCACCACCATCGCCCGCGAATTCACCGCTACCGGCCGAAATCGATTCCACAGCCCCGGTGTACACAGCACATTCACCAGCCCAGTTTCGTCCTCCATTCCCAAAAATGTCACTCCGCCAGCTGTCCCTGGACGTTGCCTATGTGTCACGACTCCCGCCACTTCTACTCGTGTTCCGTCGGGCACTGCTTTCAGTTCTGCCGCAGGCACCACTCCACGTTCCTGCAGGTCTGCCCGCAACGCGGCCACCGGGTACTGCCCCGGGGTCACTCCCGTTGCCATCAAATCGGCAGCTGCCAGCTCAAACTCCGTCATGCCGGGCAACGCCGGTGCGTCGGCAAGCGTGAGCCCCGGCAGCATGCCCTCACTTTCCGTCGCCGCCACGCCCGCCGCCCACAGTGCTTGACGACGGTCAATCCCCAGCGACCCAAGTGCTCCTGCGCGCGCCAGTGCTTCCATGTGCCCAACACCCAGCCGAGCTCTGCGGGCGACATCTGCTGCGTTGACAAATGGCCGCGCTGCGACGATACGTTCCGCCACGTCATTGCCCACACCGGCAATGGCACCGATCCCCAAACGAATACGACCATCGATGACGCTGGCTTCCACGCCTGAAACTGCGATATCCGGACCATCGCAGCCGATACCGTGCCGGCGGGCATCGGCAATCAACGACTGCGGAGAGTAAAACCCCATGGGCTGAGCACGGAGCAATGCGACACAGAACTCCGCCGGATAGTGGTACTTAAACCAAGCCGAGAAATACACCAAGGAGGCAAACGACTGCGCGTGTGATTCCGGGAAACCGTAGGCGGCAAAGGCCACTATCTTGTTCCACAGTTGTTCTCCAATATCCGCATCAATGCCACTGGTGCGCTCCAGCCCAGCCAGAAAACGGGCATGAAGCGCTTCCATTTTGGCCACTGAGCGCTTCGACCCCATAGCGCGACGCAGCGAGTCCGCTTCCGCCCCACTGAAACCCGCCGCATCGACGGCCATTTGCATCAGCTGCTCTTGAAATAGCGGAATGCCCAGTGTCTTCCCGAGGGACTTCTCCAACACCGGATGCTCATAGGTCACCGGTTCGAGTCCATTTCGGCGGCGAATGTAGGGGTGCACGCTACCGCCTTGAATGGGGCCTGGGCGAATGAGTGCCACCTCCACCACCAGATCAAAGAACTCCCTCGGCTTCAGTCGGGGCAAGGTGGCCAGCTGCGCGCGCGATTCCACCTGAAACACGCCCACCGCGTCCGCGCGTGCCAACATCTCGTAAACCTCCGGTTCAGCGACATCAATCTCCCACAGGTTCACTCGGCGCCCATGCTGTTCATAGACCAAGTCAATGCAATGGTGGATGGCCTCCAGCATTCCGAGGCCAAGCAGGTCGAACTTCACCAGTCCCGCTGCCGCACAGTCATCCTTATCCCACTGCACTACCGAGCGACCTTCCATGCGTGCCCATTCCACTGGCACGACATCCGCAATCGGCCGATCACAAATCACCATTCCGCCAGAGTGAATACCTAGATGCCGAGGCTGCCCACGAAGCTGCTCCGCCAGTTGCTGCACCGGCTCCGGCGGGCACGCCTCCCGGTCTCTGACCCACGCATCGATAACGCCCGGCGAGTACCCCAACACCCGCGCCGCATCGCGCAATGCACCGCGCCGCCGGTAGGTAATGACATTGGCCACCTGCGCGGCATTGTCACGACCATACTTTTCATAGACGTATTGGATGACCTCTTCCCTACGACCAGACTCAATGTCTACATCGATATCCGGTGGCCCATCCCGTTCTGGCGACAAAAACCTCTCGAACAACAGCCCGGCACTAATGGGGTCAACATTGGTGATCCCCAGCGCAAAACACACCACCGAGTTAGCGGCCGAACCGCGCCCCTGCGCCAGAATTCCCGCCCGGCGACAGAACTCACAGAGGTCATGCACGATGAGGAAGTAGCCTGGAAAACCCAGCTCTCGAATCACAGTCAGCTCATTCTCTAACTGCGCCCACGCCCGCGCTTGCACGGAGCTATCCCCAGCTCCATCGGCCGGACCATACCGCCGCCGCGCCCCCGCACGAGCAATTTCCCGTAGCCACGAATCCTCATCGTGACCAGCAGGAACCTCCCAGCGAGGCAACTCAGGCGCAATGAGATCAAGCGTAAAAGCACACTCACCTGCAATGTCCTGTGTTGCCTGCAGCACCTGCGCCCCCAGATACCGTGTTGCCGCCGATAGCTCCTCCCACGAACGCAACCAAGCTCCGCCTGCGGGCTCCAGCCGTGACTCGAACCCGTCTAAGTCCTCCCGCACAGCAAGGGCCTGCTTCGCCCCGGCCAACCGGCTTGCCGCAGGCGAGGCCGCCGTCGCAGCAGAGGAAACCACCTCCCGCAGGCCATACTTCACAGCTGCGGCCGAAATAGCCTCCTCATCATCGGCCGCCTCTGCTGTGGAGCTCAGGCGGTGCTCGAGCGCCACGTTCTCCGCACCGAAGGCCGCAATGAGCTCTTCCAAGTCGCCGACCCAGCTGACGTCGGCAAGCACCTGCCAGAAACCACCTGCGGCCTCCCCTAACTCTGGCAGCGAGGGATAGCGGACGACGGACTTCTCCCCTGCCGACATATGCGCATCACACAGCGTGTGGCTCAGGCGCCGATAGCCCTCGGGCCCCCGCCCCAGCACTGTGAGGGGCCGCTGCGGAAGCCCCAGCTCCGCGCCGATGATTGTGGCGATACCAGCCTCCGCTGCAGCCTCGGCAAAACGAGCGATTCCATAGAAACCATCGCGATCTGCGAGCCCCAACACGTTTAACCCCAAACGCGCAGCCTCGGACACCAATTCTTCCGGATCCGATGCGCCATGCAGGAATGAATAGCTCGAACGACAGTGCAATTCCGCCTTAATATCCGCAGGCGAAAATGACACGCCACCTCCGCCACTAACACCGCTTTCCGGAGCTTCAAAAGCCCCAACGATGGAATCTGACAGCTGCCCCCGCCAGCCATTGAAGCTGCCATTAGGCTGTAGTTTTCCTGAAAATTTACCCGATAGAATACGCTCAATCCGCGACCAGCTCAGTGGCCGACCGGACTGCTCCGACTGTCCGCCCGAGATGTTTTCCATGCCACGAACATTAACCCACCCTCCGGACTGTATTCAAACGCATTTTCGATTATTATGTGTATTAAGCGCTACCCCCGGGACGCATCCGTAAGTCACACCTCAGCCACGCTCGACTGCTTAGGCTGAAGTTGAATTTTCAGCACTACCTGGGCAAGTGCTAGCCTTAACCCCAGAATTAAAGACAGCTTGGTCTAGTTCTGCCTTAAAACTTCAGCTAACAAATCCCATTAAATAAGGAGACCCCTCGATGAACCTCAAGCGTTTTTCCGCCGGTGTACTTACTGTCGCGTTCGCCGCAACCGGCCTTACTGCCTGTGGCAGCTCGGATGACGCCATTCGCATCGGTACCACGGATGCCGGCAAGAAGGCCTGGACCGTTTTCGAGCAGAAGGCTTCTGAACAGGGCATCGATCTGGATGTTCAGCCCTTCTCCGACTACCAGACCCCGAACCGTGCACTCGATGAGGGCCAGCTCGACGTCAATCTCTTCCAGCACATCAAGTTCTTGGCTGAGTACAACGTCGGCGCTAAGTCGGACCTGACTCCGATTGGCTCGAGCGAGATTGTCCCGCTGGCTCTGTTCTGGAAGGACCACAAGTCAGTTGATGAGCTAAAGAAGGGCACCGAGGTCGTTATCCCGAACGACCCTTCCAACCAGGGGCGCGCTATTAACGTGCTGGCTCAGGCTGGCCTGCTAAAGCTGAAGCAGGATGACCTGCTGACTCCGTCCCCGGCCGACATCGATAAGGAAGCTTCCACAGTCACGGTCCTGCCAGTGGATGCTGCTCAGACCCCGGCCGCTTACGGCGAGGGTAAGCCTGCCATTATTAATAACTCCTTCCTGGACCGCGCCGGTATCGACCCGAACACCGCCATCTTCCAGGATGACCCGAACTCCACGGAGGCAGAGCCGTACATCAACGTCTTTGTCACCAAGGCTGAAAATGCTGACAACCCGAAGTACGCGGAGCTCTCCAAGATCTGGCACTCCAAGGAGGTCCAGGACGCAGTCGCAGAGGACTCCAAGGGCACCTCGGTTCCGGTTGACCGTTCGGCTAAGGAGCTGCAGGACATTTTGGACCGCGTCGAAGAGCAGCAGCGCGAGCAGAACTAACGCCACTGCCACTTAAGTACCGCCCAACACCAGGGAACACAGACCAAGGGGCACTGATTCATTCGTGACCAACAGGGGAACGAAGCTCGAATTCCGCGAGCTGAACAAGCAATTCGGCGACGTCACCGCGCTCGCCGACATCAACCTAACCGTTGAACCCGGCGAAATCCTCGGCGTCATCGGTTATTCCGGCGCCGGTAAATCAACGCTCATCCGTATGATTAACGGCCTGGAAAAGCCAACCTCCGGGCAGGTTTTGCTAGATGACACCGACATCGTCGGCATCTCCGAGCGCCAGCTACGGGGCTTGCGCCGCAATATCGGCATGATTTTCCAGCACTTCAACCTCTTCCATTCGCGCAACGCGATTCGCAACGTTGAATACCCGCTGGAACTGGCCGGCATGCCGAAGGCCAAGCGCCGCGCTCGCGCCCAGGAGCTGCTGGAGTTCGTCGGTCTCGGCGACAAGGCGGAGTCCTTCCCCGAGCAGCTCTCGGGTGGGCAGAAGCAGCGTGTCGGCATCGCCCGTGCGCTCGCCACCGAACCGACGCTCTTGCTTGCCGACGAAGCCACCTCGGCACTCGACCCGGAAACTACTTCCGGCGTCCTGGATCTGCTGCGTCGCATCAATCGCGAAATGGGTGTCACTATCGTGCTGATCACCCATGATATGTCGGTTGTACGCGGTATCGCTGACCGCATGGCCATCATGGAAAATGGTCACATCGTCGAAACCGGTACGGTCCACGAGGTTTTTGCCAACCCCAAGACTGAGGTTGGCCGCCGCTTCGCCACCACCGCACTGCGCGATGTTCCAATTGGCCGTGAACGCGATTCGGTGAATCAGTCTGCCGAGAGCGCAGCAGCTCGCCTGGTCACCATCACTATCAATGACGGTGTTGACCTCGGTGCCCTAGCACAGGCCACTAGTGCCCACGGTGTCGCCGCCTCGGTGGCACACGGCGCGGTCGCCAATGTGCAGGCGAAGTCCTACGGCCGCCTTACTTTGCGATTGACTCCGCTGACAGGCAATTCCGCCTCGGATTCCTCTGATTTCGATGCCGCCATTGCTGCTATTTCCGAACTGACACAGGTAGAGGAGCTTGCATCATGATCGGTCTCTTAAACTCTCTGCCATCGGTGAGTGGCAAGGACACCAACTGGGATAGCCTCGGCCCGATGCTGGGCGAGGCATTCGGCCAGACGCTCTACATGGTCTGTGTCGCCATGCTGATTGGCGGTGTCGCAGGTCTAGCAATCGGCGTGCTGCTCTACACCACCCGCGATGATGGCGTACTGCGCAACAAGTTTGTCTACCAGGTCCTCAATGTCCTGATTAACTTTGTTCGCCCAATCCCGTTCATCATCTTGGTTACGGCCATCGGCCCACTGACAAAGAACGTGGTCGGCACCACGATCGGCACCGAAGCCGCGGTGTTCGTCATGTCGATTGCCGCCACATTCGCCATCGCGCGACTGGTGGAGCAGAACTTGATGTCCATCGACCCCGGCGTGATTGAGGCCGCCCGTGCGATGGGCGCAAGTCCGTGGCGCATCATCCGTACGGTCGTCGTGCCGGAGGCACTGGGCCCACTGGTACTTGGCTACACCTTCGCATTCATCGCCGTGGTCGACATGTCGGCTATGGCCGGCTACATCGGCGGCGGCGGACTGGGCAACTTCGCAATCACCTACGGCTACCAGGCATTCGACTGGAACGTCACTCTGGTGACAACCCTGGTCATCATCTTCATCGTCCAGTTGGCGCAGATCTTCGGCAACTGGCTCTCCAAGAAGATTATGCGCAGGTAGCCGCACACATTAGCTAGCCATTAGCTAGCGGCGGGTTACTTCGACCGCAGCCCAGCCCTTCTTTGGCCCTGGAGCATCACCGCAGGAAGACACAACACCTTCTGTGGTGATTTTCTCCAGGGCCACTTCGTATTCCACGACCTTGTCGCGGTCGCTGGGGCCGTCGTAAAGCACGACGACCGCAGTCGTACCGTCGACGTCAACGCGTGCGACGTCGTCTACGCCCCACGTATCTGCTTGACGACGCACAGCCAACTCGGCTGCCTGCCCCTGCGGGGTGTAGATACCACGGCCGCGGCAGCCCTCTGCATGCACGATGCCCCGCTGAGCGTCTTCGATAACCCCCTTGGCGTCCACCGCACTCAGACGTCCAAAGCTGTAATTCCATGGCAGCAGTACGCTAGCCGGCGCAAAGCGGTGCCCCTTAGAGTGGGAAGTTTCCCACACGACCTCTGGGTAGAGGTTGTGCATCGCCGCAGCGAGCGGGCGACCTTTAATCGCACAGCAACGATCGCGCTTACCGTGCGTACAGATGAGAAACAGTGGATGGTCTAGACGAGTGGCCCCCTCGGTGGGCTGTCCAAGCCGGATATCCAGAGTCATCAGGCCTTTAACATCGGCAACCATGCGATGTTCGAGGAAAACCTCAGAGCCATCCGCTGACTCGCAATGCGCGATATAGACGTTAACGCCATCACACGGCTGCTGGCCGATTCGGCCTGGTTTGCGAATTAGCTGCAACGCGCCACCGCGCTCAGATAACCAGGCTTCTACCTGACCGGTGATCTCTGCTCCCCATACCCCGCCGTCAAAAATATCGTGAGACCAACCGAGTTGGTGCTCCAACGCAATAAAGAGCTTTCCGGCTTTTGCAGTACCGGGAAGCGGCTCAGCCATCTGAGCGGAACAGGTGGTATCAAATTTGGCCTGGCTCATACACCTAAGCGTAATTGAGTGCCTCTGCGATTGGGTCTTAGGTCGCAGCGTTCACCCCTGTTTTATTACTATTGCGCAACACTTTGACAACAAATAACTTTGACCTCGACTTTTGCAGTTCAACTTGTTGAAATTCCGCAACTGCGCACATACCGTCGGACGTATGAATACGAAATCGCTGGATGCTTCGCGCACTCGTACCCGTATCGCGGCATCCCTGTGCCTCGCATTGGGTCTAGCTCTCGGTGCCTGCTCCTCTGACTCCTCCTCAGACTCGGCTGCTGCACTGTCTATGAAAACTGACTCAACCGCTGGCACCTCCGATTTGTCGAGCAGCTCTAGCAGCTCCACTAGCTCATCTGCGGCGGCGCAGACCACCATGGATGACGATGCTGCTCCGGAGGGCGATTTCAATAGCTCTTCTGCAGAAGCTGCTCCTTCCGATGGCGCTTACTTGGGTATTCAAGATGTCCGCGTCGGTTCCCACGACGGTTATGACCGTATTGTCTTTGAACTCACCGGCGAGGGCACACCGGGATACTTCGTCCGTTACGAGGATGTCCCAACCCAGCAGGGCTCCGGCAAGCCGATTTCTGTCGACGGCACAGCCAAGCTGGTAATCGACTTGCGGGGCATGGGCTACCCCTTTGATTTCCAGATGGAGGACTTCCCCTCTGACTCGGTCAAGCCGACATCGACGTCCGTTATTAAGGAAGTCGTCGGTGCCGGAACCTTCGAGGGGCAGACTCAGTATGTCGTCGGGCTCAAGGGAGATAAGACCCCGTTCAAGGTTTTCTCGTTGAGCAATCCGAACCGCCTGGTTATTGACTTCCAATCGAAGTAATCGGTTTGCCCACCGACGCACTCCTCCTCCACTGCGTCTCTACGCGTAAGCACCCTCGATTCTCCATGCGCCGGCATGCCCTATGAGCAACCAGGCGGCGATGGTACCGTCATTCGCTACCGCACGGATTTGTATTCTTGCCGCTCGGCGAGCCTCATCGGGTACCCACCAGCGCTCATCAATCGGCCAGGGCCCAGCCCACGATGACACGCGATATGTTGTTACTCCATGTCGCACCAGGGACGGTTCCGCCGTCATGGTCGCTCGCCCAGTTACGCCCACGGTGTGCCCATCGGCGTCGAGCACTTCCACCTCTGCATTCGCAGTCGCAGGAATAATTGCCGGATTGGGAGCAAGAACAGCTCCCGGCCATGGCTGATTAATTTCCGCGGTTTTTGTGTTTTTGGGGTTTTCTCCGAAAGCGACAAATCCCACTCTTTCGCCTGGGCCACGCCCGCCTTGCATGACTGGTTGCTGTACTGCCTCTGGCCCCAGTAACCCCTGCACACGCTCTGCAGCCCGGCGCGCTTTAGCTCGCGCATCATCACTACCGTGCCACAAATCCTGCTTTACAGTCCCGGCGGCGACCACATCCAGTGGCTCTAACTGCAGCTCTACGATTCCGCGGCTATCATCTCCGTCATTTTCCTCAGCGCCGTCAACAGTTCCAGCACCAGTGTCGCTGTTCCCTCGTGGCTGCTGCCGATTCCTGTTATTCAGCCAGCCATCGAGCTGCCACCGAACTCTGTCAGCCGTAGTCTGTTCTGCCAGTGGCTCAGTGCAGCGCCATACTCTGCGCACCTCTGAGCCGTCACTAAACTGCGCCACCACCGCTAAGCGGTAACACGAATACCCATGGTTAAAAAGTTTTTCATGCAGTTGCCCAGCTAGAAAGCGCGCGACGAATGAGGCCTCATCCACTCTTCGGAGTGGACTCTCCCAAGACTGGTAGCTCACCGCCAGTCCTGGCGGCAAAGATCGCGGTGCCACCAACCGCACTTCCCCACGGCAGGCCAAATCGTGCCATCTAGCCCCCTGCGCCCCAAACCTGTTGGCTATATCCCGCTTAGGCAACGCAGCGACATCCCCCAATGTGCGCAGGCCGAGTTCCTGCCACGACTTCGCAAGCTCTGCGGGCATCTCCAGTGCACTTTCCGCCCTCAGCTCCACCAGAGAGATTCCCTGCCGAAATCTTTGGCCTTCATCCTCCCCGGGAGCTACCAGCACTCCCCTGCGCGCTGCCAAAATAGCCGTCACAATATCGTCTGCGAGTCCCAAGCTGCAGTCCACGCCCGGTACCGCAGCGGCATCAAGCAGCTTTTCCAAGGCCACATCCTGTCCGCCGTAATAACGCATTACCCCTCGCGCTGCCACAACCGCCAAGCCTGGCCGTAGAGCTTCGACACCAGCTGCCACCGCCTCCAACCGTTGCAGCACGGATTCGAATTCCGCAGCGTCGCGCACCGCACTTTCCTCGACAACCTCCAGTTCCGGGCACAACGCTTCCGCATGGCGACGACTTTGCCCGCGCCGCACCCCTGCACGGCGCGCACTTGGAGAACAAGCAGCGACTCCGCTATCACCCACAATTGCAACTGGACTGAGCGGATTAGCCTGCGACGTCACAGATGCTAGATGCGCTGCCTGCACTGGCCAATCAGGAAGCCATAGCGCCACCACACGGCTCGATTCCGCCGCTGCCATTAGGACCTCCTCTGTGCGGGAAAGGCGACCACATTGTTCTGTTCCACCTGTTCCCCCACCCGCCAACGGCACTGCCTCCGCGGAAACCGCGTCCCCGACACACTGACGTGGTAATCCACTGCCCGAATCCGGCCATAACCAGTACCAATCCCGGAAACACCAGCAACAGAGCTGGAAATTTCCGACTCAGCGCCCGGCCACTGCTGCCCGACAAAAACCAGAGCACAACCACTCGTGCGCAGTCGTGCCTGCAGCGGACGTGCCTGCGACGGCGGCGGAGTGCGTGCCAACGAAGCCACCACCAAGTCAACGCCGTCCGCCAACAGCCCAATTACTTCAAGTGGCTGCATTCCAGGATCTGGCACACAGACAATGTTCGATAGCTTCCCGCCCAACTCCACCACGGAGAGCAACCCCTGCTCGGAGAGCCCAACTAGCGCAACATGACCTGTCTTCGTAACTTCCGCGATTAGGCCTGCCAATACCGCACCGGGCTGTTCAATGACACTGACAGCCCCTTTTCGCACTGCTCCCGCCAACGTATTTTCCAACGCCACCGGCACCGGCAGCGCCTCACCGAGCCCAAAGGTTGCACCAGTTGCAGTCCCACCAGACTGGGCTGCCATCGCCTGCCGCAATGCCGCAATAGTCTGCTCCCTAGACTGCCCCGCAGCAATATTGACCGCCGTTGTCACTTCTTGTTCCACCTCATCTCACTGCCATGCTCACCACGAACCCTGCTCGAATATTCTTTCCCAACAAGCGGATTAAACACTACCTTAAATAGCACGTACGTTCGATATTAATGTGCGAAGAAAAGCGCCGCACACCACCGCGCGACGCTCTAACCTCAGCCGAACACTACATTGCGTAATGCTTACGCCTTCACATCCAGGACTACATCGAATTCGAGCAAATCAGCCGACGACGACACCGGCTTGCGCTTTTCGCCCTCATGCGATGCCTTGAACGCACGGCCCTCACGCCACCCCTGGTAGGCCTCCTCGCTCTCCCACTCAGTGAAGACGAAGTAGCGGCTCTCCCCTGCGGTTGGACGCAGCAGCTGGAAACCAATAAAACCCGGGACATCGGTCATTTTCGAAGAGTTAGCGGAAAAGCGACGTTCGAGCTCTTCTCCCGCACCCTCAGGAACGGTAATAGCGTTAATTTTTACAATGCTCATGGTCATAACACTAGCCACACGACTCTCAACAATCTATAGTTCCACCGCTACTAAACTTAAGAAGTATGACTGAATGCAGCCGACGCCAACACTCTTCAGGGCCTTACCAAGACGCAACTCAACGCACGACAAAATTTATCAATAACCCCGTGCGGCTGGGGACGGCGATTGGCGTCATCACCGCAGTGATTACGCTGCTCGCGCTGCTTAACGCCCATATCATCGGCGCCATTGGCTGGTGGATCCTGATTGCGCTTCTACTCGCACTCATTGGCATCACCATTTTCCCGCGCCACGCAAAAACACCCACCAAAGAAACTCGGCCATCCTATTTCGCCGAGCCGATGCGTGAGTCACCAAACGACATCTCTTGGACCTCCAGCGTAAGCGTGCTGCTGATTTTCCCCGGCTCATGGATTATTGCTGCTGTCGCCGAACGAATCTCCTCTACACCGATCGCCTGCATAGTGACCCTAGTTCTGTCCGCCATCACCGCTACCTGCGCAATCCTGCCGCGGCAATTCGGCTTCCTCCCGATGGCCACACAACTTCCCGACGACTTCGCCCAACGCTGCCCTTATCCCGCCGACTCACCAGAGGCCCGCATCCTCGCGGTCCTCTTCACCGCACGTCTGCGCGACAACTACGTCTTCTTCACCGACCAGCTGTCTTACTTCGCCATGCTTGACGACGATGCCGTGAGCGCAGCCCTCCACACACTCGTGGCCGATAAGCGCATCACCATCACCAGGAACAATTCGGCCCTGACGGAAAAGGGCCGTGCCCGCGAGTTTGCACAACTCACAGACACGGCCCTTGCCAACTAGTGGCTTACTCCCACTCAATGGTTCCCGGCGGCTTGGAGGTCACGTCCAGGACCACTCGGTTGACCTCCGGCACCTCGTTGGTGATACGGGTGGAGATCTTCTCCAAGGTGTCGTACGGAACGCGAGTCCAGTCAGCGGTCATCGCATCCTCAGAGGAAACCGGGCGCAGCACGATTGGGTGGCCATAAGTACGACCATCACCCTGGACACCAACCGAGCGGACGTCGGCAAGCAGGACGACCGGGCACTGCCAGACAACCTCGTCCATACCTGCGGCCGTCATTTCCTCGCGTGCAATGGCGTCGGCGCGGCGGAGGGTATCCAGACGCTCCTTATCGACAGCGCCGATGATGCGGATACCAAGACCCGGACCCGGGAACGGCTGGCGAGCGACGATTTCTTCCGGCAGCCCCAGTTCGCGACCGACCGCACGGACCTCGTCCTTAAACAGCAGGCGCAGTGGCTCAACGAGGGTGAACTCAACGTCATCCGGCAGACCGCCGACGTTGTGGTGGCTCTTAATGTTGGCGGTACCAGAACCGCCACCGGACTCAACCACATCCGGGTACAGGGTGCCCTGGACCAGGAAGTCCACGGTCTCGCCCTCCGGAGCGCCCTCCAGCGCCTGTGCGACAGCGCGCTCGAAGGAGCGGATGAACTCACGGCCGATGGTCTTACGCTTGGTCTCCGGATCGGTGATACCAGCCAGAGCATCCAGGAAGACCTTGGAATCGTCGACGGTAATCAGCTTCGCACCAGTTGCGGCAACGAAATCCTTCTCAACCTGCTCGCGCTCACCCTGGCGCAGCAGCCCATGGTCGACGAAGACACAGGTCAGACGGTCACCAATAGCGCGTTGCACAAGTGCGGCGGCAACTGCGGAGTCAACGCCGCCAGACAGACCGCAAATTGCGCGACCGGTCTCACCGACCTGATTACGGACCTGCTCAATCAGCTCTTCCGCGATGTTAGCGGCAGTCCAGTCCGGCTCCAGGCCAGCAATCTCATACAGGAACTTCTCCAGAACCTGCTGACCATACGGCGAGTGGTTGACCTCCGGGTGGTACTGCACACCGGCCATGCGCTTTTCCAAGCACTCGAAAGCCGCTACCGGAGCACCCTTGGTGGACGCCGTAACGGTGAAGCCCTCCGGCGCCTTAGACACCGCGTCACCGTGGCTCATCCACACCTCGTGTGTCTCCGGCACACCAGTGTGAGCGACACCGCCACCGTCGACGACGTTCAGCTGCGTGCGGCCGTACTCACGGTCACCGGTAGCAGCAATCGTGCCGCCGAGCACCTCAGTCATCGCCTGGAAGCCGTAGCAAATACCAAACACCGGAATGCCCAGCTCAAGCCACTCTGGGTTGAGCTTCGGGGCACCTTCGGCGTAGGCACTGGACGGGCCGCCGGACAGCACCAGCGCAGCCGGGTTCTTGGCCTTAATTTCTTCGGTCGTCGCATCATGCGAGACCACTTCGGAATAAATTTTTGCCTCGCGCACACGTCGCGCGATGAGCTGCGCATACTGCGCACCGAAGTCCACGACGAGGACGGGCTTAGTCACCTGTTCAGACACGCCCTAAAGCTTATCAAGACTTACGGACTGCAGGCATACCCAGGTTCAGTGCAGCCGGAGCATCTTCCGGCACAGCCGGGTTCACCGGAGCAATCGGATCCAGGCGCACGTAGGACTCACCCTGCGCCGGACGCTGATCTTCCTCACCCTTATTCGGCCACAGCGACGTTGCACGCTCCGCATTCGCGGAAATCGACAGTGACGGGTTCACTCCCGGGTTGGCTGCCATCGCCGAACCGTCGTGAATCGAGAGCGTCGGGTAACCCCACACACGCAAGTACGGATCAACAACGCCGTTTTCGGGTGAATCCGAAATCGTTGCGCCGCCAATGAAGTGAGCTGTCAAAGGAATGTTTGCCAACTCACCGATAGTGCCCCCAGCCAGCACACGACCATTCCGACCACGTGCACTGAGCTTGTCCGCCGCACGTTGCGTAGCTTCGTTACCCGACGGAATCCACGTCGGATTCGGCTCCCCCTCGCCCTGCTTACTCATCAGGAAACGCACCGGCCCGATCTTTTGCAGGTACGTCGTAATCGAGTTGTCGCGATTCTGCATCACCAGAGAAATCACGGTGCGCTGCGACCACTTACGCAGATTCACGAGCTGCGTCAGGTAGTTAGGATGCTTTACGACGGTCCCCACAGCCTGCAACCATCGCGGAGTCCGACGACCTCCTTCGGTCATAATCATCTGCAGCATTGCGATGGCATTAGAGCCCTTACCGTAGCGCACTGGCTCGATATGGGTGTCCTCGTCTGGGAAGAATGATGAAGTGATGGCTACACCGTTAGAGAAGTCATTTTCCGGGTCCACCTTCGTACCCATCGCGCCCAAAATAGCCTCGGAGTTGGTGCGGGTCAGCTTGCCCAAAGATTTCGGTAGCAGCGGCAAGTGCCCATCGGCCTGCTGGCGATGCAGCAAATTCTGGGTGCCCCAGGCACCGGCGGCGAGAATGACGCGCTTAGCGCTAAACTGCTGCTTGCCCTTAGCTACCCAACGGCCAGTGCGCTCAGTGTCAATAACCCAGGAGCCATCAGCCTGAGGATGCAGGCCGGTAACGGTAGTGCGGTCAAAGACCTGCGCACCGAACTTCTCCGCCAAGTAGAGGTAGTTTTTAACCAGGGTGTTCTTGGCATCGTGACGGCAACCAGTCATGCACTCACCACATTCCGTACAAGCAGTACGGTCCGGGCCAATCCCCCCGAAGTAAGGATCGGAAACTGTTTGCCCTGGCGCACCCTGTCCACCTGTCTTGGCGCCAAAGAACACACCCACCGGAGTCGAGCGGAAAGTATGGCCCACACCCATATCTTCGGCTACCTCACGCATGACGACGTCGGCAGGCGTGTCGGATGGGTTGGTGACCACCCCGAGCATGCGAGATGCATTGTCATAGTGCGGAGTGAGTTCTGACTCCCAGTCGGTAATGTGCCCCCACTGACGGTGCTGGAAGTACTCGGTGCCCGGCTTATACAGAGTGTTTGCGTAGTTAAGAGAACCACCGCCGACTCCAGCACCAGCGAGAATCATGACATCTTTCAACATGTGCACACGCTGGACACCAAAGAGTCCCAGCTTAGGAGCCCACAGGTACTTGTGAAGCCGCCAGCTGGTCTTGGCAAAGTCTTTATCTTCGAACCGTCGACCAGCTTCGAGAACTGCCACTCGGTAGCCCTTTTCAGTCAACCGCAAAGCAGAAACAGAACCACCGAAACCGGAACCGACGATTACAACATCGAAATCGCGTTGTTTACTCATGGGAAAAGCCACCTTCTCTAAGGGCGTAACGCTAATGCGCGGAACTCATGTTCCTAACCCTAAGCGGAGGTGGCTTTTCAGTAAGGTAGTTTTGCGAAAAAACTATCCGATTACTTTGATTAAAAACCCTTTGGACGTACCGACAGCTCAACGCGGTGGAAGGACTTCAGGTTGGTAAAGCCGCACTTGGCCATCGCGCGACGCAGGCCACCGGCGAGATTGCGGTCACCGAACGGCGAAGCGGACGGGCCAAACAGAGCCTCTTCCAGGCTGACCAATTCCTTCTCATCGTCGACGACCGGCCACACCGCACCGCGCGGGTACTTCGGGTGTGCCGCAACAGACGGCCAGGCGTAGCCCTGCCCCGGAGCTTCGTGGACGGTTGCCAGCACACTGGACAGTGCCACAGCATCCGCACCGCAGGCGATTGCCTTGGCAATGTCACCGACGGTATCAATGCCGCCATCAGCAATGATGTGGACGTAGCGCCCCTCGGTCTCATCGAGGTAGTCCTTACGGGCAGCTGCAGCATCCGCAATAGCGGTAGCCATTGGCACATCGATACCGAGCGCATCCGGGGACGTCGTAAAGCCCGTACCGACAATCACACCAGCTGCGCCTGAACGCATCAGATGCAGCGCAGTCTGGTAGTCGACAACGCCACCGGCGATAACTGGAACGTCCAGGCTGCCGATGAAGTCCTTGAGGTTTAGCGGTTCACCCTGAGCCGTGACATGCTCTGCGGAAATCAGCGTGCCCTGGATAACCAACAAGTCGATGCCGGCCTTGATAGCCAGCGGAGCCAGCTCACGGGCATGCTGCGGGGAGACACGAACTGCAGTAATCGCGCCGGTTGCGCGAATCTCCTTGATGCGCTCAACCAACAGGTCAGTATCAATTGGAGCAGAGTGCAGTTCCTGCAGCTTGCGGTTCGCTGCCTCGGATTCACGCTTGGTGGCGGCATTCTTTGCCAACTCCACCAGCTCGGCGATCTTGTCCTGCGCATCGGCGTGACGGGCCCAGATACCCTCGGCGTTGAGAACCGCCAAACCGCCCAGGCGAGCAAACTCAGCGACGGATTCCGGGCTGGCGATGGCATCTGTCGGATGCATCATCATCGGGAGTTCGAAATCGTAGGCGTCAATTCGCCAGGAGGTATCGACGTCCTTGGACGACCGGGTACGCCGAGTGGGAACGAGTGCAATATCGTCCAACTCGTAGGTCCGGCGTGCCTCGCGGCCAATACCGATTTCAACGATGTCGCGCATGAGCTTTCCTCACATGCCCTTTCCGTGGAATTTAACTCGACTAAGCCAGTTTAGCGCTGGTAGTAGTTCGGCGCTTCGACAGTCATCTGGATATCGTGCGGGTGCGACTCGCGCAGGCCTGCAGCGGTGATCTGGACGAACTGTGCGTCGTGCAGCTGCTCGACGGTAGCGGAACCGGTGTAGCCCATAGCTGCACGCAGACCACCGACCAGCTGGTGAACGATGGAGTCGATACTGCCGCGGAACGGAACACGACCCTCAATGCCTTCCGGAACCAGCTTCTCTTCGCTCTTGACATCAGCCTGGAAGTAGCGGTCCTTGGAGTAGGAGCGCTTCTCACCGGTCAGGCCGCGGCCCTGCATAGCACCCAGCGAGCCCATGCCACGGTACATCTTGTACTGCTTGCCGTTGACGAAGGTGACCTCACCCGGAGCCTCAGCGGTACCGGCCAGCATCGAACCGAGCATGACGGAGGATGCACCGGCTGCCAGAGCCTTGGCGATGTCGCCGGAGAACTGCATACCGCCATCGGCGATAATCGGAACGCCAGCCTTCTTAGCTGCGACAGAGGCTTCCATGATGGCGGTGATCTGCGGGGCGCCCACACCTGCGACAACGCGAGTGGTGCAAATCGAGCCTGGGCCGATACCGACCTTGATGGCATCTGCACCCGCGTCAATCATGGCCTGTGCAGCGCCACGGGTAGCCAGGTTGCCGCCGATAATCTGGATGTTCTCGCCGAATTCCTTCTTAACGCGGGAGACCATCTCAAGTACACCTGAGTTGTGGGCGTGAGCGGTATCAACAACGAGCACGTCTACGCCTGCGTCAGCCAATGCGTGCGCGCGCTTCCAGGAGTCCTCGCCGGTACCGATGCCAGCACCGACCAGCAGACGGCCGGAACCATCCTTGGAAGCATTCGGGTACTGATCCTTCTTGACGAAGTCCTTGACGGTAATCAGACCAGTCAGGCGGCCTTCGCCATCGACGATCGGCAGCTTCTCCACCTTGTGAGCGCGCAGCAGGTTCAGCGCCGCATCGCCAGACACACCCTGCTCAGCCACGACCAGCGGCATCGGGGTCATGATTTCGGAAACCTTGCGGTTCAGGTCTGCCTCAAAACGCATGTCACGGTTGGTGCAGATACCGACCAACTTGCCGTCCTTATCGACGACCGGCAGGCCCGAGATGCGGTAACGAGCGCACTTGGCATCTACTTCGGCGATGGTGTCATCCGGGGAACAGGTCACCGGGTCGGACACCATGCCAGCCTCAGAGCGCTTCACAATCTCGACCTGCTGAGCCTGCTCCTCGATAGACAGGTTGCGGTGCAGGATACCCATACCGCCCTGGCGGGCCATGGCAACAGCCATGCGGGCCTCGGTGACGGTGTCCATAGCAGCGGACACAACCGGAATGTTCAGACGCAGCTCACGAGTGAGCTGCGTCGAAGTATCAACGCCGGAGGGGATAACGTCCGAAGCATCCGGCAGCAGCAGGACGTCATCGAATGTAAGGCCGACTAGTGGAATCTTGTTGGGATTGTCTCCGCCGAGGCTAATTCCCGTGGGGTTGGTCATGGACTCCTCCTGCTCCACCCTTGCCGACATCCGGCCAGGGGCGCTATCGCTTCGTGGTTGCCAAACGTTATATACAGGGTAGTCCTTCAGTGATGAAACGCGACAATTAGGCGGAGCGACAGGTGCCCGACAAGGGTTAGCCGAAAGCTAGCTGAGGGTTATTCCAAGGTGAACTAAACCCCAACTAAGTGCATCGCCAATCGACAGGATTGCCGTACAGAGCTGTTACGGTAGTGGTTGTGAACCACAACTTTTTCTCATCCATGCCGCGGGATCCGTTCGAAGGAGATCCCAATGACCCGGCAAGCTTTCTCGAGCCGGATGAGCCGTTTGCTCCACTGACAGACCAGGAACGTCGAGAGGTTCTTGAAGATCTGGCCGCAGTTCGCCTATTCCGCACCGCTTTGAGCCCAGAGGGATTACTGGGCGTCTGCATGTTGTGTGAGGACTGCGGTGACGAGCACTTTTATAACTGGGAGGTTTTGGAAAACCACTACCTGATGCTCCTGTCTGGCCAGGCATCCCCGGTTCACGAGCCACAATTCGATCCAGACCCCTCCCGTTACGCCCCATGGGACTACTGCGCAGGCTTTGTCGACGGTTTGCGTTCTCGACGACCTGGCCGTTTCTAAAAATTTGGTAAGAGTTTGACGGAATTGTTTGCGTAGTATCCCGGCTGGCCTCCTTAGGTTTACCAACCGTTCATTGTTGGCCTCCACACTTGAGCTCACTGCTTCAAGAAAGCTCAATGAAGGAGACATCAATTCCGATGACGTACATCGACCACTTGCCCGGGCCCAATGCGGATTTGTGGGATTGGCAGCTGCACGGCTCTTGCCGCGGGCAGGACTCCGCGACCTTCTTCCACCCGGAAGGCGAGCGCGGACGCGCACGCAGCCTGCGTGAAGCCCGTGCGAAGGCTATCTGCCGTTCTTGCCCTGTTCTTATGCAGTGCCGTAGTCACGCACTCAAGGTTGGTGAGCCATACGGTGTCTGGGGCGGTCTCAGCGAATCTGAACGAAATGAAATCCTTCGAGCTAAGCCGGCCGCACGTGAACGCGAACTTGAACGCGTTCTAGTTACTGCCATGTAGTCCCTCCCCTCTCTCGGACTCCAGCCGGTTCACATAAAAACCAAAATGCTCCCCACCCTCAGATTGAAAGGTGGGGAGCATTTTACGTGCCAAAGGCCCGGGCACTAGCTCACTGACAATTAGTGAGCGTGATCGTGCTGCGGCTCTTCCTCCGGCTTATCCACAACGGAAGCCTCGGTGGTCAGCAGCATACGCGCCACGGAGGTTGCGTTGACGACTGCGGAGTGAGTGACCTTGACCGGGTCGATGACGCCGGACTCAATCAGGTTCTCGTAAGTGTCAGTAGCAGCGTTGTAGCCGTTGCCGTTCTCCAGCTCACCAATGTGGTAGACAACGACAGCACCGTCCTTACCAGCATTCTCAGCAATCCAAAAAGCCGGACGGGTCAGAGCCTTGGCAACTGCACGGACACCGACTGCCTCGTCGCCCTCGAACTCGTCAGCGAATGCCTCGAGTTCACGGGAGATCTGCACCAGTACGGAACCGCCGCCGGCGATGACGCCTTCCTGAGCTGCCGCACGAGCAGCGTTAATGGCATCCTCGACACGCAGCTTGCGCTCGTTGACCTCGGTCTCGGTAGCAGCGCCGACCTTAATGACAGCCACGCCGCCAGAGAGCTTCGCCAGACGCTCTTCCAGCTTCTCGCGATCCCAGTCAGAGTCAGTGCGCTCAATCTCGGCACGGATCTGGTTACGACGCTCTTCCACAGCCTCAGCGGTGCCGGCACCGTCAACCAGAACGGTCTCGTCCTTGGTAATGGTGATACGGCGTGCGTTACCCAGCACCTCAAGTCCTACGTCCTTCAGCTGCATGCCAGTGTCAGCCGTAACGACGGTTGCACCGGTGACAACTGCCAGATCATCCATGAACGCCTTACGACGGTCACCGAAGTACGGTGCCTTCACTGCGGCAACCTTCAAGGTCTTGCGCATAGCGTTGATGACCAGTGCGGACAGCGCCTCGCCCTCGATATCCTCAGCCATAATCAGAGTCGGCTTGCCGGACTCGGCAATCTTCTCCAGAATCGGCAGGAACTCCGGCAGGGAGGAAATCTTCTCACGGACCAGCAGCACCTGTGCACCGTCAAGAATTGCCTGCTGAGCCTCGACGTCGGTAATGAAGTACGGCGAGAGGAAGCCCTTGTTGAAAGACACGCCCTCGGTCACGGACAGCTCGGTGGCAATCGACTGCGACTCCTCCACAGAGACGACGCCGTCCTTGCCAACCTTGTCCATGGCACCTGCAACCAGGTCACCAATTTCAGTGTCGCGCGAGGAAACGGTTGCCACCTGTGCGATGGCAGCAGAGCTGCTGACCGAGGTGGCGCGCTGCTTCAGCAGCTCAACCGCCTTGTCGGATGCAGCGTGAATACCACGGTTCAGCGAAATCGGGTTTGCGCCGGCTGCAACGTTGCGCAGACCCTCGTGGACCAGCGCCTGTGCCAGCAGCGTTGCGGTAGTAGTACCGTCACCGGCAACGTCATTGGTCTTGACCGCAACGGACTTAACCAACTGCGCGCCGAGGTTCTCAAACGGATCCTCAACGTCGATGTCGCGGGCGATGGTCACACCATCATTGGTGACCAGCGGACCGCCGAAGGCCTTGTCCAGGACAACGTTGCGACCCTTCGGGCCAAGCGTGACCTTGACTGCGTCGGCAAGCGTGTCCACACCGCGCTTGAGGCCTTCGCGAGCCTCTTCGTTAAAAGCAATAAGCTTCGCCATGTGTGGGTACGTCCTCCCTTTAGTTCTCGATAACAGCCAGGATGTCGCGCTGCGACAGCAGCAGGTACTCTTCGCCCTGGTACTTCAGCTCAGTGCCGCCGTACTTGGAGAAGATGACGATGTCACCCTCCTTGACGTCCATAGGAATGCGGTCATCGTCATCGGCCCAACGACCCGGACCAACTGCGATAACGGTAGCTTCCTGCGGCTTCTCCTTAGCGGAGTCCGGGATAACCAGGCCAGAAGCCGTGGTGGTCTCTGCTTCGTTGATCTGGACGAGGACGCGGTCCTCCAGCGGCTTGATGTTGACGTTCGCCACGATGAATTCCTCCATACATGCGGTGATGTGATGTTCTTGTGCCGGTTGGTCTGCCGTGCACAGCCGTCGTCGCGGGTGAACAACTGTGTGTCAAACAACCTTCGTTAGCACTCTACCCCTGCAAGTGCTAACACTCAACAATAGTGAGCGCTAATGCTAATTGGTCAGCTTGTCGGGGTTACACGCCATACGACCGAACACAGTAACCGTCATTCCGTGTTCCTTGATGTACTCATCGCTAAAGCACGGGCCACCAGAACCGGTTGTGTAACGACTGTCTGGCTCCCTCCTTTGCCAGGCACCTTCGTCCCATTGGTAGACCGCCAGTCCACCACTGTTTGCGCGCCCACCCAGCGCCCACCATCCGTCACAGGCGACAATCGTAAAGTTTTCCTCCGTAGTCGGGAACGCCGATGCCTCGCAATCCCCACTAATCGGATAATCGGGCGTAGCCGTACTCGTAGTTTCCTTCTTGGCTTTCTCCGGCGACTTCACCTTCACGGTCTCCGTCGCAGTCGCAGTAACAGTGAGCTTCGGCGTTACTTCATCCTTGGCACCTGCACCAAACCATTGCTCACCTCGACCACTCACAACTAGGTAAAGCACCGCCGCTACAGCGACAATCACCACAAGCAGCAGCGCGATGACTGCCCATAGCACTCCCCGAGCACGACCGCGCTGATGTTCAACTTGCGGTGCTTGCGTTGTTTGCAGTTCACCCTGCGGCGCAAACAGCTCAGTCTGATTATGCGAATTATCGGATGGCTGAAGTTCCCACTCGCTGTAGTCTTTACTCATTTTTGGGCAAGCGCTTTCCTGTAATTGTCCTGCGATCCATGGCAGAGAAACAAGTCAAAGTCAGTTAACGAAATTTAACATGGATCCGAGGGGCAATCACTGCTTATTGCATTACAGGATCTTCCACAGGCATGGAGGGGTCGGTCGGGCAGGCGTAGCCAGAGGGCTTGACCCCCGCGGCAATGAGGTAGGCGGCAGCTGCGCCAATCATGACACCGTTGTCGGTGCACAGCTTAATCGGTGGCACGTGCAGCGTAATTCCTGCCGAGGTAGCTCGCGCCGCTGCGAGTTCACGCAACCTCGAGTTCGCAGCCACACCACCACCGAGCAGCAGCGTAGTGGCCCCCACATCCTGAGCTGCGCGAACGGCCTTCTTGGTCAATACATCGCAGACCGCCTCCTGGAAGGAAGCACAGACGTCCTCTACGGAGTATTCACGACCTTCCTTCTCTGCCGCTTCGACATAGCGGGCCACGGCGGTTTTCAAGCCGGAGAAGGAGAAGTCATGGCGCGCATCCTGCTGGCGCATCATGGCGCGAGGAAACGCGATGGCCTTGCGATTTCCCTGCTTAGCCAACTTATCGATAATCGGGCCGCCCGGGTAACCCAACCCAAGCAACCTCGAAACCTTGTCGTATGCCTCTCCGGCTGCGTCGTCAAGCGTCGATCCGAGCTCCTCCATCGGACGACCAACCCCCTGCACGCGCAGCAGCTGCGTGTGCCCGCCGGAAACCAAGAGCGCCACTGCGTTGGATAGATCCGCGCCGTCGAGAGCTCCGACAGCAACGTGGCCACCAAGGTGATTAATGCCGTAGAAAGGCACACCCCAGGCGGCGGCATAAGCCTTCGCGCCTGCCGAACCGACCAGCAGCGCACCGGCGAGACCGGGTCCCACGGTAGCGGCGACGGCATCTGGGATAAAAGTATCGATACCGAGCTTGGCAGCTGCTTGCGCGCGCGCCTCGGAGACTACTGGCTGCAGGGCTTCCAAATGAGCGCGGGAAGCAATCTCCGGGACCACACCACCGAAGCGGGCGTGCTGTTCCATGGAGGATGCGACGACGTCGGCAAGCACTTCCACCTCGGGAATGGCGGGGGCGCTGGTGTCGGTGTCGTCGTAGCGCACACGCATCACTGCAGCGCCAGTCTCATCGCAGGAACTCTCGATTGCCAGCAGGGTCAACTCGGTCATAGCAGTCATGGTACTAGCGCACCACCGGGTCACTTACCAGCGACCGAGTTTAAATTTCGAGGCGACCGAGGTTCCGCACAGCGGCACGCCAGAGAGCGTATTCCTCTGGGTAGTCATCGCGGTAGTGACGCACGGCGCGCATACCGTGCTTAATACGCTCGATTTCCTCGTCGCCGATATCCTTGCCCTCGGCGTCGACAAATACGACCGTTCCGCAAATTGCGGTGGTGGGGTCGGTAAAGAAAGCCGAGTTGCCCGTAGCAGCCTCATTGCGGCCGAGGGACGCGACCGGATTCGGTTCAGCGCCCTCAGCCTTGGCCGTCGGGTTGTAGAGAGCGGCGTAATCGGCGCCGTCTTCCTGAAACGCCACCGAAACACGGTCGGAGGAAACTCCGCCGAGGAATGTAGCAGCGGCCTCCAACTCAAATTCGACGATGCGATGCGTCAGGTCAGGGTTCACCAGAAAACCTTTAATCATGGAAACAGAGGTACCGCACCGCACCCGCTCCCGCATCTCGAGAGCGCTACCCCCACTATGGCCGCGGGATGTTGCGGAGGTTCGACCGTGCCATGTTGATCATCTGACCAACGCCGCCGCCGAAGACGGTGCGAGTAGCGGCCTTGGAGAATCCCATCAGCATGTCCCAGGTGATATTTGCCGGGATGGACAGGGCATTCGGGTCGGTGATCATGTCCACCAGCACCGGGCCGTCGTATGCCAGCGCCTCCTGAATCAGGCGAGGCGCATCGGCCGGATCTTCAATTCGGATGGCCTTGATACCCAACGACTCTGCGACTCCGGCGTAGTCCACTGCGTCGTGATCGGTCTCGTGCTCCGGCAGCCCCTGAACCAGCATTTCCAGCTTGACCATGCCGAGCGAGGAGTTGTTGAACACAAACATCTTGATGGGTAGCTGCTCCTGCTTCACGGTGATGAGCTCACCGAGCAGCATTGACAGGCCACCGTCACCGTTGAAGGTAATGACCTGACGGTCCCGGTCAGCAGCCTGCACACCAATGGCCTGCGACAGTGCATTGGCCATAGTGCCGTGACGGAAAGAACCAATCTGCTCTCGCTTGCCATTCGGCGTGACGTAGCGTGCAGCCCAGACATTGCCCATACCGGTATCGACGGTGAAGACGGCATCGTCATCGGCGTACTTATCAATCAGGTCGGCTACATACTCCGGGTGAATCGGGCGCATGTTCTCAACGTCGTGGGTGTATGCCTCGATGACGTGGCTGAGCAGGCGCTCGTGGTTCCGCAGCTGCTTGTCCAGGAAGGAGCGATCGGTCTTTTCATCCAGGTGCGGCAGGATGGTTTCGATTGTGGCAGCCACATCGCCGACGACTGGGTACTTCACCGTGGTACGACGACCGATGGCACGACCATCGATATCGACCTGTGCGACGTTCTTAGTCGGCAGGAAGTCGTTGTACGGGAAGTCAGTACCGAGCAGAATCAACAGATCAGCATCGTTGGAGGCATCGTGGCAGGCGCCGTAGCCCAGCAGGCCGGACATACCGACGTCATAGGGGTTGTCGTACTGGATGTACATCTTGCCACCCAGCGCATGTCCCACCGGCGACTTAATCTTCTCCGCAAGCTTGAGCACCTGTTCGCGGGCGTCCTTCACACCTGCGCCACAGAAAAGCGTGACGGTTTTAGCCTCGTTGATTGCGTCGGCAAGCGCGGCGGCCTGGCCGGCGTCAGGGAATACGACTGGGCGACCGCTGCTGATTGTGGAGGTGACGAACTCATCATTTTCCACTTCATGCGTTGTAATGTCGCCCGGCAGAACCAGCACGGAAACACCGTGGCCAGTCATGGTCGACTGGATAGCGTGATGCAAAACGACGCCACCCTGCTCAGCGGAGTTGACCATCTCGCAGTAACCGGAGCACTCGTTGAAGATGAACTCCGGATGGGTCTCCTGGAAGAAGTTCGAGCCAATCTGGCGGGAAGGAATGTGCGATGCCAGCGCCAGCACCTTTGCGCCGTTGCGGTGGGAGTCATACAGGCCCTGAATGAGGTGGGTATTACCCGGGCCACAGGAGGCCGCACACACTGCTAATTCGCCGGTGACCAGGGACTCCGCGCCGGCGGCGAAGGCGGCAGCCTCTTCGTTGCGAACGTGCACCCACTCAATGGAGGACTCGCGCACAGCGTCGACAATGGGGTTCAAACTATCTCCAACGAGTCCGAAGATTCGCTTGACACCCTGCTTCTCTAGGGTTTCTACGAGCTGTTTTGCAAAGGTTTTAGCCATGTGCCTGGTTTAACGCAGATTAGTCAATACGTCAACATCTAGCTGGCCAACTCAGGCCGACACATCGTGTACGCATCCGCCCCAGAGCCCGGATAATAGTTCTTTCGCAGCCCCATATTTTCGAAGCCATAGCGCCGATACATGGCGATTGCGGGTTCGTTATCTGTGCGAACTTCCAAAAACACCGGGCCCGAATCCTCCGCCACAGCTGCCATCAGCGCGTCCATCAGCTGCGTCCCAAAGCCCCGGCGCTGCCACTTCTTCCCCACCCCGATGGTGTGAATCTCGTACTCGGCGGCACCCGCAGGCCCCAGCTTGGTAATCCCCGCATAGCCGCACAGTTCTTCGTCCTCGTCTACATCTGCAATCAGCCCGACGTAGAAATTGTTCGGCGCGGCCAGCTCGGCCATAAAGGCCGATTCCGACCAGGGATCGTCGCCGGCAAATAGCTCCGCCTCAATCGCCGCACACGCCTTGGCCGCAGGAGGCCCGAGACGCACTAGCTTGACGACGCTCATCTCATAGCCTTCGGGACAACGGCATCCGGACGGCGCAAGTACAGCGGCACCAGTGGGCCCGGCGCGGAGTCAAAGTCGACCGCTTCAACCATGGCTGTCGGAGTGGGAAAGACTTGTTCGGCAGCAACCTCAAGCCCGGTAATTTGCTCGATGTGGCTGAGGCTGCCGCGGGCCTGGCTCGGCGCGAAGTCGGCGGCTTCTGCTGCAAGTTCTTCCTTGAGCAGCTCCATGACGTCGGCTGGCTTGGCCACTCCCGGGCCGAAAACTCGCTGGCCATCGCGGTAGGCGGCGAAGTACACCTCGCGGCGGCGGGCATCGGTGACGACCAGTTCATCGCCAACCCCACCCGCAAGCGAATCCAGGCTGCAGATGCCGTAGCAGGGAATTCCCAGAGCGTCGGCGAAGGAGGCTGCGGTGGCCATACCAACGCGCAAGCCCGTAAACGGCCCCGGCCCACAGCCGACAACCACGGCATCTAGCTCGGTTGCCGCCACCCCACTGTCAGTGAGGCACTGCTGAATCAGCGGCACCAGCACCTCGTTGTGCGCACGGGCATCCAGGTGCAGCTTTTCGGCCACGGTTTCACCATCGCGGACAATTCCCGCGGTGACCTGTGGAGTCGATGTGTCAACGGCCAAAATGTTCATACTCAGTAACCTACTTGAACCGACTTGAAGCTACTTGCTCCACGTCCAGGTGACGACGCGGGCATCGTCGTCACGCGAACGATCGATACTCACCTGTAGATAGCGCTCGGAGAGCACCTCGGCGAGCCCCATTCCCCACTCGGCGACCACGACGCTGTCCTCAAGGTCGGTGTCCAAATCGAGCGAGTCCAGCGCATCGAAGGCCTCGCCATCGGAGCCGGGTCCCTCTTCGCCGAAGAGTCGATAGGCGTCGACGTGGATGAGGGTGACGCCGTCGGTTGCCAGCGGACGGTGCTCGCGGGCGATTGTGAACGTCGGCGACGTCACGCGACCGCGCACATTCATGCCGCGGGCGATGCCCTGCGTGAGGGTCGTTTTGCCCGCGCCGAGTGGGCCATCGAGAATCACCAGATCCCCAGCTGCCAACTCCCGGCCAATTTCCTCGCCGAGGTCACGCATGTCCTCTGCGGTTGGCGCGATGCGGCTGCGCACCCACTTTCGCTCGCTGCGTCCCTTTGGCGCAGTGAGGATTTCGTAGTTAATGGTGCCGGATGCCTTCGCGAGGTCATCGAGACCGGGCTCCCCCAGTGCGGGATCACCGACGATAACCGCAGTGTCGCCGGCCTCGACTTCGGTGTCGGGCCCCAGGTCGACGACGAATTGATCCATACACACGCGCCCTACCTGCGGATAGCGCGTGCCATTGATGCTGACCTCGAAATGCCCGGAGGCCGAGCGCATCATACCGTCGGCGTAGCCACAGGGCACGATGCCGATGGTGGTATCGCGGTCAGCTGTCCACGTCTGTCCGTAGGACACCGACTGCCCCGCCGGCAGCTTCTTGACCAATATGACCGACGCTTCCCACCTCATCGCCGGACGCAATCCATGGGTGGCACCCACAATTGGCTCGCCACCATAAATCGCCAGCCCTGGACGCACCATATCGAAGGCCAGGTCAGGACGTGACAACGATGCCGGCGAATTCGCCGCATGGTTAATCAGCTCGTCCAGCCCCGCCTCACGCAGTGCCGCAATCGCAGCACAGAAATTCTGTGCCTGCTTATCGACGCTCTCGTGGCCCGGCTCATCCGCGCACGCAAAGTGCGTGAAAGCACCGGTGACGTTCAGAGCACCGGTCTTGTGCAGCTCAACCAGCTGAGCGACCGCATGCTCAAAGTCCCCATTGGCCATAGAGAATCCCGAGCGCCCCAAGCCCGTATCGACCATCACCGTCACACGTGGTGTCACCGACAGCGCCCGCCCGGCATTGGCCACGGCCAGCGCATGAACCATCGACGGCAGACCGAGGTCAATATCTGCAGCCACAGCTCGCTGCACCAACGAGGTGGCCGCTGCGTCCCAGATCCAGGCAAGGATGGGGATGGCGTGGCCGTCGTCAAGCGTGGCGCGGAGTTCCTCGCGGAGGGAGAGCGCCTCGTCGATTGTTGCGACACCGAGCTGCGTTGCCCCGCCGGCCAGCGCGGCACGCGCGGTCTGCAGCGCACCCTGCGAGTAGCCGTCCGCCTTGACGACGGCCATGAATTCCGACACCCCTGCGATGGCCTTGACGGTCTTCACATTGTGGGTGATCGCGTCGAGATTAACGGTATGGGTCAGGATGGCTGGTGCCGAGGAAGTCATAGCCGTATTTTGCCACTGCTGCCTTCGTTGGTGAACCATGCGGTGGCATCTCGGATGGATTCGGCGATGTCCTGGGCGCTGCAGGGTGCTGGTCCGAACTCTGTCTGCGCGGCCAAAAATGCGGCGCGCGCATGAATAATTGCTGGTAGATAGAGGGCTTCGCCACGCGCTACCCAGGCGCCGAGGAGCCCGGACAGTACATCGCCAGAGCCCGGCGTGGCTGCCCAGGAGCTACCCGCGTCAATCACGACTGTGCGCTGCGTTGTCGGATTGACCATCACAGTGCGGCGTCCCTTGAGCAACACTTCGGAGGAGAACTGCTCGGCAAGTTCACGCGCATCTGCGATGGGGTTAGTGACCTCGTGCCCGGTCAGGCGCTCGAATTCACCGGCGTGCGGCGTGAGAACAGTGCGCAGGTTGCGCTCCTGGCCGCGCTCACGAACGAGCTGTCGGATGTCCTCATGCTTCGACAGCAGTGTCAGTGCGTCAGCGTCGATGACCACTGGTTTGTCAGTGGCCAGAATGTCTCGCAGTTCCTCGGCGGCTTTCTCATCAGTGCCCCGACCGGGACCGACGACCCAGGCATCGACGCGTACCTCTTTGCGATCCACCGAGTCCTGCTGCGTAATGACCGTCGGCAAGGCTGCGGTGATGCGGTTACGTGCGGCCGCGTCGCCGACATAGATGACCGCGGGACTGGTCGCATGCACGGCAGCGGTGACGCACAGCTGACCTGCGCCGGGATACGCCTCGCTACCGGCGGCGATTCCTGTAACTCCAGTGGAGTACTTGTGGTCTGCAGCACCGGGTTCGAGCGGGGTCATCGCGCCAAGTGGTGCCGGAAAGCTCCCGCCTAGGGCTTCGTAGAACTCCACGGTCGGAGTCTGGTGGTGGACGGCATTGTAGGTACCGTTTTCATAGAGCGTCTGCCCCAGTCCTGGAAGTTCGAGGGAGAAGGCATCGAGCGCAATTTCGTGTAATTCGACGGTGCCACAGGATTCGGACAGCGAGTGCGCGTAGCGCAGACCGCCGAAAGTCACCGTTGTCGTGGCCTCGACGTGAGATGGCAAGTACGGGTTCTGTCCCTCCTCCAAATCAGGGTCTGGATTGATGGTCTGGGCAGGCGGGTCAAAAGTACGCCCAGTATCGGCTTCTACGCCGCTCGGCACATCAACCGCGAGAATGGGAACTTTGCCCAACCGCGCTTCGCGCACCAACCACGCGGCCTCTTCACGCAGCGCGCCGTGACCTCCGAGCCCCACGATGCCGTCGATGATCAATGCGTAGTCTTCACTAATCGACCACAGAATCTTCGATAAATCCGTCTCCCGGTCACACCCCAACGGCAGCACCCGCCCACCTGCGAGTTCAAAAGCTTTCAGCGCCCGTTCATGCGGCTTCGAGCCCAGCAAAACCGCATCCACGCCATGCCCATCCGAGGACAAGTTTCGGCCAGCATAGAGTGCATCGCCACCATTGCCTCCCGATCCGACCAACAGCAGCACGCGACCGCGACCAGGCTCCGGAGATGCCTCTGAGAGCATCCGCTCCGCCACCTCCGACACAGCGGCGGCTGCGTGGCGCATGAGTTCGTCGTCACGCGTTTGTGCGTCCAGATAGGGCTGTTCCGCGGCGCGAATTTCGGCAGCTGTGTAGCAGTACGTCATAAACCCAGCCTACGATTAGCCCCTATGGATGACTACTCCCCGAGCACGCGAGTTTTCGGCCCTCTACTGCGCGCCTTTCCGCAGGCATACCTGCGCTCGTTGCGTCATCCCGAATGGATCCCCCACGGCGTGCAGGACGTTCGCGAAATCCTCGACGGCAAAGTCACTCCTGACCTGGACAGATACAACGGTCGCACACCAATTGTCCTGGTTCACGGCACCTGGATGAACTCGTTCAACTCCTTCGCCATGTTGGGGCCGTTCCTCGCCCGGAATCGCCCCGTATTCTCACTCGATTACGGCTCCGACCCCGCCGCGCTGGTCAGCCGTCTCCGTAGCGTCAAAGCCACCACCGATTTGAGCGATGCGCTCGCTGAAGTCACCGACCTTCTCGACCGCTTCCGTGCCCACCTCTCCCTACCCCGCATCGACCTCATCGGTCATTCCCAGGGCGGTCTACACTGCCGCAGCTACGCCAACGCGAGCATCGATTCGCTTTACGACGAAGCTCTGAACCGTGGCCTCAACGAAGAAGCAGCCGAGCAGTACGCCTCCGACAACAGCCCCGTGCGGGCAGTCATCTCTCTTGCGGGAAACCACCGAGGCACTACTGCGTGGGGCATGCGCCGAAGGCTCAGTGCCCTTGAGCGATGCGGCCTACCGATGCACAAACTCGTCGACCGCCTTGTCGGCCGTGCCTGCATTCAACAGCTGCTGGACTCTGACTACATTGCGACTCTGAACCGCGCAGCGCGTGGCATTACCCGACGTGGTCCGCACTACCTGAATATCGGCACCCCTTTTGACACCGTGGTTCGCCCGTGGACCGGCGCCTTTTTGCCCGAACAAGAGGGTCACCACATTACGAACGTCAACAATGCCACTGGCGGTGGCGACTGGTCTGATCACCTCGCACTGCTCTACTCCCCCAATACGCTCGAACGCATTCACGAGTTCTTGGAGGAACTGGATGGCGCTGAAGCTGGTAATGTCCCGCATCATCCGCGACAGCGAGTCCTGCCTATGTACGGCGCCCTGCCGAGGGGCCTCGGACGGAGGAGGCTCGGACGGAGGGACCGGATCTAATTCAGCACAGAATTTTAGAACGTATTTCCAGAATTCTATTGACAGTTTTTCAAACAGGTGTACGATTTGGGTTGTAGGGAAAATTTGTAAGCAAAAGTTCTTTGGCCGGTGCACAGAGGTTGGCGGGACTGGTTGAAACAGCCTCCACCACGCTTCTCTCCACCACAGAACACAATCTTCAATTCTCCGGCGGACACGTAGTAATCAGGGGGATAACCAATGTCATCGCCGCCCACAGAACTTCCAGCACCAGGTCAAAAGCCCTCATGGGCCAACCAGCAATCCGACGACCCGATTAGCAGCGCGGCCCGTGCCATCAACGCCGCAGACCTTCAACTGATCGATATCTGCGCTCCCGGTGAGGAGGTCGATGTCAATCACCATCTTGCCCGCATAAGCATTCGAACCGGCCTTAGCCGCGGCAAGTGTTCTACGCTGTGCGAAATTGCGCTGATGTTCGAACGCCTACCAAAAGTCCGGGCTCTCATCGAATCCACCTTCTGTTTCTCGTTAGCCCATCTCCGCGCCATCGCCAATGGCGTTGCCGGGCTGTCACCAGATCAGTTCGACACGGTAGAGCCCCATCTTTTGGAAATGCTCACTCCGACGCGACCTCGACAAGCAATGGTTGGTGTCTACACGCTGTCTCGTCTAATCGGCGACTTGGTTTCTGAGTACAACGACTGCGCCCGCAACGACGGCACCCAACGGGTTCCAGAAGGCGAAGCGGTCGCACTCTCCGACACGGGCGATGGCAAGCACAAAAAGGTCACAGCAATCCTTGAAAACGACCGCGCGACCGAGCTCATGGCCAGGATTCAGGGGATTCGCAACACAGCAATCAATCGTGGTGAACAGTGCACGCAGGCGGAAGCGCTACTACAGCTGGCACAGAAATCGACCAATGCCGAGATTGTCATCAATGTCTACCGCGAGGTCGGCGGTGGGCCAGCATGGATTGATGGCGTCGGCTGGTTGAGCGAGGTAGCCACCGAAGAATGGCTTGCTCGCGCAACTCACATCCGTATCTCCGCCGACAGCAAGGTGGATGGTTACCGCCCCACTGAGAGCCAGGTGGCTCGCGTCCGTGGGCGTGACGGTACCTGCCGCTTCCCCGGCTGCGACGTCCCGGCAGCCAAGTGCGACCTGGACCATATTCAGCCGTACAACCACGACAATCCCAAGCAGGGCGGGCCGACTGACACTGAGAATCTGCACTGTCTCTGCCGCCGACACCACAATCTAAAAACGCACGAGGGCTGGGATATCGACAGATACCCCGACGGAACAGAAGTGTGGACTTCCCGTAATGGGGACACCGCGACTAGCGTTCCGGTTGGGCCGCTAAAGAACGTCGGCAAGCAAACTTTTCATCAGCGTGTGACACGGAAGATGAAGACGATTCAGAAACGCAACCTCGATTGGATGTTGTCATTTTGCCATGTATCCGATGAGGTCTGGGACCTATCCGAGGAAGAAGCAAAACGCATCGAGTCCCTCACGGATGAAGAACTCGATGCGGAGATTGAGCAGTACCGACGAAAGCAGGACGAACTACTCGACGGTGACTGACTTAGCCAGGTTGCGCGGCTTATCGATGTCCTCGTTACCGCACTGGCGAGCGATCTCAGCTGCCAGGAACTGCATCGGAATCGTAGACAACAGCGGCTGGAGCAGCGTGGACGTCTCCGGGATTTCAATCAGGTAGTTCGCAAAAGGAACCACCGACTGATCCCCTTCTTCGGCAATCACGATGGTCTTGGCACCACGGGCACGAATCTCCTGGATGTTGGAGACAATCTTGGAGTGCAGCACGGCGCGACCCTTCGGCGATGGCACTACGACGACGACCGGAAGATCATCCTCGATGAGTGCAATTGGGCCATGCTTGAGCTCGCCTGCCGGGAACCCCTCTGCGTGAATGTAGGCAAGCTCCTTGAGCTTCAGCGCACCTTCAAGTGCGACTGGGAAGCCAACGTGACGGCCGAGGAAGAGCATCGTCGGAATAGCACCGATTTCCTTGGCCATGTCGATGAACTCATCGCCCTTAGCGACGACCTTGTCAATCAGTGCCGGGATGGTCTCCAGCTCTTCAAACTCGCGAGTGACCTCATCCGGGTACTTAGTGCCGCGTGCCTGGGCAAGAGCCAATCCGACCAGGTAGTTTGCGGCTACCTGCGCCAGGAACGACTTGGTTGCAGCAACACCAATCTCCGGGCCGGCGTGCGTATAGAGCACGGCGTCAGACTCACGCGGAATCTGTGCACCGTTGGTATTGCAGACAGCCAGCACGCGGGCGCCCTGGCTCTTTGCGTGTCGCACGGCCTCAAGGGTGTCAGCAGTCTCGCCCGACTGCGAAATAGCGACCACCAGCGTCTGGCGGTCCAGCACCGGATCGCGGTAGCGGAACTCGGAAGCGACCTCAATCTCGACCGGGATACGACCCCAGTGCTCAATGGCGTACTTGGCCAACAAACCGGAGTGGTATGCGGTACCACAGGCGACGACGAAGACCTTCTCGATGTCACGCAGATCTTGGTCACTCAGGCGAGACTCGTCGAGAACGATGCGGCCGTCAACGAGGTGACCGGCCAACGTATCGCGGACGGCGGCAGCCTGCTCGTGGATTTCCTTCATCATGAAGGAGTCATAGCCACCCTTTTCGGCTGCGGCGAGATCCCAGTCGATGGTGAATGGTCGACCCTGCTGCTCATTGCCGGCGAAATCCAGAATGCGGTAGTCATCTGCGGTGATGATGACGACGTTGTCCTGCCCCAGCTCCACGGCCTCGCGGGTGTGCGCGATGAAAGCCGCAACATCGGAGCCGAGGAACATTTCGTTTTCGCCCACACCGACAATCAGCGGAGTGGAGCGACGAGCAGCGATGATGCGGTCCGGGTGGTCTGCATGAGTAAACAGCAGCGTAAAAGCACCCTCGAGGCGGTTGAGCACGGACAGCGCAGAGGCCTCGAAATCACCAGCGGTAGATCCGCCGTCGGAACCGTCCAGGGCACGGGCGAGCATGTGCGCGGCGACCTCGGAGTCGGTTTCGGACTTCAGCTCAATGCCGGCATCCTCCAGCTCCTGACGTAGCGGAGCAAAGTTCTCGATAATGCCGTTGTGGACGATAGCCACCTTGCCGTCATAGGACTGGTGTGGGTGGGCATTCTCATCAATTGGGCGACCGTGGGTAGCCCAGCGGGTGTGCCCAATTCCGGTGGTTCCAGTGATTTTGTCGCGCCCATCCGCATCAAGGGCAGCCTCGAGGTTGGCGAGTTTACCGGCCTTCTTCTCTACAGTGATATGCCCCTGATCGTCGACAATGGCAACACCCGCGGAGTCATAGCCACGGTATTCCATGCGTCGTAGCGCATCGACAGCAATATCCAGGGCGGGCTGATGGCCCACATATCCAACGATTCCACACATGCCCTACAGAATAACCCGCGAAGCGGAAAATCGTCATAACGAAATAGACATTCTCGCTCATCCTGGCACTTTTTCAGCAAAGGTATGCACCTTATAGTTAAGCTATTCACTGTGGCTGACAACTTGAAGACTCTGACATCTAATCTTTCCAAGCGTGGACCGCACCGCGTCATGGTCGGTGATCTCGCTTTTACTGGCCTGCCGGGAAAGGTCTACACGCCTGCCGAGGGCAATGGCATCCCCGGTATCGCCTTCGCACACGATTGGCGCACACCGATTGAGGAGTACCACGCCACGCTGCGTCACCTAGCTTCGTGGGGCATCGCGGTCGCTGCTCCGGACACCGAAAATGGCATCGTGGCAGATCACCGTGGTCTCGCCAACGATTTGGAGACAGCGCTCCAGATTCTCGCTGGTGTCCGCCTCGGAGAGGGCAAGGTCGTCGTCCACCCGAAGAAACTCGGCGTTGCCGGCCACGGCATGGGCGCTGGCGTAGCCGTCCTCGCCGCCGCTGGTCACGACCTCATCTCCGGCGTTGGCTGCGTCTTCCCCGCAACTACCGCGCCTTCCTCCAGCGCCGCTGCAACTAATGTCTCGGCCCCGGGCCTCGTCCTGGCTCCTGGCGAGGATCAGTGGCTCGATCGCGGTAACCCGGCTCGCCTGGCTGTTCAGTGGAAGGGCGATGTCGTTTACCGCGAAGTAGACAAGGCTGACCAGGGCAGCTTCTCGGAAACAACTCTTCTCCGTCGTCTAGCGGGCTTCTCTTCCTCCAAGGTGAAGTACCAGGAGGTTGCACGCGCCGCGCTCACAGGCTTCCTGCTGGCCACGGTCGGTGACGACAAGAAGTACTCGGATTTCGCAGACCCGACCGCCATTATCAAGGGCACAACTAACCGCGACATGGAGTGGCTCATCAAGGAGCTGCCGGAAAACCCGGAGCACTCGCTGATTCCCGGCAAGTAGTCACTAGGCCACGCTTCAGGACACGCCCCGAATCGACTTCACCGTCGGCGTCCCTTTCCCCGCCCGCCCGAACAACCGCGTAACGGTTCCCTTCGGTCGGGCGGTTTTTTGTTGCTTTTCGACGCCCGCCGCCACCTCCCTCTCCTTAATTTCGCGTGCTTTACGACGCTCCTCCAAACCCTGCAATTCTTTCTGTGCCCTCTGTATCGCCGTATCGAACTCCTGCCTGGTCATTGCAGCAGCGTCGTAATAGTCCTGCCCAATCCGGTCATATTTCGCGGCATGCTTACTCCCCACTACCACTCACCTGCCGTTGGCGAATTGACCGCGCCCACAAGCTCCTGGGCGTTGGGCTGCTCAGGGGGCTCGGGCACAGCGGAAGCAGATTCCTGCACTGATGCTGCCGAATCCTGGGCTGGTGCTGGCTGCGGCTCTGCTTGTGGTTTTGGCTGCGGTTCCGCTCGCTGTTCTGCTTGCGGCTCCTGTGGCAGCTCGATTCCCAAGTGCTTTAGTTTCTCAGCTGGAGGAGGCGGTTCAGGAACATTTTCAGGTTCGGGCTCGGGTTCAGGTTCGGGCTTGGGTTCAGGTTCGGGCTTGGGTTCTGGTTCGGGTTCCGGCACACAGTCCTCCGGCGCAGGAGCTGGTGCTGGTGCTGGTGCTGGCGCAGGTGCCTGTTCGCACACTGGCTCTTCCGTCTCCGTGCACATGTCTAAGTTGAGCAGTGAGGACGCGACACTGCCTGCAACCCCGACAGCTCCCGCAATTCCAGCGATACTGGCCGCCCCGGCAGCGCCAATGGCACCTCCAACGGATATTCCAGCAGCAACGCCTGCCTCTATCCCAATATCAACGTTGGCAACGACCCCAATTCCACCAGCGGTAGCACCGTTGCCACCGGTTACAGTAGCTCCTTCGCCACTCCCAGACTCAGCCACCTCTGCACAGGCCGCCGAGGTAGCACCCGAACTGGCAGGAACAGTAGGAGGCTGCGGCGGGGTGGCGACCACCGCGGCCTCAGTGTCACACGCTGCCTGCTCAAGACACTGCTCGATGCAACTATTACGCGCATCGTAGAGCTGACCAGTGGAGTCGACGAGACTGTTACACACCTGCTGGGCCACTTGTGCGGCTTCGGCGCCGACCTCCGGATCGTCGACAAGCGCTTCGCACTGAGAGAGGATGCCGTCGGTTTGCTCAGCCATATCTTCGGCCTGCTTTTCGCAATCCTCCAGGACCTCGTCGACTTTCTTGCCGCACTCGCCGACGCTCTGCGCGCCATTGGCGGACTGCTCATCCTGATTCGCACAGTCCTGCGCGGCTTTATCACAGCGTTCCTTGGCGGCGTCGGCGGCATCGCCTTTCAAACCGCCCCAATCGAAAGCCATAGCAATAGTTATCGCGGAGGCTATCAACCCCACGGAGTTAGAGAACTTGGATAGGGCGCTGCCCTTCCAGCCGTCAGCGCGTCGCACCTTATCCAAGACTTTGGGCAGATTCTTGCCGATGCCGCCAACCCCGCGCTTGGCTCCAATACGGCTTCCACGGCCAATAACACGCACCAATATCGGAAGAATTCGAGCAACCCATGGCATCAGTCCACTACCTCAATTCCACCGAGGTCGGCGCTCCCGTCGCTGTCACAGCCTGCAAAGACACGCCACTGTTCCCGCACTGCCGGAGCATGATTGCCAAGTCCCGCGTACATCGATTGCCCGTGCTCACGCAGCCGCGCTGCCGCCTGCTGCAGACGACGCCCCTGGGCGGCAAAACCCTGGCCACAGTCTGCCGCGGAAATATCGGGAGCGCTTCCCCACCGCTCATGGCCTTCACGGCCGCGCTGCTCGATCTCTCGGGCAGCCGCTGTCACTGCATCTTCCGAAAAGTGCAGCAAGCCTCCGCCACTGCCTCCAGTAAAACGTGCGGACACGAAAAATCCCCTTCCCCGCGAAAAACAGTTCTTATTACTGTTAGGCGCGAAAAAAGGGGATTCGGTTCCGTTGAGGTACTAGCACGGGTGCCCCCGGGGCTAACGAGCGCGGTAGATGCGCTTACACCCCTCAACACCGGTGAAGCTGAATGGGCCGGTGCCAATCAGGGCGTCGTCTCCCAGGTTGGAGTACTCACCCGGATCTTCATGCGTCACCTGAGCGTGGCGGTAGTAGGTCGGATCATCGAGCTTTACGCGTTCATCCAGTTCACGAGCATTATCTGCGGCGCGCAGCTGGGACTCGTAGCCCTCGACCACATTGCCGGTGAGGAACTCAGCAACCGAGCCGGAACCATAGGAGACAACAGCGACCTTCTTACCAGCCAGGTCCTTCTCGGTGTCCAGCAGCGAGAGCAGGCCGAAGTAGGCCGATGCGGTATAGGAGTTACCGATGATGCGGTTGTACGCGGTGGTTGGGCCGAGCTGGCGGGCCTCGTCCTCTGCGGTGAGCTCCACGCCGTTATTGGCCGAAAGCTGCCGATGCGCCTTGTAGGCCATCTTGGTAAACGGCTGGTGGTAGCTGAAGTAGTCAATCTCGCTGAAGTCCACACCGCCGCGGGCACGGTAGTCCTCGTAAGCACCCTGAACAGCGTCGATGTAAGCACTAATAGAGAGCTTGCCCTCCACCAACGCCTGGCTGCGGTGGTTCGGACGCCAGAAATCCATAACTTCGCGGGTGAAGACGCCCGAAGCGGCATCGATAGCCAGGATGCGCGGATTAGCGGTCACCAGCATGGCTACAGCACCTGCGCCCTGGGTCGGCTCCGCAGCGGAGTCCAGGTCATAGCGGGCAATGTCGGAGGCGACAACGATGACCTTCTCCTCCGGATTGCGGGCCACCAGAGCGCACGCGAACTGCAGCGCCGCGGTACCGGAGTAGCAAGCCTGCTTCAGCTCGACAGATCGCGCGTGCGGGTCAAGACCGACCAACTCATGCACATAGACAGCAGCGGCCTTCGACTGGTCGATACCGGTCTCAGTGGCGAACATGATGGTGCGCACGCCGTCGATACCGTGGCGGTCGACGATCTTCTTCACCGCGGTCGCGGCCATCGTCACCGGATCTTCATCAGAGGCAACCACGCTGGAGCGTTCCTGCCCCAGGCCCTTGTGGTACTTTGCCGGTTCCGCTCCGAGTCGGGGCGCAATATCGGCGAGGTCAATGCAGTACGAACCCGTCGCAAAGGCGATGTCATCAATACCGATCGGGGTCACATTGCTTGTTGTCATCAAAACCGTGCCTTCACTACCTCTACAGATTTTTAAGAAATAACGGGCAACGAAACATCCCCATGTCATCAGAACGGCCATCAGAGCAGTCATCAGACCACGGGATATTTTGCCCACAAAATGTTAATTGCCTACTACAGAAATCTAGCGCGTTTACCTGAGATTTGTCTTAGGTTTTGCGAATTGTCGCAAACGACTATTCACAAACCACTACTTCGCACGCTCGATAGAAACGTGCGCCTCCATCAGCTCACCCGGGTTCGTCTGTGCCGCGAGCAGGGAAAGCTCACCACACCAGACGATTGCCGCGCAGCACGCTGCTAGACGACGGGCATTCTCGCCCGGCTCACGGTCCTCCTTGCAGCCCAGCGCCGTGAGATTCTTCTCCACGAAGTCCAAGCCCTTGCCGTTGCCCACGGAACCGACGATCAAATGTGGCAGGGTGCAGCTAAAGCGCACGGAGCCGTCGTCAAGCGCCTCTACCTGCGTCAGCCCCTGCGAGCCTTCGACGATATTCGCAGCGTCCTGACCGGTAGCGAGGTAAAAGCCCAGCAGCATATTGGCGTAGTGCGCATTACCGCTGCGCAGCGAACCGGCCATGATGGAGCCGACGAGGTTCTTGCGTTCGTTGAGCTCAGCCAGGCGCTTGGCAGTTGTGCGCAGACGCTCGCGGACAACCGGCTCCGGAATGACGGCCTCGGCGATCACGTACTTACCGCGGCCCAGAATGCCATTGACTGCGGAAGTCTTCTTATCGGTACAGAAGTTGCCCGAGATCGAGCCATAGCCCAACTCTGGCATCTGTTCCATCAGGTAGGACATCAAACGCTCAGACGCCAGCGTGGCCATGTTGTGGCCCGAGGCGTCACCGGAGAAGAAGTCAAAGCGGACAAAGAGAAGACGCGATGCGATCTGGAAGTGAATATCTACCAGCTTGGCAAAACGCGAGGAGGACTCCACGACCTTCTTCAGCTCGTCATAACGAGACAGGATGTTGTCGCGCGCAATGACGGCATCAGCTGCCGAGTCGAGAGTGAAAATCACCGATCGGGTCATCTTCTCACCGACGAAAGTGCAGGTAATGCCACCTTCGATCATGCGGGAGACCTTCGCACCGCGACCACACGACGGCCACAGCGGGGTCTCGTAAGTCGCCAGCGGAATCTTCACCTCGTCATTCATGACGTTGCCACTAATGCGCACCGGACCAATCCAGCTCAGCGGTACGTGTGCATATTCCAGGTCGTGCGAGCTCTTTTCAGCCATTGTCCTAAGCGACCCTTTCTAGCTGCATGCAGCTTCGGTTCCCAGCTTCTGTAAATTTCAGCTGTCTTAAATTCTACGGTCAAAAAACTGTGGTCAAAGTTGAGCGGCCAGCTTCAGCGGCAACGGCTGGATGCCAGCGGTTTGCCAGCGCGCGGTGATGTCCGCGGCAGTCTCCTCGGCATCGGCATCTTTTGAGACTCCCACCAGCGCGATTCCACAGTCACCACCACCGGAGCCACTGCTCTTGCCCGCGGCCCCCGCGCCATCGGCGATGTCGGCGAGCGCTTTCAGTTTCTCCGTCTCGATGCACACAGCACGCTCACGCTCATAGTCCTGCAGCAGCGTCCGATTCTCACGCAGGCAGGCAAACGCCGCCGTGTGGTCGCCGTCGGCAAGCGCCTGCCAGAGTCTTTCGCTTATCGACGAGACCCCGCGCACAAAATCACGGTCTGCGCCACCGGCCTTCTTCAACTGCGAGTCCGTCTTCACCGGACTGCCCGTCCAGCCGACCAACAGTTGTAGCCCACCGAGGTCGGTGCGGGCGTCAATGCGAAGATTCGGCCACGGTGCCGCCACGGCAGCGACAGGATCAGCCGCCACGAGCTCTGCGAGCGCCGTCGGATTCGGCCGGCGATAGAGCACCACCCCGCCGTGCGCGGAGCACGCGATATCGCCGCCGGAACCAGCTGCACCAGCCAGAAGCGTGGCCACCATCGCAATCTTGTACACGTCCAGTGAATCCAGCTCCAGACCCAGGTGCGTCCCCAGCGCACGAGTTACAGCCACAGCGACAGCCCCGGAGGATCCCAGGCCATACTTCGCACCACTGTCGGCGTCATCGAGGTCTGATTCAATGACGATATTTATGGGGCGCTCTGGGGTGTTTTCCAACTCGCCCGCAGCAATGCGATAGACCAGGGAAATCGTATGGGTAGCGATGTCATCTGGTGCATCGATATCAATGACGCGCCCCTGCGGGCCGTAATAGCTGGAGTACACGCGAGAGACCGGCTGCGATGGTTCGGCATCGCGGCACCGAACTGTCACATAGCGGTCGACACCTGCGATGACGGCCAGCCCCTCGACATCCATCACCGCATACTCACCAGTGAGGTACAGCTTGCCGCAGCCACGGCCGATGGACTCGCCTTCGATAGGTCCGCCTTTAGCGTTGCTCAACTACTCCCCCAGCTACACCAGGTAAGCGCCGGGGCCGGAGCCGGAAACCAGCACGTCAATATCCTCGAACTCTGCGCGGAAACGATCCGCGATGGTCTCGGCATCGCCGCTGCGGCACAGCACCTTCACGTTCGGCCCGGCATCCATGGTGGCGTAGCACTCGGTGCCCTCGTCACGCAGCGTAGCGACGAGATCGAGAGCCGCCACCGAATCCGGATTCCAGTACCGCACCGGAGGAAGAGCCCCCAGCATAGTGGCGTGCATGCGCATGGCATTGGCCTCGGCAAGCTCGCCGACCGCAGTGAAGTCCGCAGCGGCAATGGCGGCCTTCATGTCCTCGATATCACGAGGCACCTGCTCCACCCAGGCCGGGAAGAACGGTGATGTCTCGACCGTGCGACGCATGGCGGCACGGCTGTCAATCTTCTTGCGCCCCGGGGCCAAAACCGCCACGACCAGGGAGAGATCCAGGCCGGAATCCGGCAGAGCCACTGCGTGGCTGGAAGCATCGTCATCGCCGGGCAGCCACTCAACGAGGCCGCCGAAAATAGAGCGACAGGCCGAGCCCGAACCGCGACGGGCCAGAGCAGAGAGCTGTTCCGGGGTGTAGTCCAGGCCGTAGGCCTTCGCCGCGGCCAGCGCGAGAGCGCCAAAACCTGACGCGGACGAAGCCAGACCCGCACCCGTCGGAATCTCGTTGGTGCTGGTCACCTCTGCGAAGCTAGTGCTGCCCGCACGCTCGCGGACCAAATCCAAAAACTTCTGGACACGGGAGAGGTCCTTGCCCACCATCTCCTGGCCGTTCAGAGTGCCCGAGTCGGCGGTGACGCTGGGATCGTCGATAAGCGACACCGTGGTCGTCGTCGGAGCGATGCCCAGAGTAAGGGACAGCGAACCTGTGGCCGGTAGCTGCACGGCCTCATCGCGCTTGCCCCAGTATTTAATCAGAGCGATGTTGGGATGAGCGACGGCGGTAGCGGTCGTGGTCACGAGGGATTTACCTCCACAGTCCAAGTAGCAACGGCATTGGCGCCCATCATGGCATGGCTAATCAGTTCCGCGTGATCGGCGGACTCTGCCAGCGCCATCACACAGCCACCGCAACCGGCACCAGTGAGCTTTGCCCCGTGGGCACCTGCCAGTCGGGCGGCAGTGACGAGATCGGTAATGGACTCATGCCCAACACCTAGTTCCTCTAGCGCTTCCTGCGCCGAGTCCATGCGATGTCCCAGACGGGCAAAATCGCCCTTGGCCAGGTTGTGCACCGCGCCATCGGCCAGCTGCCCCAAGTGGTCCAACAACTCTTGGCCGTGGACTCGGTGGGAATCGACGAAACCACGCACGCGGGCAACGGCCAGCGACGTCGAACCACGCACACCGGTATCCCCCAGCACCAGCAACATCTTCTTGGCCACCTTCAGCGGATGGAACTCACCCTGCTTGAAGTAAACCGGACGCGATGCGCGGGCAACCGTGGCATCCAGGCCAGAGGGGTTACCGTGCGCCAGACGCTCAGCTTCCTGCACCAGGTCAAAGCGCTGACGCTCGGTCAGAGTGCCATCGGCGAGGTCACGCACTGCGTCGATAAGCGCATGTGCCACTGCGGCAGAACCACCCAGCCCTGCGGCGGGCGGGATACCAGAGCGGAGACGAACCAGCAGGTCGCGTTCGGGAATACCGAAGGTGCGCAGGCCAGCGCGGAGTGCAGCGGCGATGGAGGCAAAGCGCTCCGGCAGCTCGTCGATGTCGATGACCTCGCCGTCCATGGAAAACAGGACTGGAGAATCCTCCACGCGGTCAATCCACGCCATCGTGCGCAGCGACGTCACCGGCAGCGCAATAGCCGGCTTGCCGTAGACGACAGAGTGCTCACCCAACAAAATCGACTTGGCATGGCCTTCACCGAATGCGGCACCCTGTTCATTGGCCAGGGCATAGAACTCCCCGGTCTCCAATTCCTCGGACTTGTCGAGGCCGAAGTCGTCGACGCTGGCGTTTTCTACGCTGGTCACGAAGCTACACATCCTTTTCCGAAACCGACTGTGCGGCAGCCTGCGCCTCTGCGGGGCCATGGATACCCGGCACACCCGCAATGTCGAAACCGTACTTGGAGAACTTCTCCGCCCCGACACCCCAGACGTGGTTAAACCACTCCGTCATCGGTTCGTTCGCACGACGTTCTGCGAGCTCCTGCGGGGTCACGTACACCACTTCATCGACCTCATCGGGGTTGATATCCACCGACTTCGGATCGACGATGCCGGCGTACACGTGGTTGTACTCGTGCTCTGCCAATCCCGAACGATCATCGATGACCTGGTAGATAACAATGCCGATTTCCTCCAACTGGGAGACATCCGCACCGAGCTCTTCCTTCGCACGACGCTCAACGGCATCGGCCACCGGCTCCCCCGGCAGTGGGTGCGAGCAGGTCGCATTCGTCAGTAACAGTGGTGAGTGATACTTCGACTCCGCACGGCGCTGCAGCAGCATGCGTCCCTGCTCATCGAAGAGGAAAAGAGAAAAGGCACGGTGCAAAATTCCCGGCGGAACGTGTGCTTCAAGCTTGCCGACGGTACCGAGAACTCGACCGTCACGATCGACTACCTCTACCTGGATGTCGGCTTCACCCGGGGCAAAACGGGCTTTAATGTCCTCTGGCGCATCATTCATTTCCACACTCCTGACTTTAGACTGCGGCCACGACAGCAGCTAACTCCCCGGCAATCTTGCGCGCCGATTCCGCATCGGCGGCCTCTACCATTACGCGGAAGAGCTCCTCGGTGCCGGACGGGCGCAGCAGCACGCGGCCGGTGGAACCCAGCTTCTCCTCTGCTGCCTCGATGGCGGCCTTGACCTCATCAGACTCCAGAATTGCGGCCTTGTTCGACACCGGTACGTTGATCAGAGTCTGCGGCAGCACCTTCATTACGGAGGCCAGCTCAGCCAGAGACTTACCAGTGCGTGCCATCCGCGCCATGAGGTACAGACCGGTGAGGGTGCCGTCACCAGTGGTGGCGTGATCCGGAATGACCACGTGCCCCGACTGCTCACCGCCGAGCGAGTAACCGCCAGCGTTCAAATCAGCCAGCACATAGCGGTCGCCGACCTTGGTGGTGCGCAGGGCGATATCGTTTTCCTCCATCGCCAGCTTGAGGCCGAGGTTGCTCATCACAGTGGCCACCAGCGTGTTGTGGTGCAACAGCCCCTCTTCCTTCATGGCGACGGCCAGAATGGCCATGATTTGATCACCGTCGACGATGTTGCCCTGCGAATCCACAGCCAGGCAGCGGTCGGCATCGCCATCGTGAGCCAGTCCCAGATCCGCGCCGTGCTCCAGCACTGCCGCGCGCAAAACCTCAATGTGGGTGGAACCGCAGTTGTCGTTGATGTTGTAAGAGTTCGGCTTGTCGTGAATAGCGACGACGTCGGCACCGGCGGCCGCGTACGCCATGGGGGCTGCCTGCGAAGCAGCACCATTTGCACAATCCACCACGACGCGAATGCCGTCGAGCTTGGTACTGACCGCACGGGAGAGGTGGAACAGGTAGCGGTCGAGCCCGTCTGGGGCCTCCTCGATGACACGCCCCACTCCGGTGCCCGTGGGGCCGGTCTCCGGCAGGTTGTGGAGAGCGTGTTCGATTTCCTTCTCCACCGCGTCGTCAAGCTTGGTGCCGCCCGCGGCGAAGAACTTGATGCCGTTGTCCGGCATGGGGTTGTGAGAAGCCGAAATCATCACACCCATGTCGGCACCGTAGTCGTCGGTGAGGAAAGCGACAGCCGGAGTGGGCAGCACGCCGACACGCAAAACGTCGACGCCCTGGGAAGCCATGCCGGCAGACAGCGCTGCGGCGAGCATCTCACCGGAGACACGCGGATCGCGGCCAACGATGGCCAGGGGACGACGCCCCGACGGATTCGTGCCGCTAGTCAGCACAGTGGCCGCAGCAGCACCCAGCCGCATTGCCAGCGGTGCGGTCAGAGTCTTATTCGCCAAACCGCGGACGCCATCAGTTCCGAAAAGACGTGCCATTGTTGCTAGACCACTCCTTGGGGGTTTTATGAGTTTTGGTATCGCGGACTATTGCATTGTCAATGCTGTATTACTTTAGCCGGTCGCGCAGGCGAATCCAGACTAGCCACAGGACACAATTGGCTGCGGGTCATAAACCGTAGTCTGAGTTTCACGCGATATTTCCGCGCCCGAGAGGTCCCGAATGACGCGTGTATCGGAAGTGGTGAAGCCCTGCGCACCCGACGACGGCTGGCAAGAGCTGCCACTGACCTGCATACGCTGTGGTTGCGTGTATGCCCAACGTCCACCATTGATGGACTCAACGTTGACCTTCTTCACACCCTTGATGCGCACAGTGACGTCGGAGCCAGTAGTAACGGCCTCGATGAGAATCGGAGTGTCGGAACTGTTCTTAAACGCTAGGTCGATTGCGCCCTCGTACACCGTCGCCTCACGGCCGGCCGGGTAACGCGAAATGTAGTAACTGTGCGGAGTGTGCGCGACATCCTCCATGCCCGCAAAGTACGAAGCATTGTACAAAGTGGTAGCGAACTGGCTAATGCCACCGCCGACAGCCTTATCCGCATGGCCGTTGAGGATGATGCCCGACTCGACAAAACCCTGCGCAGTACCGCGCGGACCCGTGTAGCCGTTCAGGCTGAATGTATCGCCCGGCGCCACGAATGCGCCGTTGACCATCTGCGACACCAGGGCAATGTTTGTTCCCGATGCCGAGCTGAAGCCACCGGTGGTGAACTCACCAATGACATCATCGAAGGTGGCACTTTCCGCTTGTTCGGTGGTGTAGGTGGCGGGCTTGTCCTCGTAGACCGCATCGAACTCGCGCTTATCCGTCGAAGTCACACGCTCGGCGAAGTCCTTCATAGTTTCATCCCACTTCACGGCTACGCCATCAACCGAGGGGACCACTTCACGCGAACCACCGCTGAAGCGTATCGACGCATTGCGCTTATCAACCTCGGAAGCAGCCAGCCCCTCCTCGAGGATCTCGCGTGCGCGGTCGACATTAATATCGGCGGCCAATCCACCGTCGCGCGGCACAAAGCTGATGATTTCAGCCATGCGCTCCGGAGGAATTACACCATCTTTGCCATCACGGCCCTTGGCAACAATGGGGCCCGACACCGCATCGGCGGCCTCTCCCTCAGCTGCCTCACGGACCTGATCCTCACCGATAGCCGGGTCGTGCGCGGTGGTCTCTACATCGATACCCTCCGGCGACAACCACTTGGCGGCCAAATCCCCGCTGACCGCATTGCGGTCGACATCTTGGCCGATGACCGGTGGAGTTGTTTCCACGCGGCCGTCGACAAGCTTGACCTCACCATCGACGGGAGCAATAGTCAGTTCGCCGACGAGACGGTCGACCTGCGGCTCGAACTTAGAGCTATCGATATCGCTGACCAAATCCAGCTCACGGGTAGTAAAGAAACTGCGCACCCAGGTAACTGGGTTCGCCGTCTGCTTACCCGCCTGCGCGACCGTCTTCTCCCAGTCGATGCTCAGCCCCGCCTCCTCGGGCAGAACCTCCGCCGTGCGTTCGCCGGCACGAAACGCCACTGGATGAGTGGAAAGATCACCGAGCTGCTCTTCGAGCTTCGCCTCAGCGTGATTCGCGCTCAGCGTGCTGATGTCAATACCCGCGACGGTAGACCCGCGCGGGACATGGTCCTTGTTCAGCACGTAATCGACAGCGTAAAACACACCGAAGAGTGCGAAGATACCGAGGACGATGCCGAGGAAAATCTTTAATCCACGGTGACTGGAGGAAGACTTTTGTTTGGCCACAGCCACTTACTTTACCGTGGAAACACTACTAACTAGATTTTTATTAGATTCCGCAGGTGTCCGGAATGCGTTTCTTGTTCTTCGCATACTGCTGGAAAGCATCGACCACGGCATTGGCATAGACCTCGGCGCCATCCGGGGTCGGGTGGATAAGGTCCGCGCGCAGCTTGGACAAATCATCACGCACACCATGACACCAGTCAGACACATAGACATTGTCGCGCTTCTTTGCCGCGTCGAGGACTTCCTTCTCCGACTGCGGCATCCACACACGATCACCGTACGGGTTGATGAGGACAATGATGCGGTCTTCACCCAGCGAATCGAGGATCTCATCCAACAGGTGTTCGTCCGATGCCGCAGCCGACTGGTTGATACCAAGACCCAGCACGACGAATGGATCGAGCGTACCCGCCGCCTTCATACTGGCGATAATCTCTGGCGCAGCCGGATAACCACGAGAAACAGCCGCATCGATATAGATACCGGGCAGCTTCTCTTCCAACGCGGACGCCGAGGCGAGCATCACAGAGTCGCCGATAGCGGTGATCTGGTCACCACGCGGCATAACGCGCTTGGCCAACTCGGCTTCCTCCGCCTTTTGTGCCTGTGCACGGCGCTCAGCTGCCTCCTGTAGCTGTGCCTCCAAACGCGTCATCTTCGGCGCCGTGGCCATTCCCACAACTGCACCAACCACGACGACCAGCGCCAGCCCTGCTGCAACGCGCGGCTTCCAGGAACCGGCAAACTGCGTGCCCGAAAACTGCGACATCCAACGGCGGTAACCCATCCGGCGAATTGGCGATTCCACATTCTTGTACGACCAGTTCGCCAAAAGCAGCGATAGCGCGATGCCTGCGAAGGCAGCGAGGTTCTCATACTGCATGGCCTCATTGCGCTCCAGCAGTTCGCGGATGAGCACGATGACCGGCCAGTGCCACAGGTACAGCGAGAAGGAAATCTTTCCCAGCCAGCACAGTGGCTTGAACTCAAAAATCTGACGCACGGGTGAGACACCGCGAACGACAAGATAGAGAATCGCCACCGACAGCAACGAGGCGAACACCAACCCACCGCGGTAAGTCGCCGACGCAGTATCCGACATCATCAGCAGAACCAACGAAAGGAAGATCAGAGGCAGCGAGGCCACTACGAAAGCTTGGGCAGAACTGCCAAAGAAGTCCCGCAGCAGGGGTTCTGTGCGTGGCCAGGAGTCCGCCTCTGCGCGTGACGACGTCGATGTCAACCACAATGCGAGGGCCGCGCCAAACAGGAGTCCAAAGGCGTGAGTATCGGTACCGTAGTAGACCCTCGTGGGGTCGACCTTCGGATCGTAGAGCGAGACCATCCACACGAAAGAAGCAACCGCCCCAATGCCCGCCACTGCTGCCAGCTTGCGAGATGCCAGCTTCAGGGCGAGAAGAGCCACAAAGATCAATGGCCAGAGCAAGTAGAACTGCTCCTCCACCGACAGTGACCAGTAGTGCGCTAACAGCTGCACTCCGGAATCCGCGAAATAGGACTGAGAACCCGCAATCTGCGTCCAGTTATTGACGAAAAAGACCGTGCCGAGAAACTGCGTCGACAAGCCAACAGCGGGATCCCCGCCGACCAGACCTGCGACGGCGATGGAAATAAACAACACGAACATCGCAGCCGGAGCGATGCGGCGCAGTCGACGGAGCCAGAAGTCCTTTAGATCGATGCGCCCAGTGACCGCGCGTTCGCGCACCAGAAGCGAGGTGATAAGAAATCCGGAGAGCACGAAGAAGATATCCACACCGATGTAGCCACCGGGCAGCACATTATCGAAGTAGTGGTAGATCACCACTGTGGCAACGGCCAGACCGCGCAGCCCATCAATGCCTGGTACGCGTCGAATGCGGAAGGGATGCTTCGCCACCGACGACGAGCTAGAGGAGCTCTTCGCGTCGGAGGTCTTGGTGGCTGTGGTGCTCACCGCCATACGATTTCCTTCTTCCCATCGCACTGCAATCGCACTTTCATCGCACTGCAATCGCACCGCGATAAACGATTCTCGTGGCAGTTTTTAACGGATAAAAGTCTAACGTACGGGGCTTGTCTCAAAAATGCAGCCATGCCTGGTCACGGCGGACTTTAACCCAAAAAAGCACCTCGGCTTGCGTGTAATACGCAAACTGAGGTGCTTTTCGAAGCAGTAAAGCTTAACGCTTGGAGTACTGCGGTGCGCGACGGGCCTTGTGCAGACCAGCCTTCTTGCGCTCGACAGCACGAGCGTCGCGGGTGAGGAAGCCAGCCTTCTTGAGAACGCTGCGCTCCTCCGGGTTGAACTCGTTCAGGGCACGAGCAATAGCCAGGCGCAGAGCACCGGCCTGACCGGACGGGCCACCACCGTTGATGTTGGCCTTGATGTCGAACTGGCTCTCGCGCTCGACCAGGACCAACGGATCCTTGATCTCCTGCTGGTGCAGCTTGTTCGGGAAGTAATCCTCGAGCTCGCGGCCGTTGCAGACAATCTTGCCGGAACCAGCGGTCAGAACGACGCGGGCGACAGCGCGCTTACGACGACCGACAGTCTGAATCGGACGATCCAGGGTCAGCGGTGCAGCCGGAGCAGCCTCAGCCTCGGTCTCGGTAGCAACTGCGTCGCCGATGGAAGAGGTGAACTCTTCAGTGGCAGCAGCAGCGGCAGCCTGAACATCATCGTAGGAAGCCTCGGTGGCCTCTACGTTCTGGTTCTCATTGACGTCCTGTGGGTTGGTCACTGTGCCACCGCCTTGATCTCGTAGTTTTCAGGCTTCTGACCGGCGAACGGGTGCTCGGAACCGGCGAAGACGTGCAGCTTCTTGATGGACGCACGCGAAAGCTTGTTGTGCGGCATCATGCCCTCAATAGCCTCAGCGATAACACGCTCCGGGTGAACCTCGAGGGAACGACCCAGGGTCATCGACTTCAGGCCACCCGGGAAGCCCGAGTGGCGGTAGCGCATCTCACGTTCCCGCTTGTTCGAGGAGACGTGCACCTTATCGGCGTTGATGATGATGACGTGGTCACCGCAGTCGACGTTAGGGGCGAAGTAAGCCTTGCCCTTACCGCGCAGCAAGTCTGCGGCGTGAGTAGCCAGACGGCCGAGAACAACGTCGGTAGCGTCGATGACGTACCACTTGCGCTCGATGTCACCGTCCTTCGGATGGAAAGTAGACAACATGACTCCTTTTAGGGTCCGTGTAGATTTGCCAGCCACCGTGCACACTGTTGTTATTCCCCGGCGGCCGGTGGAGACCCGAGGCAACATTCACGTGTGCGCACACAGTTTGACTACTCTACCTTGAGATGGCACTAGAACAAAAAATGCCAAAGCCAGTCTCAGCCGCAAACTGCTGAGACTGGCCTTTCCCCCCCCCTGGAGTGCTGCTAGCAAGAATACTTCAAAGGCAGATACCTAACTGAAGATCTCAATTGAGCAATGTCCTCCCCTCCCCCGGTTACATAGCTCAATCAAAAGTGCCTCAAGCAGGAACCAAGCTATCCCCAGCTAGCTGCCGCGCGGCGGTTAATATCCGCCATTCGCTGGCTACCTGCGCTGACCGTATCCGCGATAGTCGTGAGAATCATATTGAGCTCCTCCGCTGCTGTGTCCCATTCACGCTGAGCCTCCTGGTAAGAATCCGAAGAGTCACCCTCCCACGTAGAGACCATCGGCGCGATGCGCTTCTTCAAATCTCCGAGCAGCCCGTTGATGGTGCCAGAAGTGGACCGAATGTCATCGGCAGCACCGTCGATGCCGCCAAAACTGTACCTAATTGGTTGCATTAAGAACCCTTTCCCCAAAAGGTGATGTGTGTTGTGTGATTCAGTGTTGTGGTTGTGCGATTCGATAAAACGTTTAGAGGTTCAGCAACGACGCACCCGCTGCTGCCACCTGCTTGAACGACGACGCCCCCTCGTCCTCGCCCGCATCGAAGCTGCTGGAATTTGCGCGGATGTTATCCGCGATATCCGTCAGCGCATTGGATAGACGCATAGCTGCGTCATCCCAACGAAGCATCAGATCATCGAAGCTGTCTTTAGCCTGGCCCTTCCATTCCCCCGCCAGACCGTCCACGACGCCTCGAATGCGACCCAGCTCGCCCTGTACTTCCGAGTTGACGCCATCGACGTCCCCCGCGGTAGTGGTCATTTGATCTGATTCGGCTGCAAATAGGTTTGCCACTGTTTCCCCCTTATTCGTGTTGAGTGACTGATTAACGACGGCATTTTTACCTCCCCGCGCGAGCCAGCCAGCTTCCCGCGTTAAAAACCCGTCATATTGTTTGGCGCGAAAAACCCCGATTCGGTTCCATTTTGGTTTTCCAACCTTTACCCCTGCCTACCCCCCCCGCCCATCCCCTGGTCACCTTCTCTACGCCCCTTGCGTATTACGGCACCGGCCGAGCGCTTACTACTGCCTGGTCGCATACGGGCCGTACCGGCGTAATAGTCCTTCCTCTGAACTGGCACCCCACACTGACTTGAGTTCCGTCCATCACTTTGTGATGCCAGAGCACTATCGAATTACCTGACGGCAGCCGCTCCTCTACGACTACGACATCGGTGCCCAGTACTTGCCTGCGTTCCGGCGCGGACTTTGTCTCATCCCCGGCAACGGAGCTACTCAAAGCTGCTGCTAGATGTTCAAGCGCCATGTCCTGCGAAAGCGGATTAGCGAGCACCAATACGCGCATATCTCCGCCATCCACCGCAATCAGACGGTCGAACGGACTTGCCGAATCAAGCTCCCACCCGCCGGGAAACCGAGCTTCCACGCCTGCATTGGCCAGCGTGACTACTGGAGCAGAATCGGGAACCGGTTTCGATGTGGGTGGAGGCGTAGTTACAGGCGGCGTAGTTACAGGAGGAGCCTGTGCGTGCGATGTCTCACGCTGCTTCTGCCTCCCCTCGTTCTCCCTGCCTATGCCGCCACTAATGAGCCATGCAGCAATCCCAACAATCAGCACTACCACCGTCAACAAACCAACGGCAGCTACTGACACAACTGTGCTTTGATTCGACACTGCGCTGGCTTCTACCCTGGCTGCAGGACGCCTCCCCGCGAGATCCTCCAATTGCTCCACTTCACCGGCTTCAGCGTCGCCGATGCTTTTCAACCAGGCCGGATTTACGCACTCCCCGAGCCGCGAGGCTGGACAGTCGAAGACCAAAAACCCACGGTCGCGCAGACGATCGACTAGTAGAGCTCGCCGCGGGTTCGCTAGCCCAGGTGGAACTTCGCCGACGATGAACTCAATATCCTCCTGCCAGCGGGGCGGATACTCGGTAATACCGCGCCCACCGCTAACTTCCACATCATCGGGTATCCCCTGGGGCGCATCCGGATACATGGTCAGCTGATAAGCCAGCGCAATGACTGTTTCCACCAATGGTGCGCTGTCGTTCGCTCCGACCAAATGTGTCATCCGACTGGCAATGTGGCCCCCGCTCAGACGAGTGACACAGACACGCGTTTCCTCTACTTCCACCAACACGCTATGAGACACAGTTGCCTCATCGAGTTCCACAACGGCGTCGGCAAGCGTCAGGATGTACGGATTGAGTTCAGCAGCCAATAGCGCGGAGGCCAACCGGCACTGTCGCACAGCACCCCAATAGCTGGGCACAATGACTGTTTGCATGCTCTCGAGAAGCGGTCTAGGGCCATGCACCGCCGGTTCTGCGGTGTCTGCAGGTGCCGCGAGTCCCCACAGGTGCCAGGTGCCGTGGCGCAGCGTCGGGGTCTGGGTGGTGGAGGAAGATTCGACCCGAATCATCAACTGTCCTCCTGGTCACCAGCGGTATCCAACCACCCCAACTGCACAACCTGCGGACTCTGGCCGTGCGCCACCCAATAGCCACGGCCCGGCGGCTGCTCGCAGGGCTTTACGCCGAGGATGGGGCCGTCGTCGCGTGTGCCGTCCATAACAAAGACGCTGGCACCCTGGTCCTTAACCGCACCCATGACCGGGTCGTGGAGGGATCGCAACGCCCCGCTGATTCGACGGGCAAAAAAGATATTGAGCCCAATGTCGGCGGCGTGAGCGATGACTTCTGCCAGCGGCTGCAAGGGGTTACCCCGCGAGCCGGCCACGAGGTCATAGTCGTCCACGATGACATTGATGGTTGGACCACTCCACCAATTTCGGGCCTTCAACTGCGCTGGGGTGATATCCGGTTGCGGGAGACGGGCCTTCAGTACCTCTGCCAGCTCTGCCAGCATGGGTGTCGCCACCGCAGCCGAGCCCGCATAGCCGGCCAGCCGCTCTTGGGGCACGGCCTCCATTAGCCCACGGCGGTAGTCAATTACGACGAATTTCGAGGACGACTGCGAGTACCGCAACTGGTGAACGATGCCCCTCAACGCGGCGGTTCTGCCGCTGCCTGCCGAACCGAATATCAGTAGGTGACGATCCTTTTCTGGGTGGAATATCACCGCGCCCAGACCGGCTTCTTCGAGCCCCACTGCAATCGCACCTCTCGTCGCGGCCGCTGGTCGTGGCAAACGCGCAATATCAATCCGCCGCGGCAACAACTGGAGCTTTGGTGCCTGCTCACCGTGCGGCGCTGTCTCTGCAATCCGCTTAGCGTCTGCAACGCCGGTGAGAGCTACCAGCATCGCAAACCCGCCCGGCGCGACTCCGCGTCCTGGGCTCTCCGGCACCAGCTCTGCTGCCTTACGGTCAATCATTGAATCCATCGACTCCGCCTGCCGCAGCTCAATCCGCGTACCAATCAGGTCGCGAACGGCAGGTCTCATGTCCGTCCAGCGATAGGCCGTGAGCAGGACATGAATTCCCACCGCCAATCCATCTGCAACCAGCGCCTGCACATCGTCGCTCAGCGCCGGAAACTCCGTTTTGAACGCACCCCAGCCGTCAATGACCAACACCGAATCCGGCTGTCCTGCCGCCCGTGCTGCTTCCGGAGAGAGCCATCCATTAGTGCGAAAGAGCTGTTCCCGACGACTTACCTCACGACGCAAAAAACCAATCGTACGGCGAATAAGCTCCTCGTCTCCGCGGTGTGCAACCGACGCGACATGCGGCAACTCAGCCAGGTCGCTCAAGCCGCCCGCACCACAGTCGACGATATAAAAATGCAGGTCACGGGCGCTGATGCCGTCGGCAAGCGCGAGGATCGCTGTGCGTGCGGCAGTGGTCTTTCCTGACCGCGGCGCTCCGACGATTGCCATGTGCCCGCCGGTTGTGCGCAGGTCAATACGCAGTGGGTCTTGGCGCTGAAACAGCGGCTTGTCCACCAGCCCAATCACACCGGTCAATCGCTGTCGCGGCAGCTGCTCGTCGGGCTGGAGCTCGATGGCCTCCGGTAATGGTGGCAGCCACACGCGATGCGCACGTGTCGGTACGTGCGAGACCGCTGCCACCACGGCACCGAGCACCGTCTGCTCCGATGTCTGCGCAGGCGGGTCCACCATTCCACCATCGCTTAGCGACGCGCCGAGAGCTTCCCGCGTCCAATTTTCAGCGGTAAATTCAGCGACAGCGGCGACCTGGCCCTGCAGCCCCTGCTCTGCCCCAGCCGCCGCACCGTCAACAGGCTGCGGACGGACCACCGGGCCGGAAACATACGCCGACCGAAAACGCACCGGCTCGGCGGCAGCAGATTTGATATACCCAATGCCCGGGATGGCCGGCAGATGATAGGCGTCCGGAACCCCCAGCACGCTGCGGGACTCCGCGACGGAAAAGGTCTTCAACCCAATGCGATAGGAAAGATGGCTTTCCAGTCCGCGTAAGCGGCCTTCCTCCAGACGCTGACTGGCCAGCAGCAAATGCATGTGCAAACTGCGCCCCAACCGACCAATCGCAACGAAAAGCTCGGCAAACTCCGGGCGTGCGGAGAGCAGCTCCGAAAACTCATCCACCACAATCAGCAACGCGGGCATAGGTGGCGCATCTATCTGTCCAGCGCGCCGGGCCTGTTCATAGTCACTGACACCGGCGAAATTCCCCGCAGCACGTAGCTGCTCTTGGCGCCGCGTCATCTCACCGCGCAGTGCGTCTTCCATGCGGTTGACCAGGATAAGCTCCTGCTCCAAGTTGGTAATCACCGCCGAGACATGAGGCAATTGATCCAGTCCCAGAAACGTCGCCCCGCCTTTGAAGTCCACCAGCACAAAGTTCAACTGATCCGGACTGTGCGTGGCTGCGAGCCCTACCACGGTCGTTCGGAGGAATTCCGACTTACCCGATCCTGTGGCACCAACGCACAGACCGTGTGGCCCCATGCCGCCCTCGGCGCTCTCCTTAAAATCCAGATAGACCGGCGCGCCGCCGTCATCAGCCCCAACGGGAATACGCAGACGAGCACTGCCAGAGCGCGGTCGGTAGCGCAGAGTTGTCGGAGGCGGATACAACCCGAGCTCCTCCATAACCGGATCTTCCGAGGTCTTAACAGAATCATCTGCGCTTATTGGCACTTCAAAACGCGCCAAGCTCCGCCCAAGAACCTCCGCTTCTGCTGGACTCAGCTGATCAGGTACACCAATCTCCTCCCTTCCGGACGCGGTTTCCGCATGCACAGCAGTAGTGGAAACGACCAGCGCGATGCCATGGTTAACCGCGGCCTCCCACAACGTTGACTGCGCTTCCACGACGGTCAGCAGAACTACCGAGGTCTCCGACCCCGCCGCGTCAAAAATCGGTGTCAGTTCAGTGACATCGAGCTGTCCGCTCGAATCCGCCAGCACAATCAGCACTGCAGCTGGCAGTGTGTCGATAGCCGTGAGCAGCTCCGTCAGCTGCGCACACGTCGCTGCCCGCAACCGCGCTGAGCCACAGGCATCAGTAACTGCGGGGTGTCCGTGGTGTGGTGTCCATTTCAGCCATTCCCACCCATCTCCCACAACTGCAATCAGGCAATCCTCCGGATGATGCAACGCAGCGGCTTGGGCGACCATCGCTCGAGCCAGCCCCTGCGCCGCGGTATCTCCAGTGAGGGCGATGATCTCAAAGGCCGACACATCTATGGCAAAGGGCACTCCCTCAACCTGACGAGCCGATCGAATAACTTCCCGCAGTGCTACGGCGGAAACCGGATCCAGTTTCTCGGGCGCCGGAATTGCCGGCGGTGTCACAGGCGTTGCGGGCTGCTGCGTTGCCACCCCGATGCGCAGCTGCAAGAAATCCGGGTCCCCCTTTCGGCGTTCGCACGCCCGCCCCATCGCCCCCAGCTGCCACAGAGTTCCAGGCCGAGGGTGGATAAACTGCGCCGATTCACGCTGCATCCTCGCTGCTTTCGCCACCGCCCGGCGAATACTGGACAAATGCCTCTGATAGTCCTTTCGCGCCGGTGCCATGTCCTTATTTCCCGCCCCGCCCGACACCATCATGCCCACAGTGGAAAACACCATCATCAGCGGAAACATAAACGACATCGGGTTACGTCCCATCCCAGAGACAAACATCAACACCACCATGCCAACCACCGCCACGACCATGATCAACGGCATGAGTGCACGCATCAGCGGCACCGGCTGTGGCTCCGGCGCTTCCGGTGGCGCATCCGGCGCGATTGTGCCCGTCATAGGCTGTGGCCCCGCTTTTCGGGTAGCCGAAATCCCCGCCCGTGCACTAGTCACAAAAATCCCCCCGCTATGTGTCGCCCCTTGTGTTCACTCGACGGCCAATCCCCCGACCAATCGGTGTGCACATAGCTTAAAACACACTCCGGATTCTCGCAGCGCATGGCCGAAACTGATAGCGGGGGCACGCGCAGTTACTACCCCGAGTAGCGCTCTAACGAGTTGTACGCCACTCTAGAGGGACTAAAGCATGCAGAATTCATGGGGGAAATACATGCTGGGGGAACTCATTCGCGTGCGCATTGATGCCGCACACATGCCCGAAGACACCAACCGAGCACACGCAGACCTTGCGTTACCGACCAACGTCGCAATCGCCGCACTTGTACCGGATATCCTGCAAATTTTCGATATCGACATTGCGGACTTCCCGCTGGCACAGTGGCAGCTACGGACCGCCACTGGCACGATTTTGCTTGCCGACGACACCCTGAACGATGCCGGTATTGCACCAGGCGAACGCCTGGTTGTTATCAACGACCCAGGTCCCGTGCCCAAACCTCGACTCTTCGATGCCGCCGATGCTATTACCGACACCACCTATACCGACGGTATCGGGACGGCTGATTTGGTTGTTGGCTGTACCGCCGCCCTCGTGGCCACGGCTTCAATCGCAGCTGCCTCACTGAGCTTGAGCAGTACCGATTCCACACTGGCCGCGGCAATCAGCTTCATCGCGCTGCTGGCAGTAGCCGGTGGACTGCGCCTGGCGCTGTTGCGTAGCGCAAAACCGGCGATTGTCATGTCCCTGGAGCTGCAAGTGCTCATTCTGGGCACCGCTTCGGGACTCTGCTTCGTTGGCCTCGACCTACACCGCATACTCACCGACTGGCCGCCGACTGCTGCGATTAGTGTCGCGCTTGCCGTCATCGGTTTGATTTTTCTCATTTCCAACACCGGCGACGGCGACAACCGCATCACCGTTACCCTGGGCGCGGCGAGTCTCAGTGCTGCAGTTACCTTCGGTATTTACGCTGCGGCTGTCGCACTTTTCCACAACTCGGTTCAATCAGGAGCGCTCACCGCTGCTAGTGCAGTCATCCTGATACTGCTGGCACCTTCCATCGCTATCAAGGCTGCCGGTATTCGCGTACCCAAAGTCCCTGCCGCCGGCGAGAGCTTCGATGACAGCGAAACTCCCGAAATATCCCACAACGCACCTAAGCGAGCGGGGTGGATTCTCGATGGCATCCTCTGCAGTGGCACCGGAAGTCTCAGCATCTTCACCCTGGTGGTACTTTTCTCCGGAGCCTATGGGAACAGGTGGTGGCCTCTGGGCATGGCTGCTGCTGTCATAGTCTTTTGTGCAATTCATTCCCGTGGCCAAGCCCGGAAAGTAGCTTCCACCTGCACTGCTTTAGCTGGTCTTGCCGTCATTGTGGCCGTCGCTTTTCAACAGTGGTTCGAGGGTAATTGGCCAGTCTCCGCTGGCCTTGTCGCCCCAATGCTTGCAGCCACCGCCTTAGCCGCATTTCCCGCGTCACGCATCTCACCTACAACGCGCCGCATAGCTGAGCTAACCGAGGCCTGCAGTATCGCCGTTATTTTGCCCATTGCGGCCATCATTGCCGAATTCCCTGAGTTCGTAAGTGGGTTCTTCCAGTGAAAAACCCACTTTTCATGAATGCCATAAAAACTCGTCTCACCGCCACGGCCGCACTTTCCACAGTGCTTATCTCGACGTTGACGGCGGCCACCGCAGTAGCACCGTCGGGCATCGCACCAATAGCGGCTGCCCAGAACAGCCAGGACTGCGTGGCCACGATGCTGTCGTCGGAAAGCGCACTGCATGAACCGACGGTGATCGAAAAAGCTCTTCGGTTTCGCCAAGCATGGCAACTGACGACGGGTGCGGGGATTACGGTGGCGGTAATCGATACCGGGGTCTCACCCAATGAGCGCCTGGGCGAGGTTCTCGACGGTGGCGATTTTGTCGACGGCAACAGCGGGTTCGTAGACTGCGACGGTCACGGAACTCTAGTAGCCGGCATTATTGCAGGCCGGCCCGGTGCCGATGGTTTCGCCGGACTGGCGCCCGACGCGCACGTGTTGTCGATAAGACAAACGGCCGATGGCGAAGGAAATTTGGAGTCGCTGGCACAAGCTATCGACAGGGCCGTCGCGGAGGGCGCGCGAGTCATCAATATCTCGCTCACATCGTGTGCCCCGGCAGGTGTAATGCCCCAAGGTGCAACAGATGTTGCCGAGAGCGTCGCACGCGCGGAAATCTCAGGCGCAGTAGTGGTCGCAGCGGCAGGAAATAAGGGCGATAGTTGTCAGGACGGATCCGTAGCGTGGCCCGCAGTTCTGCCGGAGGTAATCGCAGTATCAGCAGTACAGTTCGACGATGCCGGCCAAGCACAACCCGCGGAGTATGCAATCACGGGACAATGGGTCAATGTCTCCGCTCCCGGCGGCCCCGTACTCGGTCCCGATCCGCGCACCCCCACCGGTCTCATAGACCGCCACGTGCTCGGGTCCGGGGATAACACCCGAGATCAACAGATTGCCGGCACCAGCTTTGCCACGCCAACCGTGTCGGGCACAGCTGCCCTGCTGCTGGCACGAAACCCAGAGCTTTCCCCAGCACAGGTTCGCGACATCATCCTTAATTCCGCGAGCCCAATTAGTTCCGGGCTCGGCCTTGGTCGCGGCATCATTGCACCTTATGACGCTCTGATTTGGACCACTGTAGACACCGCTGCGCAGCACGCAGCCAACCCCGCTGCCGCACCGGCTCCGCCGGATCTGCTTTCTTCGCAGGAGCGCAATGCACCGCTCCGGGCGACTGGATTGCTCCTGATATGCGCGCTAGGCCTAGGTGCCTGGTTGCTCTCGCGTCCCAGACAGCGGCCCTAGCGCCGCCTGCTTACTCAGCTCAGGGCCTCCGCGCAACGCGGCCAGCACTTCCCAGTCCACTGGTCGCGTGCCACCGCTATCGGCATTGGTTGATGCATTAAACCCGAGGGCAGCCAGCGTTGTGCGATCGTGCACAGCAAAGCGCATCCCCTCTGGCGAAATGACGTGTACGGCCCCATTTACGCTTACTGCAATTGAGCTGCGCTCACGGCTGCGACCATCCACGAAACCGTCGACGGCCGCACCCGAACCGTCGGCATGTGGGTAATCCACGTGCCGCCCCTCCGGAGCATGCTGCGACCACTGCACCAGAGCTTGCGGCCGTCCTGCTATCCGGCCGGCACACAACCAGCCATCAGCATCGGCAAACGTCAACGGCTTTTCAGGTAGCCCCGGGACTGCTGGCGCATTCGCAACGGGAACTGCCGCCAGCTGCCCCTCACTGGCCTGCAGAACTGGGCTATGCGCAGCTAATAGCTCTCCTAGCACCGGGGAGAGAATCGCGGCACCGTCGTCAAGTACGATAACGCGCCGCTGCCCGACCTCAATCACATTGCCGACTGTGTCGAATGGAGCGGCGAAGTGCGTGGGTGCGCCGCGGTTCGGGATTGCTGGTGCGGCCAGAATCGGAACCTCCGGAATCGTTCTGAGCAACGCAGGGCTGACAGGCCGGACTGCGGCGCGCTCCAACCCCAGCGCTCGAGAAACAGCGGCGTGCTCCGGGTGGTTGACATCCAACCGCGAGCGGTAGCCCTGCGTAATCAGCCAGAGGTTTTGGCCATCGGCAACGACGGCACTGTCCGAGTGGGTTCGGGTAAGCTGCTGCGGTTCCCCACGTACTTCTTCAAGACGCGCAAGTGACTCTGCAACAATCCACGGCTGCCCGAGGTCTTGGACCGTCCGCTCGCACAGAGACAGTGCCAACTCCGGCGCACCTGCACTGCCCCTCTTGGCAGCTCCCGAGGCACCAGAGCCTGCCGGCGCGGCCGGAACTGCGGGAGCGCCCTCAATCCCGACAGCAAAACTGATGTCCTCTTTGTCCAACTCACTACTGCGCACCCGTTTCGGCTCAACAGGATTGCCCAAAATTAACCGCGCCGACGCGAGATTCGCGACTGGATGCAATCGACCATTGACACGTACATGCAGGCCCTCCGACCCCGATACGACAATCAGCTGCTCATTGGAGCTAGAACCGCCCTGCGGCCGCACCAACGACAGCACCGCAGTGCCTGCGGCCAGTAAAACCACCAGCGCACAGCTGATAAACAGTGCTCGCGTTCGCGTGCGCAGAGGGTCGTGCAGCATTCGCGAATCCGCACGCACAAGCGCGTGCTCAATCCGACGAATCAAGAATCGATGACCGCTGACCTGGCTAGGCGTAGTCGGCGTACGTGGCATGAGTTTCCCCCAAAACTATTCCCCCAAATAATCTCTACCCTGCAGAGTAAGCCAGGCCGCGCTACTGTGCGACCAGGGGAATTTTAGTGGGGAACATATTGGGGGGATTTTCACATGCCATTGTCATTGTGGCTGCTCATTACAGCAATAACCATCACTGCAGGCGCGCATGTCCCTGTGCGCGGCCGCAGCCTTCGCGACCGCCTGCGACGCACCGAACCAGGACAACTCATCGGGCTACGTCTCACGCCAGGCCTGCGCAGCCAGCTAAGCGCTGCGGATATCGTCTCGCTTGCCGACGACAGCCCAGTGACCCTGGATGCGCTGTGCTTTTATCACATTGCGCCGGAAGTCCGCGGAGAGCATGCGCACCGCTACTTCCGAGCAGCCGAGCGCTCCGGCACAGCCCCTGAACCCTGGACACATCTGGTGGCAACTCTTCCGGTGGAAGCCTCCGCTGACAAAGCCCTACGCTTCCTCATCCACCGGCTGGGAACCCTTGGTATTCGCGCACGGCGATTGACGGCACCGGAATGTGCTCTGACTGAGAGCTCTGCGGAGGTCGTGCAGCTGCGCCGCACTGGACGCTCTCATCATGTGGCGGCGTTGGGACGCAAACCGCACCTGTGGTTAAGCCGACAACGTGACATCGCTATCACTAATGGTCCGGCGCAGGTCATAGGAGCCGGGAGCAGCGGACAAACCATCACAATGTGTCCCGCGAACTTACCCCGGTTGGAGGTCGACTGCGGCAATCAGGACATTTGTGAGCTGCTCATCGGAATGCTCTCCCTCGGCTATCGAGTAGGAATTCGCACGGCCCGACCACATTTCTATACTGTGGCCCTTGATCTGGGCGCAGTACTTCTCGCGCGAGCTGGAGACGACACCGTCGATGTGGTTGTTGTCGAAGAGTATGAGCCCGACCTGTGTACTGGAATCGCGAGAATCATCGAGGTCAGTCGTACAGGTTCGCCCACGGCAGCAGCGGAAATGCCAGCTTCGTGCCCTCGACTGGCGATGGGCGAATTCACCTGGACGCTATCTACCGCCCGCACTACCGATGAATTGCAGCCACTAGCTATGCGGGCAACTAGCGGTTTAGTCCCGGAATCAACGCACCCAAATCTGGCAGACCGCCCGGCGCCTGGGAGCCGTCAGGCTCCCCCTGCTGCGCCGGGTCATTCGGAGCGCCATTTTCTTGGCCACCCGGCTGACCGCCTGCTGCAGGAGGCACATCCTCCTTCGGCATCTGTGCACCAGTGACATTGCCATTGTCGATAGTGGCAGCGCCCGCTGGTCCCGAGCACTCCAGAGTCGACGGGCCATAGGCCGCACAGTTGTAACCGAATGCGCTCAACTGAGAATTCGCTGGCAGCGTCTTCATCTCACCCGCCGGCGGGAACGTCAGGACCTCGTAAGTAACTCCCCCCGGGTTCCAGGACACAGCATTGGCGGGAACCTTGTTTCCCGTGCCGTCATCGACCATCGGAGGATTGGCAAGATTCACCTGGCAGGCCAAGTAGGCGTCACCGCTCAGATCGTTGAGGAAGCAACGTGTCGTGCCATCCTCCAACTGAAAGAGTCGAGTATTTGGGCCGTCCGCCGGGGTGTAATCCGCATCATTGACCTGGGTGATTGCAGGAGTTTCCGTCGGCGTCTCTGATTCTGTCGGTGTCGTCGACTCCTCAGTCGGCTTCGGCGGAGTCGAGGATTTAGTCTTTGCGGAAGAACTGACGGAGCGATTCGAGACTTCCGGCTTAGCCGGCTCGTCGTCTCCACATCCGGCCAGCGCGAAAGTCATCATCACACCAGCTGCGATCGTTGCCATAAATTTATTCATCCGCATGGTGTCCTAACCTACCCGACCATCGCTCCATCCCCTAGTAGCCGAGGGAGGAATTACTTCCGGAGAACTAGCTCGCATCTCGTCGATGCGTTCTGGCGTAATCACGTCATTGAAGGCGAAGATAGTTACTTCCCTATCTCGATAAACAGGGGTTACCCCTGGAGCTACCCAGAGCCCTTCACCAGGAAACTCTAAATCCTCCTTGGAATCCCAAATACCCGGGGGTGACAAATAGATGAATCCCACGTTCAGCTTTCGGGCTGAGCGATCGACATCGTTCACCCCATCCGGCCGGTCGGGGTCTGGAAAACCGAGGTAATCAGCGTGCCAATACAGCATTGAGGTGGCAGTCCACTTATTCGCCACTGGCCAGTCATAGTGCGGGAACACTACTGGCAAGTCATTGCGAGCGTACATCCAGCTGGACCCCTCCGGCGGATTGGTAAACGTGCGGTACTTATGTGCCTCCGGCTGCTCGGCCAACCAATCAAATGCCTTCAAGTCAGCCTTGGAAATGATTTGCCATTCCCTAGGGCTCTTGTAGGCGAAATCCGCAGCGCTAGCATTAGACGCCACTCCATAGACCACAAGTACAGCAGAGCTCACCGTCGCTAAGCTCAACCCCAGAACCCGCCCCGTCGATGGCACCTTTGACTCACTAATTCGAGCCGCCCACGCGCAGCCCCACGCAACGGCGATACCCGCAAACGCGGAATACAGGTACGCGGTGACCATCACCAACCGGTGAGGCGTCGAATAGTGAAGATCCGTATACAGCGCGAGAATATCGCCCGGCACGCCACCAAAATGATTGAGCGCGTGGGTCGTCATCAACACCGAAACAAACCAGGCCGGTACTACCCACACCCGTCGGCGCGAAGTATCTGCGAAAACCAAAAACGCCATCCCGATGAAACCAAGGATGATAATTGGCCAGAACGGCCGGAATTCCTCAGTGTGGCGAGTCAGCATTGTGGCGCCTCGATACCACGCATCGAAACGATCGAGGTCGTCTACTTCAGCACTAACCGCGCGCACATCCTCGGTCTGAGAAGTTCCCGTAAGCCACTGCGGCAGGAGAACTGCCACTGCTGGCACGAAGGCGGCTGCAATCACCGCGACGTCGTAAAGCCTGGCGCGAACCGCACCCAGTTCAGGATGCGCGGGACGCGGCAGGCGGTAGCACAACCACCAAATTGCACCGAGCATAACGACTGTAGGTACCGATGCCGGATGGAGCTCTCCGATACCGATTATCGAAAGCGCGGCGCTCAAGATGCGCTGAGGTGCGTGCGGGAGCGACGTAACAAAGGCAAAAACGGTAATCGCTAGCGCAATCGAGACCTGGTACGGCCAGGCCCCCACGAAGACCCCGACGGGCATCAATACCGGAAGCGCTGCGGAAACAAGCGCTGCAACCCCTGCAGCAACGGCAGTGGACAGCTTTCGGCGATCAATAATTCGCCAGGTCAGCGCCGCAGCCGCCGTAGGTATGGTCACGGCCGGAATGATAATGCCGAGGTAATTGACCGCCTCGGTGATTGGTAGACGGACAATCAATACCCAAAGCGCACCGAACGCATGCCATGCGGCGGGATAGTAGGACACCGCCTGAGTTTCCACATTCTGGATCTCGCCCATCCTAGTGGCCGAGGCCATGCCGTCTTCCGTAATCGAACGGAGCACACTTGCATGCCAGAGTGTGTCCCAGCCTTGCTGGATGGTCGCCATCCCCTCGGACATTGAAGCGATGCGGCCGATAGCGGTCCACGTGAGAACCGCCGCTGCGATGATGACCCCGATACTTGCGATTAGCCCATAGCCCAACTCGCGCCATCGACTTGCGGCGGGCGGCTGCGTCTCGGCCGACACTGAGCGATCGACACTACCGCGCCGCCGCCGAATCAAAGCGCTGCCGCCACTCCAGCAAAGCGCGAGAAGTAGTGTCACGGCCCAGCAGATAGACGCACTGACCAAGGTGAAGCGCACATCGATAGCGCCGAGCGCCCACCCTGCAGTACCTGCGATACCAAACGTCACCGCAGGACCGAGGGCCAGAGCCCACGGAGTACGAACGCCGCTGGCTCGCACTACAACAGCGCCGGGGATTACGAGCAGCGCAACCAAGCTAACAATTGCCCACACCACTACCGAACACTCCTCCTACGGTCACTTTCTTCAGGGAGTATTACCGAGAGCTTGTACATTTAAGCCTCGTCCACATCTGTCCGGGCATCACGACGCTCGCGGGTCTGCTCCGCCCTGGCCGCCAAATCAGCATCGCCGGGGTAATCAACACCTACCAGGCTGAGCCCACGCGCCTCTGCCACCGGGACCAACGGGGAACGCTTCTCTTCACTCAACAACTGTTCAGTGAATCCAACCGCACGTCGCCCCTCACCGACACTAAGGCAGGCCCCAACCAGTGAGCGCACCATAGACCAGCAGAACGCGTCGGCAGTCACATGGGCCTCGTACAGCTCTGGTTCTTCCCGCGTAGATACGTCGAACCACTGGAACTGCTGTAAATCTCTAGTGGTCGTCGCATGCGGCTTGTGTCGGCAAAAAGCGGCAAAGTCATTGAGCCCCAGTAGGGCATCAGCCGCCACCTGCATGCGGTTGATGTCCACTGACCGCCGCCAGTGGGCCGTATCGCGAGCACGGGTAGGAAGCGGGCCACTGACGCAACTAGTGACACGGTAGACATAGTGCCGACGTAACGCGGAAAAACGGGCATCGAAACCCGGGGGCGCAAACGAGGTGCCCCGAAGCGTCACGTCCGCGGGCAATAGTCGCGCTACACGACGAACCAAATTACCCGGATCCCCTGCGATAGAACGTGTGTCTAAACAGGAGACAGGAACATCTGCGTGAGCCACCTGCCCGGAGGCATGGACACCAGCATCTGTACGACCGGCCACAGTCAGTTGCACTGGAGTGCGCAACACCTTCTCCAGAGTGGATTCCAACGTCGCCTGCACAGTCCGCACCGGTTCTCCCGTGGGCTTATCGCGCTGAGCAGCCCAACCGTGGAAATCTGTCCCGTCATAAGCAATGTCAAAACGCAACCGAACCAGGTCGGAGTCGGTGCTCCCCATAGCGGCACGATCGGGAGAATCGCACGGGGCATCCGGAGTCGTTGGAGTAAGTGATGTCACGGTTAACAGATTGTAGCCGGGACCCCGGATTAGAGAATCAGCAGTTTCCACCGCAGGGTCTCCGTATAGCTCTCAATGTTGGTGCGTAATCCGTCGGTGTAACCGGAGGCAGAACTGGGGACGGGCGCTATGCACCGTCGTTAAGCACAAAGAACCCCCGGGAGAGCGTTCAGATATGAACTGCTCAACGGGGGTTCAAAGCTGTGAAGGCCAGAAGCCGTCGGCGAGGGGAATTACTCCTCCTCTGCAGCCTCAGCCTCAGTAGCCTCAGCCTCTTCGGCCTTTGCCTCTTCAGCCTGCTTGGAAGCAGCGGCGCGAGTTGCGCGAGTTGCCTCAGCAGTTGCGGTCTCTTCCTCAACCAGAGCGATCAGAGAAATCGGGGCATTGTCGCCCTTGCGGTTACCCAGCTTGATGATGCGGGTGTAGCCGCCGTCGCGATCAGCGAACTGCGGACCGATCTCGTCGAACAGCTTCTTAACTGCGTAGTTGTCGTTAAGCAGCTTTGCAACGTTGCGGCGATCTGCGAGAGTGCCGCGCTTTGCCTTGGTGATCAGCTTCTCAACGTACGGACGCAGCAGCTTGGCCTTGGTGTCGGTGGTCTTAATTTTGCCGTGCTCGATGAGCTGCTTCGCGAGGTTGGCCAGAATCTTCTTCTGGTGCGAAGCGGAGCCGCCGAGACGGGAACCCTGCTTAGGGGTAGGCATAGGTATCTCCTCGTTTTAATGAAGTCGCGTCGGTGAACTACTCGTCGTAGCCAGCGCTTGCGCCATCAGTCCAGTCAGCGTCATCGCCCGAGGCAGCGTCCAAATCAGCGACAGCAGCCGGGTCGAAGTTGTTCGGGGAATCCTTCAGAGCGAGGCCAAGCTCAGCGAGCTTCTCCTTGACCTCATTGATGGACTTGTCACCGAAGTTGCGGATATCCAGCAGATCCGACTCGGTACGAGCAGCGAGCTCACCGACAGTGTGGATCTCCTCACGCTTGAGGCAGTTGTAGGAGCGCATAGAGAAGTCCAGATCCTCAATCGGAGTCTGGTACGCAGCGACATCCTCAGCCTCGCGCGGGCTCGGGCCAATCTCGATGCCCTCAGCAGCCTCGTTCAGCTCACGTGCCAGACCGAACAGCTCAACCAGAGTCTTGCCTGCCGACGCCATTGCGTCGCGGGCGGTGATCGAGTTCTTGGTCTCGACATCGATGATCAGCTTGTCGAAGTCGGTGCGCTGCTCAACACGAGTAGCCTCCACCTTGTAGCTGACCTTCAGAACTGGCGAGTAAATCTGGTCCATCGGAATGCGGCCGATTTCGCCACCGGAGTTCGGGGTCGCCGGCACGTAGCCACGACCACGCTCAACGATCATCTCAATATCCAAGCGACCGGAATCATTGAGAGTAGCAATGTGGTGATCCGGGTTATGAATCTCCACACCTGCTGGGCACTCAATGTCTGCAGCGGTCACCGCGCCTGCACCTTCGCGACGCAGGTAAACGGTAGCCGGCTCATCGAACTCGCTCGAGAGCACCAGACCCTTGATGTTCAGGATGATGTCGGAGACATCTTCCTTCACGCCCGGGATAGTGGTGAACTCGTGCAGCACACCGTCAATGCGGATGCTGGTGACTGCAGCGCCCGGAATGGACGACAGCAACGTACGACGAAGGGAGTTACCGAGGGTGTAACCGAAACCCGGCTCCAGCGGCTCGATAACGAACCGGGAGCGAGAGGAATCAATGTAGTCCTCAGTCAGCGTTGGGCGCTGGGAAATGAGCATTTTCGAAAATCCTCCAGGTGGCGACCGCTATATGACGCCATAGGGAATGAATGGATGCAAGCGAAGTTGGTTATTACTTCGAGTAGAACTCGACGATCAGCTGTTCCTGAAGCGGAATGTCGATCTGTGCGCGTTCCGGGGTCTGGTGCACGAGGATGCGCAGGGACTCAGGAACAACCTGAAGCCATGCCGGGACGACAGCGTCGACCAGGTTCTCCTGTGCCTCTTCGAACCAAATCATCTTCTGCGACTTCGGGCGCACGTCGATGATGTCGTACTGGCTTACCTGGAAGGACGGCACGTTAATCTTCTTACCGTTAACGGTGAAGTGGCCGTGGGAAACCAGCTGACGAGCCTGGCGACGGGTACGAGCCAGACCAGCGCGGTAGACAACGTTGTCGAGACGCGACTCCAGCAGGACGACGAGGTTATCGCCAGTCTTGCCCGGACGACGGTGAGCCTCGGCGTAGTAGCGACGGAACTGCTTCTCCATCACGCCGTAGGTGAAACGTGCCTTCTGCTTCTCCTGGAGCTGGAGCAGGTACTCCGACTCCTTGATACGAGCGCGGCCAGCCTGCCCCGGAGGGTAGGGACGACGCTCAAAGTTCATGTCGCCACCGACGAGGTCGACGCGGAGACGACGGGACTTACGGGTTGCGGGACCGGTATAACGGGCCATTTCTGTTCTCTCCTTACCCTATTCCTAGACGCGACGACGCTTCGGCGGACGGCAGCCGTTGTGCGGCTGAGGGGTCACATCCGAGATCGAGGACACCTCAAGGCCAGCGGCCTGGAGGGAACGGATGGCGGTTTCGCGGCCCGAACCCGGACCCTTAACGAAAACGTCAACCTTCTTCATACCGTGCTCCATGGCCTTACGAGCAGCGTTCTCGGCGGCCATCTGAGCAGCGAACGGAGTGGACTTACGAGAGCCCTTGAAACCGACGTGACCAGAGGAGGCCCACGAGATAACAGCGCCCTTCGGGTCCGTGATGGACACGATGGTGTTGTTGAAGGTGGACTTGATGTATGCGTGGCCCTGAGCCACGTTCTTCTTTACAACGCGACGGCCGGTACGACGGCCGCGTGCGGACTTCGGAGCTGCCATGTTTTACTTCTTCTTTCCGGCGATCGTCTTCTTCGGACCCTTACGCGTACGAGCGTTGGTCTTGGTGCGCTGACCACGGACTGGCAGGCCACGACGGTGGCGCAGACCCTGGTAGGAACCAATCTCAATCTTGCGGCGGATATCAGCCTGAACCTGGCGGCGGAGGTCACCCTCGACCTTCCAGGTAGCTTCAATCACGTCACGCAGCGCAGCAACCTGCTCATCGGTGAGAGCGTCGGTGCGCAGATCCGGAGAGATGCCGGTCTTCTCCAGCAGCTCATTGGCACGGGCGGGGCCGATGCCATAGATGTAGGTAAGAGCGACCTCCATACGCTTGTTGCGTGGCAGGTCAACTCCAGCAAGGCGTGCCATACGGCAATTTCCTTCCGGTTGATGCGGTGGTTTACTCCACTGCCATCCTTCCCAGACCCGGCTTACTCGGTCGGACGCCGAGTCGCGCAAGTGTTATAGAAAGGCTCCAGCCACCGTTGCCGGAGGTATTCTCGCTTACTTCTGTGGAAAAGCTTTCATAAAGAACCGCCGCGCCGAACTGCTGAGACACCAGGTCTCAACATCACGCGGCCGTCACCAGAAGCAGCTAGGACGGTGGAGTTTCTGTCTAGTTAGTAAATAAGCCCATAACCACTACCAACAGTGGTCAGGTCGATTTACTTGTAGCGGTAGACGATTCGCCCACGCTCGAGATCGTACGGAGAAAGCTCCACTACGACTCGGTCTTCCGGGAGAATACGGATGTAGTGCTGGCGCATCTTGCCACTGATATGGGCGAGCACCTTGTGCCCGTTGTCCAGCTCCACTCGGAACATCGCGTTCGGCAAGGGCTCGACGACGCGACCCTCAACCTCAATTGCGCCTTCCTTTTTAGCCATGTCCTCCACGTCTCTCTGGCGGATACCCGGGACAATCCCGGCACCAGTTGGGAAATCTCTACTCTGCCTGGTGTTTTAGCAGTTCCGTGCAGAGATAATCATCACTGCAGCGACACTGCGCCCACACCATCGCCCAACTTTACACGCGACCTGCGTTTTTACCAAATACGACCACTATGGGACCGGTTGCAAGCGACGGCAGGCGGATTCGCTCCCCGCGCTCAGAATTCATCGCAGCCTTTATGGCAACATTCTGACCTTTCGCGTGGCCTCTCACGCACTAGTTATTCATATCGAGGAGTCAAAATACGGGGGCCGTCCGCTGTGGCGGCAACTGTGTGCTCCCAATGGGAGGCCGGCATTCTATCGGCGCTGACGACCGTCCAGCCGTCGTCAAGCTCATCACTACCCCACTCGCCGCCGAGAATGAGCATCGGTTCAATGGCCAAAACGGAGCCTTCGACGATGCGGGGCCCCTTTCCTGCTTTGCCTTCGTTGGGAAGGAAGGGATCCATGTGCATCTCGCGCCCAATGCCGTGCCCGCCGTATCCATCGACGATGCCGAGTTCAATATCGTGGCGCAGTTCAGCCTCACGGGTGGCCATTTCAAGCGCATACGAAATATCGGTGAGGCGAGCGCCCGGCACCATGGCCTTAATACCTTCGGCGAGGACCTCTGATGTCGCAATGTTCAGCTTTTCGACATCGTCACTCAGCTTTCCGACGCCGAAAGTAAGTGCCGAATCGCCGTGCCAGCCATCCAGGATTGCGCCACAGTCAATTGAGACTAAATCACCATCGGCGAGAACCGTAGACGAAGACGGAATGCCGTGGACAATTACTTCGTTCACTGATGCGCAGACAGATGCCGGGAAGCCTTCGTAGCCAAGGAAGGACGGCGTTGCGCCAGCATCGATAATGACCTGGTGCGCAATCTCATTGAGATCTGCCGTGGTGACCCCTGGCTTAGCGGCGTCTCGGCAGGCTAGCAATGCACGACCGACGATCTCGCCGGCCGCTTGCATCGCATCCAATTCTCCCTCGGTGCGGGCAGGAACTACTTTGCGGCGGCGTCGAAAACTCATCACGCTGGTTGAGTCTACTCTGCCCCAGAAGGGAACCACCGGCTAGCTGTACCCCGCCACCTACGAGGGCGCCGCTCGGATCGCTGCCACTTCCGAGAAATTTACACCCAAAGATGAGCTGCCCTACGATAACTGGCATGCATTCACTGTTGAAGTCCGCGCAGACTGCGGGCGTTGTTATTGCTGCCAGCTCGCTTTTCCTGGTTGGCGCATGCTCAAGCAACCCCGAGCCGTCGCCGGCGCCGACTGTCCCCTCCACTTCCCCTGCCGCAGAATCGCCGGAGGCCCCTGGAAGCACCTCGGGTTTCATGGGCACCTCTGCACTGCCTGAGTCGCTCCAAAACTTCACACCTGATGCAATTAAGGAGGCGATTGGCAGCTGCGTCGAGTCGGATGACTCTAAACCCGTCATTTTTGGCAGCGAGAGCGTACATGGCTTCACCTGCGTAATGGCGGTTGGCGACGGTGGCACCGCAATGCTCAGTACTGCCGAGGACCCGGCCACTGTCGAGCGCATTAACGAAAAGGCTGAGTCCGTCGAGAGCTACACGCCATACGAGCTACCCGGCAAGCACGCATTTAGCGGCATCAGCAAGGGGTCCCCTTTCGTTATGGTTATCGACGAGGATAACCGCATCTACCAAGAGTTCGTTTTCGCGAATATTGGCGCCGAGGCTGCACAGCCACTTATCGACGAAATCATTCAAGACTTCCAGTAGCCCTCACTATCGGCTGCCCCCACCCCAGCCCCAACAGCCACACACAAAAGCCGCCCTTCCAAACCTCAACGGTTCGAAAGGGCGGCTTCAACAACCATCTACAACCGGCAAACCCATCGGCCCCAGCCAGCGAAAAAGCTAGAGCGTCTAGTTACCCGGTGTGCCAGGAGCCTAGTTCAGCTTCTCCAGCTCAGCCATCGTGCGCTCGTTAATCTCCTCAACGGATCCCTCAGCGGCAATCTTGATGATCTTCTCCGAGTAGTAATCCAGCAAAGGAGCGGTCTCATTGGTGTACACATGCATGCGGTTGCGGATGACCTCTTCAGTGTCGTCTGCGCGACCACGGGCCAGCATGCGCTCGACGACGACATCCTCAGAAACGTCGAACTGTACGACCGCATCCAGCTCAGTGCCGAGGTTGGACAGCAGACGCTTCAGCTCTTCTGCCTGACCAACAGTGCGCGGGAAGCCATCCAACAGGAACCCCTTGGCAGCGTCGTCCTCATTCAGACGGGACTCGACCATACGCACAGTCACGTCGTCCGGAACAAGGTTGCCGGCGTCGATGTAGGACTTCGCCTCAATGCCAAGCGGAGTGCCTTCACCGATGTTTGCGCGAAACAGGTCACCGGTGGAGATGTGCGGGACACCGAGCTTTTCCGAGAGGATAGCTGCCTGAGTGCCCTTGCCTGCACCGGGAGGACCTACAAGTACGAGTCGCATTACTTCAAGAACCCTTCGTAGTTACGTTGCATCATTTGGCTTTCAACCTGCTTGACCGTCGTCAGCGCAACACTGACCAGAATCAGCAGGGCTGTACCTCCAAACATACCGCCTGTACCGGAGTTCGCGTCGCCAAGCCCCATATCAAGAGCGACATTTGGCAGAACAGCAATCAGCGCCAGGTACAGCGAGCCGACAGTCAGCAGGCGAATCAGGACGTAGGACAGGTATTCAGCAGTCGGACGTCCCGGGCGGAAGCCCGGAATGAATCCACCGTATTTCTTCATGTTCTCCGCCTGCTCGTGCGGGTCGTACTGCACGGAGGTGTAGAAGAAGGAGAAGAAGATGATCATCAGGAAGAACAGCAGAATGTACTGCCAACTGGACGGCGCCAGCAGGTACTGAATGACATTGCGCTGCCACCAGTTGTCCATGTTCGGATTCGACTGACCGGACTGAACAATCTGGGTAATCAGAACCGGCACGTAAATCAGAGAGGACGCGAAGATGACAGGGATAACACCGGCCTGGTTCACCTTCAGCGGCAGGTAGGTGGAAGATCCGCCGTACTGGCGACGACCAACCATGCGCTTTGCGTACTGCACCGGAATACGGCGCTGTCCCTGCTCAATGAAAATAACGCCGATGATGAGAATCAGCACGGCAACAATCACGGTGGCGAACACGACACCGGTAGTGGAGCGCAGAATGTTCGCTCCCTGCGCCGGCATACCAGCGGCGATACCGGAGAAAATCAGCAGCGACATACCGTTGCCGACGCCTCGGTCAGTGATGAGCTCACCCATCCACATGACCAGCACGGCACCGGAGGTCATCACAACGACCATCACCACGAGGTCAAAGACACCCGCATCCTTAACCAGCAGCGACTGCGAGCCACCCAACAGGGCACCTCGGTCTGCCATGGCCACAATGCCTGCAGACTGCAGCAACGCCAACGCCACTGTGAGGTAGCGGGTGTACTGGGTCATCTTTGTCTGACCCGACTGCCCTTCCTTCTTCAACTGCTCGAAGTGTGGAATCACCACCGTGAGCAGCTGGACGATAATCGAGGCCGTAATGTACGGCATAATGCCGATGCCGAAAATCGCCATCTGCAGCAGAGCGCCACCTGAGAACAGGTTAATCAGCGAGTAAACGCTGGACTGATCTTTCGAAATCTGCTCGAGCTGCGCGTTGACCAACTGGTAGTCGATACCAGGGGTTGGAATCTGCGAGCCGATTCGGTACAGAATGATCATCGTCAGAGTGAAGAAGATCTTCTTACGCAAATCGGGATCGCGCAACGCCGCAATGAGACCGGAAGCCACGTGCATCCTCCCGAGGTCAAGAAATCCGCTTCTCCCACGCTTTTCCCGAAAGACTTACCCGCTTATCCGCCAGTAGTCTCCCGTTTTAGTTAAGCAACGCGGATGACGTATTCCTCAAACCTTTAATTGACAGTATTTGACGTAGTGAGTCTACCAGCGTTTCTCCACATCGTCGCAATACACCTCCATATCACCGTTAGTACAGCGCCCCGCCAATCACCTCTTTTCGCTTGACGACGATCCCAGCGCCCCCTCCCCTCTGAGCCCACGCCCCTCACTGTGCTCCACCCAATTTTCCCAGACAAAACTTGAACAGTGTTAAAGTTTTGCTCTGTGAGTACCTACAGTATCCGCATGCGATCCAGCGCCGATGGCTGCCATATCTCTGGCGCTGAGCGTCTTGCACCGGTTGTCGAACTACCTCAGCTGGCTTCTGCAATGACTAGCCGTGCACTTCACCACGACAAGGGTCGAGCCGACACAATTCACATCACTGTGGACAAGGTTGAAGAGTCAGCTATCGGCACCGTGCCCGCGTTGACTCCCTTTCTAGAGTCGAACCCCAGCCCTGAGGACGCACGCAATCTCATTGCTCAACGCCTACACGCTGCAGGCATACAGGCAGCCGACATCGCCGTCGAAATGGCCTATTCACTCACAGGTCTCCGCGGTGCCGCTCTTATCGATGCCTCCTCCGGTGAACGGCTCGACCCAAATCCTGCCCGTGGTGTACGGGTTTCCACTTTTGATGCCATCTCGCACCCCAGTAAGGACTGCACCAAGGATCATTTTCACGAGGCGCTCATCCTCGCATCTAAGGTTCACAGCGCCCCGGGTATCGTCGCAGAAATCTGCCTCTCTGATGACCCCTTTTACACGCGGGGATATCTGGCGCTGGACGGAATCTTTCACCGTATCCCCAATATCAAGGACCACGGCAGCACTCTTGGTACTCGCATCTTCATCGTTGAACCCGGCACCGATATCCCCGAGCTAATCGATTACCTGGAGAACGCGCCGGTCTACGTCGAGCTCCCAGCTGACGCCAGTTCCTCGCCGGACGTGACCGCCCCCAACAGCGACCTCTCAGCAATCGCCGCCCAAAGGAACTCGGCCTGGGCCGCTGAAGGGCTTGCCCGCACACTGCGCACTTTCGAAACCGGACAACTGCCACACAGCCGAATTGACGGAACCGACTATCTACTGTTTTCTTCTTCGGACTACCTCGGCCTGTCCACGCACCCTGAACTCATCTCAGCTGCCACCGAGGCAATTGGACATTTCGGCACCGGGTCCGGCGGCTCTCGCCTGACCACCGGCACTAGCATCCACAGCGCACTTGAGAATGAACTGGCGCAGTTCTTCGGTTTCGACGATGCCGTTCTCTTTGCGACTGGCTACCAGGCGAACCACTCAACCATCGCCGCCATTGCCACCGCCGATGTTGAAATCTTCTCCGATGCCGCCAACCATGCTTCCATCATCGACGGTTGCCGCAATGCCCGAGCTAAAGTCACGGTCTTTCCGCACGCTGGCTACCAGGCACTCGACCGTCTCCTCGAAACATCGAGCGCTCGCCACAAGCTTGTCATCTCCGACTCAGTGTTCTCCATGTCAGGCGAAGTCATCGACGGCCCCGCACTCGAGCGCACCTGTCGCCGTCACAACGCATGGTTGATGCTTGACGACGCCCACGGCGTCGGCGTTATCGGAGAGCAAGGCCGTGGCACCGCATCGCACCTGGGCATTCACCCGGACATTGTGGTCGGCACCGCGAGCAAGGCTCTCGGTGTCGAAGGAGGATACGTTCTCTGCTCGGCACCAGTTGGCGAACTGTTACGCAATCAAGCCCGTAGCTTCGTGTACTCAACGTCGATGAACCCCGGTTCCGTCGCAGCTATCCGTGCAGCGTTGAAGCAGTTGGAGGCTGGAGACGTCGTCAAGCGATTGCAGCGTAATATTGCGCGCGTCCGCTCCCTGGTTGGTGCACAGGCCGACCCCGCATCTGCGATTATCCCGCTGCCCGTCGGCGACGAAGCCGAAGCGATGGACGCCTCAGCACGGTTGGCGGAGCTAGGCGTGTACATACCTGCGATTCGCTACCCGACGGTTCCCCGTGGTGAGGCAATGTTGCGATTGACCATTACAGCGCTCCATACGGACGCTGACATCGACCGACTGGAGCAGGCTCTGCGCAACACCGGCCTGCTGTAAGCGGGCGGTTTGCGCTGCCCTCCCCTCCCCTTTCCTCCCTTTCAATACAAAAAGAGCTCTTAACCACTTGGGTTAAGAGCTCTTTTGTTAAAGCTTAAATGCTTTAGGCCTCAGTGACAGAGCCGCCTGCAGCCTCGATCTTGGACTTTGCGGAGCCCGAGAACTTGGTTGCGGTGACGTTGACGGAGACGTTGATGTCGCCGTCGCCGAGGACCTTCACCGGCTGGTTAGCGCGGACAGCGCCCTTTGCAACCAGGTCGGCGATGGTGACGTCGCCACCGTTCGGGAACAGACGCTCCAGATCCGAAACGTTGACCACCTGGAAGGTGACCTTCGCCGGGTTCTTGAAGCCCTTCAACTTCGGCAGACGCATGTGAAGTGGCATCTGGCCACCCTCGAATGCTGCCGAAACCTGCTTGCGGGCCTTGGTGCCCTTGGTGCCGCGACCAGCGGTCTTACCCTTGGAAGCCTCACCACGGCCGACGCGAGTCTTCTTCTTCTTAGCACCCGGAGCCGGGGCCAAGTCGTGGAGCTTAATTGGTTCGCTCATGGTTTACCTACTCCCCCGCTACTTCTTCAACCTCGACCAGGTGACGCACAACGTTCACGAGACCGCGCACAGCCGGAGTATCCGGGCGAACGGCGGAATCGTTGATGCGCTTCAGGCCGAGGGTGCGCAGCGAATCCTTCTGGTTCTGCTTGGTACCAGCGGTACCACGGACCTGGGTAATCTTCAGTGCCATGGAAATCACGCTCCCTGACCTGCGCGTGCGCGCAGCATACGTGCCGGAGTTACCTCTTCGAGGGACTTGCCACGACGTGCGGCGACCTCTTCGGGGCGAACCAGCTGCTTGAGGGCATCAACGGTTGCGTGAACAACGTTGATGGAGTTGTTGGTACCCAGCGACTTGGACAGAACATCCTGAACACCGGCGCACTCGAGCACCGGGCGGACAGCGCCGCCGGCGATGAGACCGGTACCCGGGGCAGCCGGGCGCAGCAGCACGATGCCAGCAGCGGTCTCACCCTGAACCGGGTGGGTGATGGTGCCGGCAATCATCGGGACGCGGAAGAAGTTCTTGCGAGCCTCTTCAGCACCCTTCTGAATAGCTGCCGGTACTTCCTTGGCCTTGCCGTAGCCGACGCCGACCATGCCCTCGCCGTCACCGACGATGACCAGAGCGGTGAAGCTGAAGCGACGACCACCCTTGACGACCTTGGAAACTCGGTTGATAGTTACTACGCGCTCGATGTACTGCGAACGCTCGTCCTGCTGGCGACGGTCGTTACCGCGGCCACCACGACGGTTGTTGTTCTTGTTGTCAGCGGAGTTACGTCCGCCTTCGCGCTTATCGCGTTCCGACATCACGCATTCCTTCCGTTGGACTTGTAAGTGCGCATTAGAACTTCAGACCACCTTCACGGGCAGCCTCGGCCAGAGCAGCAACGCGGCCGTGGTACTGGTAACCACCGCGGTCGAAAACGACCTTCTCGATGCCAGCATCCTTGGCGCGAGCAGCAATCAACTCGCCGACCTTGGCACTCTTGGCCTTCTTGTCGCCCTCGAAGCCGCGGAAATCTGCGTCCAGAGTGGAAGCAGCAGCCAGGGTACGACCGATGGAGTCGTCGATAACCTGAGCGGTGATGTGGCGGGAAGAGCGGTGTACGACGAGGCGCGGTGCCTCGGAGGTGCCGCGGACGTTCTTGCGCAGGCGTGCGTGACGGCGGGCACGGGCGACACGACGACGAGTCGAGATGTCCTTGCCTACCGGGAGGCGCTTTTCGTTGGTGTTGCTCATTACTTACCCGTCTTTCCGATCTTGCGACGGATCTGCTCGCCATCGTAACGAATACCCTTGCCCTTGTAAGGATCATCCTTACGCAGACGACGGATGTTAGCTGCGAGCTGTCCGACCTTCTGCTTATCAATACCTGTGATCGACAGCTTGGTGGTGCCGTCGACGTCGAAGGTGATACCTTCCGGTGCTTCGATCAGGACTGGGTGCGAGTAGCCCAGGGAGAACTCGAGGTCCTTGCCCTTCTTGGCGACACGGTAACCGACACCGAAGATTTCCATCTTGATGGTGTAGCCCTCGGTAACACCGACAACCATGTTGTTGATCAGCGAACGGGACAGGCCGTGCAGGGAGCGGTTCTTGCGGTGGTCATCCGGACGGTTGACAACAATCTCATTGTCCTTCAGCTCAACGGTGATCGGAGCCGGGATAGAGACAGACAGCTCGCCCTTCGGGCCCTTGACGGAAACGTCCTGGCCGTTGACCTCAGCAGTAACGTTTGCCGGGACAACGACAGGGTTCTTACCAATACGAGACATTGTGTAGTTCCCCCTTTACCAGACGTAAGCGAGGACTTCCCCGCCAACCTTCTTCTCGTAAGCCTGACGGTCAGTCAGCAGGCCCTGAGACGTGGAGATGATAGCCACGCCCAGGCCACCGAGGACCTTTGGCAGATTAGTGGACTTTGCGTAAACGCGCAGACCCGGTTTGGAGACGCGACGCACGCCAGCGATGGAACGCTCGCGGGACGGACCGTACTTCAGGTTCAGGGTCAGGGTCTTGCCGACCTTGGCGTCCTCGACAGCGTAGTCCGCGATGTAACCCTCAGACTTGAGGATCTCGGCGATGTTGGCCTTCAGCTTGGACGACGGCATCGAGACAGAGTCGTGGTACGCGTTGTTAGCGTTGCGCACGCGCGACAGCATGTCGGCGATTGGGTCAGTCATGGTCATGATTAGTGACCGTATCCTTTCTCGCTGCGGTTCCTTCTCACCTCGTGGCCAGCTCCGATGACCGTGGAAACAGCAACTGTCACACGGCGAAAGCTTGGGTTGGAGCTATTGCCAATATCGTGATTCCGGCGATTTAAGGGCTACTGTTCGCCAACTCGGTTCAGTAGCCGAGTCAGCTCGCCACCCAAGTGACGCCAGAGACGATGCGAGGCGAGGGGCCTACAGCAAAGTTCTTACATTTACTGTCGCACCTCATATAGAGGGCAGACCTGGTGATACTAACAAACCCCTGCCGAAATGCAAAAACGCCGCGGCCGGACGTTAGTCCGCTCGCGGCGTGAAGCCCCACCAATTAACAGTGGAACTCAATTCCTAGCCGACATGGCGCCGGCTAGAGGAAATTAGTAGAGCTGGTCGGCGATGATGTTACCCATTGCCTTTTCACCAGCCACCGTCGGATGGTTGGTCATCGGACCCATCACCGGGTCTGCGAAACCGGCGACGAAGCGCTCATCCGGGTTCGGGTTGCAGGTACCGTGGCCGAGGGTTGCCTCGTAGACGTCAATGAAGCCGGCACCTACGTGGTGAGATGCGGAGCGAATGCTGTCACGGAATGCACCCTGGATCTCGCTGGCACCCGGTGCCGGGATCGGGAAGGTCTGGTCCGAGGTGTTCACCAGGCACAGCTGATCATCAGTGGCGTACTCAGGGTACGACGCCAGGACGACCTGAGCGCCCGGGGCAACCTGGTGGACGCGGTCAGTGAACTGACGCAGCGTCTGCTTGAACGCGGATGGAGCCTGGGGATCCGGCTTTGCGACAAGCTCGCCTGCCACGTCAACCCACTGGACCCAGTCCATGCCGCCGTACATCAGGACAACCTTCTCGGTGCCCTCTCCGATGTCGCCGTACTGGATGGAAGCCTCCAGGTATGCGAGGAGCTGACCCGGGAAGCCGCCAAGACCGTTACAGGACCAGTCACCCAGGGACTTGTTCAGCTTCGAAGCTGCAATCTTCGGCCAGTTTTCCATGTCGGTAGCGCAGTTAGCGACCAGTGCGTTCTGTCCCGGCGCCAGTCCACGCGGGCCGCCCTTACCGGCATTAGCGGTGAAGGAGTCACCGAAGGTAACGATTTGCTTGACGCCCTTCGGGCCGGTGTCGCCGATACCCGGAATCGGAATGTTCGGCATTTCCGGCAGTGCCGGCTGTGCGTTGGCAGCACCTGCACCCAAGCTCAGACCCAGAGCCGCAACAGTTGCAATAGCAGCCGAGCGGACGGCCACGGAGAAGTTCTTCATGTAGTTAATCCCTTTGCGTTTTAACTTAAGAACCGCTCTGTGTAGAACCACTGGCTCAATCACACAGAAGCTGAAGTCACTTAAGTCTTGCCCAAATTGATAACGACCACAATGCATTTTGGCGGCCGTCACTATGACGAATGGCAGTTTACAACGAAATCATCACAAACGCCTAACTTTCAACTGAGAAACCTTGTGGCTTTACTAATTTCCAACCCCCAAAAAGGGTCAACTTTCCCACCAGCAACACTGGTAACTTTTACGCAGGCCCCGCACAGCGACCTCACTCCCCCACGAACATAAGCAGTTAACAGAGCAGCAAAAAGCCCCGGAGGCCAAGCGGCATCCGGAGCTTTAGGCAAAAGCTACCGAAGAGGCAAAACTACTTCTTGAACGGGAAGCCCAGCTCGCGCAGCAGCGCGCGGCCTTCCTCGTTGTTGGTAGCGGTGGTCACGACGGTGATGTCCATACCGCGCGGGCGATCGATCTTGTCAACGTCGATCTCGTAGAACATGGTCTGCTCAGACAGGCCGAAGGTGTAGTTACCGTGACCATCGAACTGCTGATCAGACAGACCGCGGAAGTCGCGGATTCGCGGCAGAGCCACGGTCAGCAGACGATCCAGGAACTCCCACATACGGTCGCCACGCAGGGTGACGCGAGCGCCGATGGCGTCGCCTTCACGAAGCTTGAAGTTAGCGATCGACTTGCGAGCACGACGGGTCTCCGGCTTCTGACCGGTGATCAGAGTCAGGTCGTTGATAGCACCGTTGATCTGCTTCTTGTCCTGAGCAGCAGCGCCGACGCCCATGTTGACGACGACCTTGGTGACGCCCGGAATCTGCATGACGTTCTCGTAGGAGAACTCTTCCTGCATCTTGCCGCGAATCTCATCGCGGTAACGGGCCTTCAGACGAGGGGTGTAATTTTCGCTCATGCTTAGATGTCCTTCCCGGTACGGCGGGAGATGCGAACCTTCTTGCCGTCCTCATCGAAGCGGTAACCGACGCGAGTCGGGGTACCATCTTCGTCGACCAGCATGACGTTCGACACGTGAATCGGAGCTTCCTGAGTGACAATGCCACCCGAGGATGCACCGCGCTCCGCAGCGGAGTTTGCAACGTGCTTCTTGATACGGTTAACGCCCTCGACCAGGACCTTGTCGCGCTTCGGGTAGGCCTCGATGACCTTGCCCTGAGCACCCTTGTCCGGACCGGAGATAACCAGCACGGTATCGCCCTTACGGATCTTCACTTAAATCACCTCCGGTGCGAGCGAGACAATCTTCATGAACTTCTTGTCACGCAGCTCACGCGCGACAGGGCCGAAAATACGGGTGCCCTTTGGCTCACCGTCGGCCTTGATGATGACAGCTGCATTCTCGTCGAACGAGATGTAGGAGCCATCCGGACGACGGGTCTCCTTCTTCGCACGGACGATGACTGCCTTAACAATTTCGCCTGCCTTGACGTTGCCGCCCGGAGCAGCTTCCTTGACAGTTGCGACAATGGTGTCGCCAATGCCAGCGAAGCGTCGGGTCGAGCCGCCGAGAACGCGGATGCACTGGATTTCACGTGCACCAGTGTTGTCGGCAACGCGCAGACGGGATTCCTGCTGAATCACTGCGTTTCTCCTGACCTGGTTGCATTGTGCGTCAGATTTCCGTCCTAAACGCACGCGGTCTTTATGTCTTGCGTTTACGCTTTACGACGAAAGCACCTGCTAGAGGCAACTTCCATATCGCTTTGACCCCGTGCTAACTACGGCCATAGACCGTTGAGAGCAGCACGCAGCCACTTCGCGCAACCTGTGTATTATGGCACGTTCGTGCGGGACAACAAAATCTCTTAGTTTCATGCCCCCAACATGGTTTATACCCTCCGCAGCAACCCTATACCGCGGCAACCCTACACTGAAACAGTGACAAATCCACATTCCGAGAACGCTCAGACACAGCCAGCACAGACGCTTCCGGTATCGCTACTTGCCGGGTTAGCCTTATTATCCGCCGCCGCCCCGTTCGGCGCAGATACATACCTGGCCTCCTTCGTGGAGATAGCCAAGGAGTTCTCCGCGACCGAGTCAATGGTTCAGCTCACGCTGACAACCTTCATGATTGGCATGGCTGCAGGGCAGCTCGTCATTGGCGCTCTCTCCGATAGTTTGGGCCGTAGGAAGTTGCTTCTCATTGCGACTATGGTGTTCTTGGGCTCGTCAATCCTCTGTGCAATAGCACCGAATATTGGCACGCTTATTGCAATGCGCCTGTTCCAGGGGTTAGCTGGTGGCTCCACAGTGGTTCTGGCTCGTGCTGTAGTCCCAGACCTCTTGACGGGCAAGGCATCAGCGAGAGCTTTCTCCACGCTGATGGGCATTTCCTCCATCGCCCCGGCAATCGCTCCCCTTGTGGGTGGCTTTCTGGGCCCCACATTCGGCTGGCGCAGCGTGTTCTGGTTTCTCGCAGCCATCAACGTCGCGATGGTCGCGATTGTGGTTCTGATGGTTCCGGAAACTCTGCCACCAGAGCGACGCTCCACAGGCTCTCTGCGCAATCTCCTGCCTAATATCGGCAGGCTGCTACAGCGGCCCGTATTTGTCGGCTACTTGTTAGCTTTCGCTGGTGGCTTCTCGGTGATGTTCTCCTATATCGCTGCGTCACCCTTTATCTTCCAGGAGCTACTGGGGCTCACCCCTACTCAGTTCTCTCTCGTGTTCGCTTCCAATGCAGCGATGTTGACATTTGTGTCAATCCTCAACGGCAAGATGATCAACCGGCTTCATCCCCGCAAGGGCATTTTCGTTGCTCTTACGGTCATGCTCGTGACGTCGGTAGGCCTGATTATTAATGCCATCGTCGGGATTACCTTCTTCACTACTTGGCTGTTGCTGTTCATTACGGTGCCGATGATGCCGCTAATTTTCGCCAATGCCACGGCACTCGGAATTGAGGAGGTTCGAGATATCGGAATTGGCTCAGGTTCCGGTCTCATGGGCTTCACACAATTCCTCGCGGCCGCCACGGTTTCCCCGTTGGTGGGGCTTGGTTCCAATCTGCCCTTATCAATGGCTATATCAATGTTGATCTGCGCGCTGATTGCGCTAATCGCGGTATTGACATTGACGCGCGACGGCCTCCGCAAACACCCACATAAGCTGGCATAAAACTACATACGAGAGGACTGCCCTCGTTTCACTTCGCTGGTTGAGAATGTGCCCGAATCGGCATTAAATCGATGGCGAGGCCTCGTACCACCCGTAGGCGTGAGGCTGACATGGGAGAAAGGTCCTGCCATGACCACGTACGCGCATCCTCATGAACCGCATAAGTCTTCTGAGGCGTCGAAGCTCAACTGGCTTCGCGCCGGAGTCCTAGGAGCCAACGACGGCATCGTCTCCACTGCTCTAATCTTGCTCAGCGTGATTGCAGCAGGTTCCTCTCGCGAAGCCATTCTGACTGCTGGTGCCGCCGCCGTTATCGCTGGTGCTATCTCGATGGCTCTGGGTGAATTCGTCTCGGTTTCAACCCAGCGCGATACTGAGCGAGCACTGATTGCCAAAGAAAAGGCCGAGCTTACAGACTTTCCAGATGAAGAGCATAAGGAGCTCGTGGGGATTCTCTCTGGCTACGGCATCCCAGTACATATCGCAGAAGATGCTGCCGACGGCATCGCACAAAGCGATCCGCTGGCGGCTCACCTCAAGCTGGAATTGGGCATTGACGGTGAGGAACTTACCAACCCCTGGGCGGCTGCTGGTTCTTCGGCACTGTCGTTCCTACTCGGCGCCATCCTGCCAATGATTGCGGCACTGATCTTCACCGGCCCCACCTCTGGCGCAATCGCAGTCACCGTTGTCACCATCGTGACTCTGGCTCTGACCGGCTACATCAGCGCTAAGCTCAGCTCCACGCACTCCGGCAAGGCTGCGCTACGCCTGGTGATTGGTGGTGCACTCGGTTTGATTGTGTCCTACTTCGTCGGTCTGCTCTTCGGGCAGGCTGTCGGATAGCCCTTGAGATAGGCCGTCGGATAGGCTCCGGCAAAGCTCAAAGCTAATCAACATAGCTGGTCTTCGTCTGGTTCAACCAGGCGTAGACCGCGCCAATTCCCAGGCCACCGCCTACGAAGTTGCCCAACCACACTGCCACCCAGTTGCCTGTAATGTGCAGGCCATCGAAGCCGGCAGGACGCGGATCGGCGAAAAAGGCCAAGGAAAACAGCGAGAAGTTCGCAATCACATGCTCAAGCCCGAGCCCAACGAACACCGCAATAATCGGCAGAATCACAGCGAACTTCGAAATGATTTCTTTGGCTTGTAGCGCGCCTAAAACAGCCATATTGACCACGAAGTTCGCGCCCATCGCCTCTACGAAAGCACCGAAGAACGGCTTGGCTAGCTTCCCCTCGGTCAAGGTGGAAATCAGATGTGTGTCATCAATCCCACCGAGTTTGGCGCTCTGGCTTAGCACCAGCGCCACAATCGCGGCACCGATGAAGTTGTAGAACGTGGCGACGGCCACCATCCGAAGAGCCACTCCCCACGGCATGCGACCGCGGGTGGCGGACCAGGACACAAACATCATGCTGCCGGTAGCCAGCTCCGCGCCGAGCACCACAATGGCGAACAGCCCAAGCCCGAACAGGCACGCAAAAACCAGTCCCCCGGTCCCCGGCGCGACGCCCTCTGCTACTTGGCCAGCGACCGCTGCAAAGGCCGTCCCGAGCGTCAGGTACATGCCCGCCAGGACCGCTCGCACGGCAAAACGTCCGTAGTCCTGCGTCAGCAGTTCCTGTTTCTTGTCGCCAGCCGTATCCAGCGTTTCGTATAGCGTCACCGCCGAAGCCTTTCCCTGCGTGCCGTTAATTGCAGTTATTCGCATAAAAGAATAACGACAGGCCGGCACAGAATCGCAACTGCTTTACGACGATCACAGCGCTTTACCCCCACTTAGGCACTGTAACCAGGAACGGCAATCCACCGCCGAAGAGCAGCAGATTTACTTCTTTTCTGCTGTGGTAGCTGGCTCTGGCTTCGGCTCATCCTTAACCTTTGGATCAACCGTTAGCAATGGTGCCCCAAACGAAATTGGTTGGCCATCGCGGAAGCCTTCAGCTGGCAGCACAGGGCCGGTCTTCTTCGAGTTGGAAATAACGACCGGCGTAGTTACCGGGTATCCAGCGGCCTTGATTGCCTCGATATCAAACTCGGCCAATGTATCTCCCTGCTGAACTTCGTCGCCCTTATTGACCAACGAAGTGAAGTGCTCACCCTTCAAGTTCACGGTGTCAAAACCGATGTGCATGAGGATGTCCACCTTGTTACCTTCAGCATCGAAGCCGCGCATGGCGTAGGCGTGCTTTGTTGGGAAGGTCACCATGACCTTTCCTGAAATAGGAGCCACCAGCTTTCCGACGGTCGGCTCCACAGCCACTCCCTGACCGAGCTTGCCGCCGGCAAACATCGGGTCGGACACAGTTGGTAGCGCAACTGCCGTCCCCTCCAGCGGGGAGGCCACTGGGAATGCGTTCTCCGCAGCGTCGGAAACAAACTCGACCGTGCTGGTCGGAGTTGCAGTACCTACCTCGTCGGGATCGACCGAACCATTCTTGGAGACCAGGAACCGTCCGTAGAGGAACGCACAGGTAAACGAAATGGCAAGTGAGACCAGCGCACAGAGGAAGAACTGCATAATGTCCGTTGGGCGCATCGAAACAAAGCCAACGAAACCAGCTGCGCCAAGTGCGGTCGCCTTTACGTCAAGGATTGCAATCATTGTTGAGGCAATGGCCGAGGCACCCATGCCGATGTAAAACGGCCAGCGCAAACGTAGGTTCACACCGAAGATGGCTGGCTCGGTAATTCCGAATAGTGCCGACATACCGGACGCACCAGCCAGGCCCTTGAGCTTCTCGCTCTTGGCCAGGAAGTACACTGCCAGCGCGGCACCACCTTGGGCAATATTGGCCATCGATGCCGTCGCGAAAATGAATGAGCCTCCCTGGTCCCACAGCATGTACTCGATTGGTGGGAAGGACTGGTGCAGACCGGTAATGACAATTGGCGAGTAAACCAAGCCGAACAAGAAGCCGCCCACAGGGCCCGCGAATTCGTACAGATTTGCCAGGCCGATACCCAGCCATTCACCTGCAGTGCGCAGTACTGGGCCAATGGCGGCAAAGGTGATGAAACCAATGATGAGCAACGTCAACAGTGGTGTCAGCATGAAGTCGACAGTGCCCTTGAAATGCTTATGGAAGAACTTCTCAATCGTTGCCAGAATCCATGAGATAACCAGAATCGGCAAGATGGATCCCTGGTAACCAGCCTGTGCAACGTCCAGCCCGAAAATGTCCCAATACGGCATTTCTCCGGCTTGAATTGCCTCCGCCACCTGATATCCATTGACCAGGTCGGGCATCACCATCGCCATTGCAATACCGGCACCCAGGAATTCATTGCCGCCGAAGCGCTTGGTCGCGGTAAAGCCAACCAGCACTGGCAGGAACGCAAATGGTGCAGAGGCCAACAGGTTAATGAGGCCCGCCACATCCTCCATTGCCGGGAACATCTGAATAACGGACTGCTCGCCAAAGAGCCCTTCGGCAGTCAGCACATTGTTCAGGGCCATCAGCAAACCGCCGCCGACAAGGATTGGAATCAGCGGCACGAAGATATCGGCCAGTACCTTGATGAAGCGGGAGAACCAATTTCCCGAGTTGGCAGCGATATCCTTCAATTTGTCCGTTGAGACCGCAATGTCCTTCGAGGACATCCTGCTGATCTCATCGAAGACGATATTGACGTCACCAGGACCGACAATGACCTGGAACATCCCGCCGGCTTCGAAGATGCCCTTGAGGTCTGGATCTGACTCCAGGGCGTTCTTATCGACTTTCTTCGAGTCCTTGAGCACCATGCGCAGACGCGTCGCGCAGTGTGCCATACCCACTACATTTTCTTCACCGCCGATGGCTTCCAGAGTTCTGGCGGCAACTCCCCTATGATCCATCTATTCAGACCCTTCAGTAATGCGGGCTAGGTGTTACTAATACCAATTAGACCCACAATTCGGACATAACTCCAACAAATCCAATAATCTGTATGCAATGTCACTTAGGGCGACAGCTAAACCCAGCCTTTCCAGCGATAACCGTGGGTGGCGAACACTGATTGCGACGCCGCAATGGCGCCATCCCCGGCATAGACTTCCATGACACAGCCGTCGGCAACCAAAAACAGATTTCCGTTCGGGCACGCTATTCGACGCTGTTCTCCCCCTCGCTCGAGTTGAAGAATTCCCTCCCGGAATTCGACCTTGAAAGCCACGCAGTCAGCCTGGTCGACGAGTTCCCACGTGCCCTCGCCTTCGGCCTCAGCGACAACCACATTGCCGAAACCTTCTCTCTCCGGAGCGTTACTGCCTCCTGCGACGGCGGAGACGTTTTCCCACATCGGCTGCTGCCGAAGGGTGCCGTCGTAAAGCGAAACGCGACGCGGCAATGTGAGCGAATGTACCCATCCGTCGGCGACGGTGGGCTTGTCGTCCTGGGCGGGCAAGCCGACCCAGCCGAGCATGATGGCGTCGCCGGCGCCGGTTTCGATCAGTTGTGGTGCGTAGAATTCGAAGCCGTAATCGAGTTCGCTAAACCCGCGCTCAACGTGGAATGTGGCGCCATCGAGCGTGCCGACAAGATAGCCGCACTGATCAGACGAGGCGTAATGAGTTTGCCCATCGACGTTCACTGGGTCGAGCCCCTGCGGGCAGAAGACCAGAATCTGCTTCTCCTCCGCTGAGGCCTCATCAATCAATGTGATGAGGTTCGGGCATTCCCACATGTAGCCGCCGGGAAGAATATCTGGGCTCAGGCCCGGCTTGGTGCCGGTGATATCGAATTGCAGTGGCCCTTCGAAATGCCAGTTCACCAAATCAGCTGAGCGATAGAGGACCACTGTGCCTTTCTCGCCCTCGGTCTGGGCGCCGATAGCCATGCGCCAGCCATCTGCTTCACGAACAATCTGGGGGTCACGGAAGTGCCCGGTGAACCCCGGTTCGGTGTCAGGAATCAGAGGGGTAGCCGGATCGCGCAGATAGATGCCACCCTCCGGACCGGAGGGAGCAAGCGCACGGACGCGGTTCTGCGATGGTATACGGCGTCCGTCTACCTTCAAGTTGCCGGTATAGAAGAGCCACACATCATCGCCATCAACAGCCGCGCCGCCCGAATAACAACCATGCTTGTCATAGGGCATGTCTGGATACAGCGCATCGGGGTGATGACGCCACCGCTCGGCCGTAGTGAGCGACGCGGACGCATGTCCCCACCCAGTTCTCTTCGGCGCATGTGGAAAGCATGGATCATGCTGGTAGAACACATGCAGCGTCTCACCGTCCACGAAAAGGCCATTCGGGTCATTCAGTCGGCCCTGTGGCGGTGACAGATGGTAATTCGGCCGATAGCTCATACTCCCCGATATTATTGAAGTCATGGCTATTTGTGTTTGCGGCGAAGGTCTGGTTGACCTCGTTCCGGTATCTCCTGGCAGCCTCAATAACCACGTGCCGGCGCTAGGCGGGGGCCCCTACAACGTCGCGGTTACGGCCTCTCGCCTCGGTGCAGATGTTATTTTCCAGTCGCGCCTATCTACGGACGGATTCGGAAATGAGCTGGTCAAACACTTAGAAAACGAAGGGGTCGATACCTCTTACATCCAGCGTGGTCCGGAGCCAACCATTTTGGCTGTGACCACCATCCACGAAGATCGCTCCGCGACGTACACCTTCTATACCGATGGCACCGCCACTCCGCTTGTGGAGCCGAAGCTCATCGATGCGAATATCGCATGCTTCGGAACACTCTCGCTGGCGCTGGAACCAGGTGCCAGCCGGTACGCGGAATTGCTCAAACAGTTCGCTGCCAATGGCGCTTTGGTCGCTTTGGATCCAAATATTCGCCCCATTTACGCAACGGATGCACACCGCGAATTCCTCATGGGCTTGCTCCCCTACGCCAACTTATTGAAGCTTTCCGATGAGGAAGTCGAGTTCCTTGGCGAAGAGGCACTGACTAAAGTTCCGGTCGCCGTTATCACCCGAGGTGGCGATGGACTCACTTTGCTTGCCGACGGAAACCGCATTGATGTACCAGCCGTCAACGCGAATGTCGTTGACACCATCGGCGCTGGCGACACGATTATGGGAGCACTTTTGGCGCAACTTGAGGAACGAGGTCTGACGGCCGCTGACCTGACTTCCGTATCACCAGATCAGTGGCGCGAGATTCTGCACTATGCGGCCGCCGCGGCTGCCATCACTGTGTCCCGCAAGGGCGCGCAGCCGCCGACCAAGTCTGAGGTCGCAGCACTACTGGCCAAGGATTCCTAGTCCGCGCCACTTAGTCCGCTCAAGCACTGCAACCAGGAACTGAGACTCATCCTCAAACGGACGAAGATCCCACGTCGAATAACGCTGAATCACGGTGAGCCCCGCCTCCTGCGCAATGGTTTCAAAATCCGCAAAGTCCCAGCCACGGCCGGCACCGAAGCCGATGATGGCACGACCGCCCTCCGGATTCAGTGCCGCTGCGAAGGCCTGCAGTACCTTCGTGCGGTCTTCTGGCGCTACGAAGGTCAGGACATTGCCGGGGCAAATGATGACATCGAAAGCGGATGCCGTGTCATCGTGGGGCGTGTTCTCGAGGCCGTCGTCAAGCACGTGGGGCAATTGCGCCAAATCCCCTACCAACCACGTCGCGTCCGGGAACTGGCGTTTCGCCTCATCGATGAGATAGGGGTCGACGTCGACACCAACGACCTGGTGTCCAGCCTTCGCCAAGTAACCGCCCACGCGTCCTTGACCACAACCGGCATCTAGAATTCGAGCGTGGCGTGGCGCCATCGCATCCACCAGCCGCGCCTCGCCATCGATATCGCGGCCCTCGCGCACGAATCCCCGCCATCGGTTGGCGTAGCGCCGGGAATGCTGCGAATCGGCGGCAATAATTTCTTTCCAAGTACGGTGATTGTGGGTGCCATCGCTCATGGCCACCATTATGGCGCAGCTGGACACTTTTTATGTATCGGTGCAGCTGCGCACCGTGGGGTCTAAATCCCCAGTACCGACTTAGCGATCAGGAAGTAGATGATCAGACCGGAGGCGTCGACAAGCGTCGTAATGAACGGGTTAGCGAAGACTGCTGGGTCAATGCCAAACTTCTTACCAATCAGCGGCATAATGCCACCGACGGTTGCCGCGAGAGTACAAATACCCAGCAGCGTAAGGCCAATCACTAGGCCGATGTCCCAACCGTAAACCAAGCCAGCTAGCAGCAGGCCGAGAGTGCCAAGCAATAGACCGAGGAACGCGCCGACCCTCACCTCTCGGAGAATGACTTTGAATATATCGCGGGGTTGGACATCCCCCAGCGCCAACGCACGCGTAATCGTAGTTGCAGCCTGGTTACCGGTATTGCCACCTGTACCAATCAGCAGCGGCACGAACACCGAAAGAACCACCATCTGAGACAGCGTCTCTTCGAAGGTTTCCAGGACTTGCACGGTCAATGTCGCACCGATAGCAAGTACGAGCAGCCACACCACACGAGAGCGAACGATCTCGAAAATGGGCGTCGCGAGATAGGGCAATCGCAGAGGCTCAGAACCGGAAATACGAGCTTGGTCCTCGGAGTCTGCCTCCTCCAGAATCCGGAGTGCGTCGTCCACCGTGAGCAGACCGATAACACGCTGCTCGCTGTCGACAATCGGCAGAGCTAGGCGCTTACGATCAGCGCACATGCGAGCCACCTTCTCTTCAGACTCGGTGGCCTCTGCGTAGTCTGCCTTCCGCAAAATCGCCGCAACATGGATATCACTGCTGGCGCGCATCAAATCACGAAGGCTGACCACGCCCACCAGGCGGCGATTCCGGTTCGACACCGGCAGGGTGTAGATGGATTCGGCATCATCCAGATGCTTGTAGACGGTCTCCAGAGCCTCCCCCACCGTCATATCGTCGTGAAGCGACACCAGCTCCGGGCTCATTCGACGCCCAATGGAACCATCGGCGTAACCGAGAACAATGTTGGTCAGCTCTCGCTCATCATCCGGTAGATCGGCGAGCAGTTTTGAAGCAACCGAGGCTGGTAACTCATCGAGCAACTCAGCTCGGTCGTCCGGTTCCATCTCCGCAAAGACTGCGGTGACTTCGGGATCTCGGAGGCTTTCAATCAGGTGCGCCTGCAGAGCCGAGTCCAGCTCATCGAAGGTTTCAACCGCAGTGTCCTTCGGCAGTGTGCGGTAGAGCAGTGCACGGTCCTCATGGCTGAGGCGGCGCATCTTTCGAGCGGCAGCCTTGGGCTCAATATCAGCTAAAAGCCGCGACAATGTCGCCACGTCGTGTGAGCGAAGTGCGGACTCCAGGTCTCGATCATCAATCCTGGTCACGTCAGTAGTCACCGAACTTCTCCCCTCACACAGCATAAATCCTCGCCAATGCTATCAGAGATACAAACCCAGCAAACTTGCACTGAGGGGAATAGAAACACGAAGAAACATGGCTTGCCAAAAACAAAACCCCCGCCACAGAAAACACTTGCGTGTTTCTCGCGGCGGGGTTCTCGTCGTAAAGCCCAAGCTGATTGCTCAGCTATCGGGTCTTACTTAGCCTTCTCGACGATCTCGAGCAGGCGGTAGTGCTTGTCCTTGGAGAGCGGACGGCACTCTTCGATGCGGACGCGGTCGCCCACGCCAGCCTCTTCGTTCTCGTCGTGCGCCTTGACCTTGGAGTTCGTGCGCATGATCTTGCCGTACAGGGCGTGCTGCTTGCGGTCCTCGAGCTCGACAACGATGGTCTTCTGCATCTTGTCGGACACGACGTAACCGGTGCGCACCTTACGTGCGCCAGCCTCGGTGGTGTTCATGTTTTCCTCACTCATGCTGCATCACCATCGGTTGGTGCAGCAGACAGGCCGAGCTCGCGCTCACGCATAACGGTGTAAATGCGAGCAATATCCTTGCGGACAGTGCGGAGACGGCGGTTGTTGGTCAGCTGACCGGTAGCGCTCTGGAAACGGAGGTTGAACAGCTCCTCCTTAGACTCCTTGAGCTTGGCAACCAGGTCATCGTTATCCAGCGAGCGAAGCTCGTGGGCGGGAATGCCGTTCGACATCAGTACTGATCCTCCTTCCGAACGATTCGGGTCTTAATCGGCAGCTTAGCGCCTGCGCGCTTCAGTGCCTCGACGGCAACTGCCTCGTCCGGGTAGGACATCTCGAACATGATGCGACCCGGCTTGACGTTTGCAATCCACTTCTCGACTGGGCCCTTACCGGAACCCATACGAACACCCAGCGGCTTCTGGGTCAGCGGACGGTCCGGGAAAATCTGAATCCAAACCTTACCACCACGCTTGACGTGGCGGTTGATGGCAATACGCGCTGCCTCAATCTGACGGTTGGTGATGTAGGCCGGCTCGAGAGCCTGGAGACCGTATTCACCGAAAGTCACCTTGTTGCCGCCCTTGGACATACCAGAACGGGTCGGGCGGTGCTGGCGACGGAACTTAACGCGCTTCGGGATGAGCATGAATTAGCCCTCCTTCTTCTCAGATGCACGCTGACGACGCTTGCCACCGCGACGCGGGCGGTCGTTGCCGCGACGCTGGCGGGCGTTGCCGGCGTTGATCTCGGACTCGCGACGGCCACCGATCACGTCACCCTTGTAGATCCACACCTTGACGCCAATGCGGCCGAAGGTGGTGTGAGCTTCGTGGGTGCCGTAGTCGATCTCCGCACGCAGGGTGTGCAGCGGAACGCGACCCTCGTGGTAGCGCTCGGTGCGGCCCATCTCGGCACCGCCGAGACGACCGGAGCAGACAACCTTGATGCCCTTGACGTGCGGCTGACGCATTGCAGACTGGATAGCCTTGCGCATTGCACGACGGAAAGCGACACGGTTGGCGAGCTGCTCAGCGATGGACTGAGCAACCAGCTTCGCATCCGCGTCAATGTTCTTGACCTCGAGGATGTTCAGCTGAACCTGCTTGCCGGTGAGCTTCTCGAGCTGGCCGCGGATGCGGTCAGCCTCGGAGCCACGACGACCGATAACGATGCCCGGGCGTGCCGTGTGGATGTCCACACGCACGCGGTCACGGGTGCGCTCGATAACGACATCGGAGATGCCGGCGCGCTCAAGACCGGTGGACAGCAGATCGCGGATCTTGATGTCCTCGGCCAGGTAGTCAGCGTACTGCTTGTCGGCGTACCAGCGGGACTTCCAGTCGCTGGAAATACCGAGGCGAAGACCGTGTGGATGGATCTTCTGTCCCACTATCGGTCACCTTCCTTCTGGCTCTCGACGACCACGGTGATGTGGCTGGTGCGCTTGCGGACGTGGAAAGCACGGCCCTGCGCACGCGGGCGGAAGCGCTTCATGGTCGGTCCCTCGTTGGCGTAAGCCTCGGAGATGACCAGAGTACGACGGTCCAGGCCGAAGTTGTTCTCAGCGTTTGCAGCTGCAGACGCAACAACCTTGGCAACTGGATCAGCAGCACCCTGCGGAGCGTACTCCAGGATGTTAAGTGCCTCGTCGACGGACTTACCGCGAACGGTGTCCAGGACGCGACGTGCCTTCATTGGAGTAACGCGGACGAAGCGCGCAGTTGCGCGTGCAGAAGTAATGTCGTTGCTCATGGCTTATCGACGTCCCTTCTTGTCATCCTTGACGTGACCCTTGAAGGTCTTGGTCGGGGCGAATTCGCCCAGCTTGTGGCCGACCATAGAGTCATCCACGAACACCGGCACGTGCTTGCGACCGTCGTGAACGGCGAAGGTGTGGCCGATGAAATCGGGGAGAATCGTGGAGCGGCGAGACCAGGTCTTGATGACCTGCTTGGTGCCCTTCTCGTTCTGTGCATCGACCTTCGCGAGGAGGTGCTCATCGACGAACGGGCCCTTCTTAAGGCTGCGTGGCATTCTCAGTTCCCTCCTTAGCGCTTCTTATTCTTGTTGGTACGACGGCGACGAACGATCAGCTGGTCGCTCGGGCGGTTCGGCTTACGGGTGCGGCCTTCCTTCTGGCCCCACGGGGAAACCGGGTGGCGACCACCGGAGGTCTTACCCTCACCACCACCGTGCGGGTGGTCGACCGGGTTCATGACAACACCGCGGACAGTCGGGCGCCAGCCCTTCCAGCGCATACGGCCGGCCTTGCCCCAACGAATGTTGATCTGATCCTGGTTTCCGACCTCACCGACGGTTGCACGGCAACGAGCGTCGACGCGACGGATCTCAGAGGACGGCATACGCAGAACTGCGTACTTGCCTTCCTTACCGAGAAGCTGAATAGAAGCACCAGCAGAACGTGCCAGCTGTGCACCGGCACCCGGCTTGAGCTCCACGCAGTGAATGGTGGAACCGGTCGGGATGTTACGCAGCGGCAGGTTGTTACCAACCTTGATGTCGGCGTTAGCGCCGGACTCAACGATGGCACCCTGCTTCAGGTTCTTCGGAGCGATGATGTAGCGCTTCTCACCGTCTGCGTAGTGCAGCAGTGCGATGTTGGCGGTACGGTTCGGGTCGTACTCGATGTGAGCGACCTTTGCCGGAATGCCGTCCTTGTCATTACGACGGAAGTCGATGACGCGGTACTGGCGCTTGTGTCCGCCACCCTTGTGGCGAGTGGTGATGTGACCGTGTACGTTACGGCCACCAGTCTTCGACAGCGGGCGCAGCAGAGACTTCTCAGGAGTCGAGCGAGTAACCTCGCTGAACTCGGAGACGGAGCTCTGGCGGCGACCCGGCGTAGTCGGCTTGTACTTACGAATAGCCATACTTTTGCTCTTCCTTAACTTCCTCGTCGGCTAGCGGCTAGGCTGCCGAACCGCCGAAGATGTCGATGGGATCGCTGCCGGCCGCGAGAGTCACGTAGGCGCGCTTGGTGTTCTTGCGCTTGCCGTAGCCGGTGCGGGAACGCTTGCGCTTGCCCTCACGGTTGAGGGTGTTGACGGAAGCGACCTTGGCACCGAAAATCTCCTGGACCGCGATCTTGATCTGGGTCTTGTTAGCGTCGGTGTGAACCAGGAACGTGTAAACGCCCTGCTCCATGAGTCCGTAGGACTTCTCAGACACTACCGGTGCAACAATGATGTCGCGGGGATCTGCGATGGTAGCCATTACTTCTCCTCCTTACCGGCGGTGCGAGTGATGAAGTCATTGAGTGCCTGAACGGCGAAGATGACGTCATCGGCCTTCAGAACGTCGTAGGTGTTCAGCTGATCCTCAGACAGGATGTGGACACCTGGCAGGTTACGAACCGACTTCCACGAGTTGACGTCCTCGCGTGGCAGAACGACGAGCACGTTGTGGCGCTCAGTCAGACGCTCGACGAAAGTACGAGCTGCCTTGGTGGACGGGGTCTGGCCTGGGACCAGTTCCTCGACAACGTGGATGCGGTCGTGGCGAGCACGGTCAGAGAGTGCGCCGCGCAGAGCAGCTGCAATCATCTTCTTCGGGGTGCGCTGGCTGTAGTCGCGCGGCACCGGGCCGTGGACAATGCCACCGCCGGTCCAGTGCGGAGCACGGATCGAACCCTGACGAGCGCGACCGGTACCCTTCTGGCGCCACGGCTTGCGGCCACCGCCGCGAACCTCGCCGCGGGTCTTGACCTTGTGGGTGCCCTGGCGAGCTGCTGCACGCTGTGCGACAACAACCTGGTGCATCAGGGCGATGGACACCTCCGCGTCGAACACGGAAGCAGGAAGCTCAACCGAACCGTTCACGCCGCCTTCAGCGGTGTGTACGTCTAGCTTGAGGTTGGTCATGCGTGAGCACCACCCTTCGTGGCAGTCTTAACAACCAGCAGGCCGCCGCGTGCACCCGGAACTGCGCCCTTGATGAGCAGCAGGTTCGCGTCAGCGTCAACCTTCTGGATCTTCAGGTTCTGGGTTGTGACCCGGTCGTTACCCATGCGGCCTGCCATGCGCTTGCCCTTGAAGACGCGTCCTGGCGTGGCGCAGGCGCCAATGCCACCAACACGACGGTGAGCAGCCTGGTTACCGTGAGCTGCACCCTGGCCCGCAAAGCCGTGGCGCTTCATACCACCGGCGAAGCCGTGGCCCTTGGAGGTACCAGTGACGTCGACGTACTCAATTTCGCCGAAGATGTCGACACCAACGGACTGGCCGACCTCGTAAGAGGAAGCGTCCGGGGTGCGAATCTCGACGCTGTGGCGACGCGGGGTCACACCGGCCTTCTTGAAGTGGCCGGATTCCGGCTTGTTGACCTTACGCGGGTCAATTTCGCCGTATGCAATCTGGACGGCGTCGTAGCCGTCGGTTTCCTTAGTGCGCACCTGAGTCACTACGCACGGCCCAGCCTCAACGACGGTAACCGGAACAACGCGGTTTTCCTCGTCGAAGATCTGAGTCATACCGAGCTTCGTGCCCAGGATGCCCTTGATCTCGTTTTCACTCATTTATCTTGTCTCCGCTACCAAAAGTCCAGGATCACTGAATGTTCACATCGACACTTGCCGGAAGGTCAATGCGCATAAGTGCATCGACGGTCTTCGGCGTTGGATCGAGAATGTCGATCAGACGCTTGTGAGTGCGCATCTCGAAGTGCTCGCGCGAGTCCTTGTACTTGTGCGGCGAACGGATAACGCAGTAAACGTTCTTTTCGGTTGGCAACGGCACCGGGCCAACGACGCGTGCACCCGTACGGGTAACGGTCTCCACGATCTTTCGCGCAGAAGCGTCGATAGCCTCGTGGTCGTAGGCCTTGAGCCTGATGCGGATCTTCTGTCCGGCCACGCTTGTCCTCTCCTCGGTCGGCGCGCCCCAATTAAAGGGGCGTCGACCCTGTCAATGTTTCTCGACGCCGTCAGCAACTATGGCCAGCGCCAGAAATTAAAACTGGGTTGTGCATTACTTCAAAGCGATTTCGTCTTCGATCGTCATGGCAAATTAACTTTTGGCCATGACCCGAGCGGACGAATAATGCCTGTACTCAAATCCCAGTGGAAAACAAGTCCCCCTCGTGGGGCTCTTCATTTTGCCTACTGCCGCTGTTAATTTGCCATGCCACCTCCGACCCCCGCGGTCGGGCGTGTCGCCCGTTTTCTCCGTGAGGCACGATTGGGAACAAAGTCCCTACGTGGTCATGCTCGCCTTACCATAGGCGCTAAATCCAATTTCGTACTGGTTCCCCGCTGGGCCTGATACAACAATTGGCGCGAACGCCTTTGTTAAAGCAACCTCCGTATTAAAGCACGTCCGCACTACGAATGTAAAATCACGATTCCAAAGTGCAACGTACATCACATCCATTACGGCACGGCCTGCTTAACGACGGCCGTTGCGCCAAGCCCCTCCCGCCTAGTGTCGGCTATATACAGATACAAAAAATCCCGACTTCCGCTTATGCGGAGTCGGGATTCTTCTAAGACCTAGTTAAGACATTTCCCCTACGGGGAGAAAACTTACTTAACAATCTTGGTAACGCGGCCAGCGCCGACGGTGCGGCCACCCTCGCGGATAGCGAAGCGCAGACCCTCGTCCATTGCGACCGGCTGGATCAGCTTGACAGACATGTCAACGTTGTCGCCCGGCATGACCATCTCGACACCTTCCGGCAGGGAAACGACGCCGGTGACGTCGGTGGTGCGGAAGTAGAACTGCGGACGGTAGTTGTCGAAGAACGGGGTGTGACGGCCGCCCTCATCCTTGGACAGGATGTAGACGGAACCCTCGAACTCGGTGTGCGGGGTGTAAGCGCCCGGCTTAGCAACAATCTGACCGCGCTCGATGTCCTCACGCTTGGTACCGCGGAGCAGCAGACCACAGTTGTCGCCAGCCTCAGCGGAATCCAGCAGCTTGCGGAACATCTCGATACCGGTAACGGTGGTCTTCTGGGACTTCTCCTTGATGCCCAGAATCTCGACCTCGTCGTTGACGTTCAGAACGCCGCGCTCAACACGACCGGTAGCAACGGTGCCGCGACCGGTAATGGTGAAGATGTCCTCAATCGGCATCAGGAACGGCTTGTCGGTCTCGCGAACCGGATCCGGGATGTTCTCGTCGCAGGCTTCCATCAGCTCGACGATGGAGTCGACCCACTTCTCTTCGCCCTCAAGAGCCTTCAGAGCGGAGATGTGAACGATCGGAGCTTCCTCGTCGTAGTCCTGCTCAGCCAGCAGCTCGCGGACCTCCATCTCGACGAGCTCGATGATCTCTTCGTCGTCGACCATGTCGCACTTGTTCAGTGCAACGAGGATGTACGGAACGCCAACCTGGCGAGCCAGCAGAACGTGCTCGCGGGTCTGCGGCATCGGGCCGTCAGTAGCAGCGACAACCAGGATTGCGCCGTCCATCTGAGCAGCACCGGTAATCATGTTCTTGATGTAGTCGGCGTGGCCCGGGGCATCGACGTGAGCGTAGTGGCGCTTCTCCGTCTGGTACTCAACGTGGGAAACGTTGATGGTAATGCCACGTTCCTTCTCTTCCGGTGCCTTATCGATGGCATCGTAAGCGAACGACTCGTTCAGGTCCGGGAACTTGTCAGCCAGAACCTTGGTGATAGCGGCGGTAGTGGTGGTCTTACCGTGGTCAACGTGACCAATGGTACCGATGTTGACGTGCGGCTTCGTACGCTCGAACTTCGCCTTTGCCACTTTTAGTCCTCCTGGAGGTCTAGGTGGCCACGACTCTCGCAGCCACAATTTTGTGGTCACTCAATCCGCCTTCACAACATCAGAAGCCTTCAAGCTGTTCGCTTACGACTTCGGAACGTGCGCGCGCAAAAGAGCACTATTCTTTCACTGTGCCAGTTACTCGATACTAGGGCAGGATACTGGAGTTTTCCAAACCAGACCAACCCCCTAGTTAAGGGTGGGTAACGGCCAGCAACTCACATCGTCATTTACCTGCATAAATACTAGATATTTGAGTTGCGATCTAAAATCGCCCAACGATATGAATTGCGAGCAGCTACCCCCTAGAGCTTGCCTGTGCTAACACACGCCAACGGTCTGACGATGTCTCAGCACAGTCAAAGCTAGAGGGAATCTACTAAAGCTGCAGACCCTCGCACTGCGTTCCCTAAAAAGAGTGACAGTGCAGTGGGTGCAGGGGTGGGGTCAGCGCTGAATGAGTGCCCCACCCTACCGACACAACTTAAGCGCCGGTACGAGCTGCAATAATCTCCTCGGCCACGGAGGACGGAACCTCAGCGTAGGAGTCGAAGATCATGGTGTAGTTAGCGCGACCCTGGGTCTTGGAACGCAGGTCACCAACGTAGCCGAACATCTCGGACAGCGGAACCAGTGCCTTGACAGCCTTGACGCCGGTGCGGTCTTCCATGGAGTTGACCTGGCCACGACGGGAGTTGATGTCACCGATGACCTCGCCCATGTACTCTTCCGGAGTAATGACCTCAACGGCCATCATCGGCTCGAGCAGAACCGGCTTAGCCTTCTGAACAGCTTCCTTCAGAGCCTGCTGACCAGCGATCTTGAAGGCCATTTCAGAGGAGTCAACCTCGTGGTAAGCACCGTCGAGCAGGGTTGCCTTGATGTTCACCAGTGGGTAGCCGGCGACGGTACCGTACTGCATTGCATCCTGAATACCAGCGTCGACAGACGGGATGTACTCCTTCGGAACGCGGCCACCGGTGACCTCGTTTGCGAAGAGGTAAGTTGTGGACTCGCCTTCTTCCACCTCTTCAGCGGACGGGGAGTACGGCTCCAGAGCAATGATGACGCGGGCGAACTGACCCGAACCACCGGTCTGCTTCTTGTGGGTGTACTCGAACTTCTCGACAGGCTTGCGGATGGTCTCGCGGTAAGCAACCTGCGGGTTACCGATGTTTGCTTCGACCTTGAACTCGCGCTTCATGCGGTCAACCAGGACGTCGAGGTGGAGCTCGCCCATACCGCCGATAACGGTCTGGCCGGTTTCCTCATCCAGGTGAACGGTGAAGGTTGGGTCCTCTTCAGCCAGACGCTGAATAGCGGTACCCAGCTTCTCCTGGTCAGCCTTGGACTTCGGCTCAATAGCAACGGAGATAACCGGATCCGGGAAGGACATGGACTCCAGAACGACCGGAGCATCCTGTGCACACAGGGTGTCACCGGTGGTGGTGTCCTTCAGACCAATGAAGGCGTAGATGTTACCTGCCACTGCCTCGTCAACAGGGTTCTCCTTGTTGGCGTGCATCTGGAACAGCTTACCGACGCGCTCCTTCTTGTCCTTGGTGGAGTTCAGGACCTGCTGGCCCGGCTCCACACGACCGGAGTAAACGCGGACGAAGGTCAGCTTGCCGAAGAACGGGTGAGCAGCAATCTTGAATGCGAGAGCGGAGAACGGCTCATCCTTAGACGGCTTACGGACCATATCGACGTCCTCGTCGCCCATCTGGTGGCCGTGAACCTCACCGATGTCCAGCGGATTCGGCAGGAAGTCAATGACAGCGTCGAGCAGCGGCTCAACACCCTTGTTCTTGTACGCGGTACCACAGTAGACCGGGTAGATCTCAGAGTTCAGAACCATCTTGCGGATGGCACCCTTGATCTCGTCCATGGTCAGCTCTTCGCCACCGAAGTACTTCTCCATGAGCTCTTCGTCGGACTCAGCGACGGTCTCAATGAGCTTCTCACGGTACTCGTTAGCCTTGTCGACCATGTCAGCCGGAATCTCCTCGACCTGCGCAGGAGTACCGATCTCGACCTTGCCCGGCCACATGAGGGCCTTCATCTCCAGCAGGTCAACAACGCCGTCGAAGTCATCTTCAGCGCCGATTGGCAGCTGCATAACCAACGGCTTAGCACCCAGGCGGTCAACGATGGTGCCAACGGTGTAGTAGAAGTCAGCGCCCAGCTTGTCCATCTTGTTGACGAAGCAAATACGCGGGACATCGTACTTCTGAGCCTGACGCCAAACCTGCTCAGACTGCGGCTCGACACCTTCCTTACCGTCGAAGACTGCGACGGCACCGTCGAGGACACGCAGGGAACGCTCAACCTCAACGGTAAAGTCGACGTGGCCCGGGGTATCGATGATGTTGATCTGGTTGTCGTTCCAGAAACAGGTCACAGCAGCGGAGGTAATGGTAATACCGCGCTCCTTCTCCTGCTCCATCCAGTCGGTGGTAGCGCCACCATCGTGAGTCTCGCCGACCTTGCGGTTAATACCCGTGTAGTACAGGATGCGCTCAGTCGTAGTCGTCTTACCAGCATCGATGTGCGCCATGATGCCGATGTTGCGGACCTTGTGGAGGTCCTTCTTAACGGGAAGTGCACCTTCAGCCACTTGATTCCCCACTCGTTTCAAATCGGTTTGGCGGTGAGACTCAATTACGGGATTGTAATTGGCCGTCAAATCCGCCGTCGGTCGGGTTTGCTTTATCTATAATGCCACCGTCTTGGCGCGAAGTCGCGCCGTGACGTACACCTATTGCGTAAATTCTACGCAAGACATCGGGTGTGAGCGCCGGGCTGGCCCCTATTGAGTGACCTTAAAGATCTGTGGACCGCGACCGACGCGCGCCGTTGACATACCGGCAGCTGCTTTACGACGGTGACCATTCGCGGCCTCCGTCGATAAGCGATTACCAGCGGTAGTGAGCGAATGCGCGGTTTGCTTCCGCCATCTTGTGAGTGTCCTCACGACGCTTGACGGATGCACCCAGGCCGTTGGATGCATCGAGGATCTCGTTAGCGAGACGCTCGGTCATGGTGTTCTCACGGCGCTGACGGGAGAACATCAGCAGCCAGCGCAGTGCCAGCGTGGTGCCACGGCCCGGACGAACCTCGACCGGAACCTGGTAGGTGGCGCCACCAACACGGCGGGAACGAACCTCAAGAGCCGGCTTGACGTTCTCGATTGCGCGCTTCAGAGTCAGCACCGGGTCAGTGCCGGTCTTCTCTTCGCACAGCTCAAGCGCACCGTAGACGATGCGCTCTGCAGTCGACTTCTTACCGTCGATCAGAACCTTGTTGACCAGCTGCGACACCAGAGGGGAGCCGTAGACCGGGTCGTTGACGACAGGACGCTTCTGTACTGGGCCCTTACGTGGCATGGCTTACTTCTCCTTCTTTGCGCCGTAGCGGGAACGAGCCTGCTTGCGGTCCTTGACACCCTGGGTGTCGAGGGAACCACGGACGATCTTGTAGCGGACACCCGGGAGGTCCTTAACACGACCACCGCGAACAAGCACCATGGAGTGCTCCTGCAGGTTGTGGCCCTCACCCGGAATGTAAGCCGAAACCTCGATACCGGAGGTCAGGCGAACACGAGCGACCTTACGAAGAGCCGAGTTCGGCTTCTTCGGGGTGGTGGTGTAAACACGGGTGCAAACGCCGCGGCGCTGAGGGGAACCCTTCAGAGCTGCGGTTGCAACCTTAGCCTTTTTGTCATGGCGGCCCTTGCGGACCAGCTGCTGAATAGTGGGCATGAAGCCTCTTTCTGTTTTCAATCCTCGCTGGACATTCTCACGCCCGATGCCAACCGCAGCGGAGTAACCACCTTCCGTGTGAATGCATCACAAGAAAAGTTATTACTCATCCAGTGGTGAGCCCATCGGTTGAACGCAAGAAATGGAGGGATTTTGAACGTGCGAAACCCAGTCAGCCGCTCTCGCTGGCCTACTGGGTAATGTCTCAAGTTCCCAATTCTTTTCTGGGATCGTTGTATAACAGTACGCGAGCTGCGGATTTAGTCCAAACACCCTGGTAATGGCCTATAAATTTCAAGCACTTTGAGTACAACTCCGGTTTGCGACCAAATTTTCGTCGTAAAGCGCGGCGCGCCTCACCCCACGACCTCTCGCGCCACTGGAGTCTCTAATCCTCCCACCACTGTCGCTCGGGAACATCGCCGCGGGAGCCGTCAGGCAGCAACTTAACTCCCAGCACCTGATGCAGCTGGATGGCGTTGTGACGGAAATTGTATTCCGAGCCGGCCATGTACATGCCCCACAACTTCGCCGTCTGTTCTCCGACAAGCTCAACTGCCTTATCCCAGTCGTTCTCCAGGTTTTCGCACCAGTCGTTGAGAGTGCGAGCATAGTCAAAACGAAGGTTCTGCTGATCGACCATCTCGAATCCCTGGTCCTGCATGGCATGCATGATTGTGCCAACGCCAGTGAGCTCGCCGTCAGGGAAGATGTAGCGATCAATGAAGGTGCCCTTGCGGGTGCGGTGATTATCCCAGTAAGTAATGCAATGGTTGAGCATCAAACCGCCCTCCTTCAGCTTCCCGTAAAGGAAACCAAAGAAGCTCCGGTAGTTCTTAACGCCAATGTGCTCCAGGATGCCAATCGCAGAGATGGCATCGAAGTTCTGCTCGGCGACATCTCGGTAATCCTGGAAACGCACCTCGGCGAGGTGCTCGAGACCTTCTTCCTTGATCTTCGCCTGTGCCCACTCTGCCTGCTGTTCGGAGAGAGTCACGCCAATCGCCTTCACTCCGCGCCTAGCTGCATAGAGAACCATGCCGCCCCAACCGCAGCCAACGTCGAGAAGCCGGTCGCCTTCCTTCAGACGCAACTTATCGAACACGAGGCGATACTTGTTCTCTTGAGCCTCTTCAAGCGTAGAGTCTTCATTCGGATAGTACGCACAGGTGTACGTCATCGACGGGCCGAGTAGGAACTCATAGAATTCATTGCTCACGTCGTAATGCGAAGAGATTGACTCTGCGTCGCGTTCCTTAGAATGGCGAGCCAGACCGTTGTGCAGGCGCTTCTTCCACCATGCGGTGCGCTCGATCTCCGGGATTTCAGGAACATACGGCAGCCCCATCGCCCGTAGCGAGCGGACGACCTTTGCCAAAGTTGCAGCAGGTGGAACCTCGAATTGATCATGCAGATCCATCAGCGCCCCGAAGGCCTCGATGGGGTGCCCGAGGCTCACACGGGTCAGTTCCAGTTCACCGGTAACGAATGCTCGCCCAAAGCCGACATCGTCACGCAGATGAGTCACGATGTAGTTCAAAACGTCGCGCGAGCGTACGTTGATGCCTACTTTCGCATCCTCCGGGCCTGCCGCCGAACCGTCGAAAGCAGTCAAACGCAGCGGCAGTGGCTTTTCCGAAGTATCGATGAAGGCCTCAAAGATCTCTGCAACGGTCATTGGAGTAAACGCCATGATGAGTCCTTATCTTTGAAAGATGTGGCTAAGTGATCTGTTTTTGTTTTAGACGTCGGCGCAGGGTTAAACACTCGGCGTTGCGATTGATTTAAGCGCCAGCAACGGTCTTGTCATAAAGGCGCGGGAAGCGCGAGTTGGGATCGTAGATTTCCTTGAGCTCGTCGGGCAGACCGCCTCCATAGAGCTCTTCAAACTGCTCCGGCGAATAGAAAGCCTCGGAATACAGTGACTTATGGCCACCCAATTCACTGACCTTTTCCTCGATGACCCGGTTAAAGGCGCCGGGACGCGAATCGCCGGGCACCAAATTTATTGGCACTGCTGACCAGAACCCCACGTTGACCCAGGTGGTCTCGGGATCAAGCGGATAGAGCGGCCACGGGCTGTCACTATCGGCTAATTTGTCACCGCCACCAATCAGATTCTCTGAACCTTCCCGAAGGTGGATTGGGCACATCCACACTGGCTGGATATCGCAAGCTTCGAAGAACCAATCCAAAAACTCAGCCAGTCGGTCGACAGTGACTTCGATATCCTGAACGACGCGCTCGTTAGCTGGCAGGCCCTTCCGAGCCTTCATCTTGTTCTCAAGGTCATATTTCTTATCGAGTCCAACCAGCTTCCAATAGAAAGACGAACGCTTGAGCTCTCGCGGCCACATAGCCCGCACTGTCGGATTCTGGGTTCCAAAAGCTCGAGAGCACCAGAACCAGTCAACATCCCAGCGCCAGATGTAATCGCGAATGGTGAGACGATCTCGGGTGATTCCCGATGGATGCTGGAGCGAGCGGTAGTAAACCTTGTCCCGGGTGTAGTCCGAGACAGGACCTTCTTCCTCCGTCTTACGGCCGAGCACAAGGTAGATTTCTTCCGGCGAGAACGCCACACCATCAAGAAAATCAACGGGTTCGCCTTGGTATTCCTTCTCGGCGACAACGGTTGCGAGCTTTTCAGCCGCCTCTGTTGTGGAGTGGCATCGCACGTGCCGGAGTTCAACGTACGGCAGTACTTCTTCCAGCTCAATCTTTAGTCTCACGACGTACCCGAGCGACCCATAGGAATTAGGAAAGCCACGGAACAGGTCCACATTTTCAGTACGAGAGCAGGTAATAATCTCGCCAGTGCCCGTCAGAATATCCATTTCCAGGACCGATTCATGCGGCAGACCATTGCGAAACGCTGTGGACTCTACGCCCATGCCTGTGACAGCTCCGCCGAGCGTGATTGTCTTCAGTTCAGGGATTACAAAGGGCATGAGCCCATAGGGCAAGGTGGCATCCACCAAGTCTTCGTACGTGCACATTCCCTGCACATCGGCAGTCTTTGCAACAGGGTCAACGGCCACTACCCCACCGAGGCCACTGACATCGAGGCCAGGAACATCGGTTTCACTGCGGGTCCGAAAAAGGTTCGACGTTTGCTTCGCCAACCGCACTCGCTTATCGACGGGAATAGATTGAAAACTCTCCAGAAGTTTCTGCACTCCCTGCTCATGCGCGTACCAGCCCACCGGTTCAACACAGACCTGGTCAATCCCCCGCCCTGGTGCCAGCTTTGCTGCCGCGGCAGTGAGCCTTCCGGCTAAACGAGGGACAGTGCCAACACCAGGATTCTGTTGATGAGCCATGAAAGCTACCGTAACCGCAGGTCTTGGGTGACTTCTATGCAAGTTGACGGATTGTTTTTCGCATCTTCGTGGGAAGCCACCAAACTTTGCATTCTCCGTGGAGAGCAATTCATCGCCTGAAAAGGGGATTTACCTCTATATCTATAACTTGCTATGGGTAACCTTAGTGTCCAGTCGGCTTACCCTTTAAAAGGGGTGGCGACCGAATGCGGTATGAAACAGAATTTCGCCATGCTCACCACAGGCGAATGCCTTCTTCATTGCCAGCAGTGTACTGACAGCGTATAGGTGGGGACATGTCTAAGAAGGTTATTGTCATTGGCGGCCACGGCAAGGTGGCCCAAATCGCTACTCCCCTACTTATCTCCGATGGCTACGAGGTCACGTCTGTTATTCGCAACCCCGACCAGGTTCCGGATATCGAGGCTCTCGGTGCCACTCCAGCCGTTTACGACATCACCAGTCTCTCGACCGAGCAGTTTGCGGACCTCCTGCGCGGGCACGACGCTGTGATTTGGTCCGCCGGCGCTGGTGGAGGTTCACCAGAACGGACGTACGCGATCGACCGCGACGCAGCTATTACTTCGATTGCCGCAGCCGAGCAGGCTGGCGTTAAGCGCTACGTCATGGTCTCCTACTTTGGTGCGGGTCACGACCATGGCGTTCCAGAGGATCACAGCTTCTTTGCCTATGCCGAGTCCAAGGCTGCAGCCGACGAAGCGCTGCGCGCGTCAGACCTCGAATGGACCATTCTCGGCCCAAGCACACTTACCCTTGATAAGGGTCCGGATTCCATCGACACTGCTGCAACTAAGGCAGGCAAGGTCGCTCGCGCGACCGTCGCCAATGTCATCGCACAGACCGTATTCAACGACGCCACTGTTCGTCGCATGATCAACTTCAACGAGGGCAACACTCCGATTTCGGAGGCACTCAAGGCTTAAGCGACATCCGAGAGCGGTACATAATTAGCTCTCATCTTCTTGGAAACCGCTAACTCCTGACAAAGAAAAATCCTCCGGCACAACCGTGACGAACTAGCAAGCTGCTAGTAAGCCACAACTGTGCCGGAGGATTTTTCCGGTTGCCACCTAACAGTTAGCGCACGAAGCCCCAACTGTCAGGCGAGGTGCTTTGCCCGACAGTGACCGAGGGAATTCTCCCGCTCCCCAGCCACTGCCGCAAAGCTATTGGTTTTTACTCGAAGGTTCCGATGTCATCCAGCGGAACTGCGGAACCGACCTGGTCGATGCCGTAGGTGTCCTCAGCGCCGTAGAAGCCCTCACCGAAGGAAGCGAACGGGGCGGCTGCCTGGCGGGCAGCTTCCTCAGTCGGCTCAACCGTGATGTTGCGGTAGCGCGAGATACCCGTACCAGCCGGGATCAGCTTACCGATGATCACGTTCTCCTTCAGGCCGATGAGCTTATCCGAGCGCTTGTTGATAGCGGCGTCGGTAAGCACGCGCGTCGTCTCCTGGAAGGAGGCGGCGGACAGCCAGGACTCGGTGGCCAGCGATGCCTTGGTAATACCCATCAGCACGCGACGACCCTCGATGACGCTGCCACCGGAGGCAACAATCTCGCGGTTCTTAGCCATGACCGTGGAGCGCTCGACCAGTGCACCTGGCAGCAGGTCGGAGTCACCCGGCTTAGACACAATCACGCGGCGCAGCATCTGGCTGACGATAACCTCGATGTGCTTGTCGTGAATGGCCACACCCTGGTCACGGTAGACCGACTGGACTTCCTCGATGAGGTGACGCTGAACGCCTCGGCGACCCAGGACCTCGAGGACCTCGTGCGGATCGGCAGCGCCCTTGAGCAGCTGCTGTCCCTTGACCACATGGTCACCATCGCGGATGGCGCGACGACGGCCATCGACGGTGATTTCAGCAAGGCCCTGACGCTTGGACAGCTTGTCGTAGACGACCTCGTCCTCGCTGTTGGCATCCGGGATGAGGGTGAGCGTGTAGAAGTGCTCATCCTCTTCCAGGCGCACGCGTCCGTTTTCGCGGACCAGCGGAGCCTTGTTCTTTGGCACGCGGGCCTCGAACAGCTCCTGGACACGCGGCAGACCACCGGTAATGTCGCCACCGACACCACCCTGGTGGAACGTACGCATGGTCAGCTGGGTACCCGGCTCACCAATGGACTGCGCAGCGACAATACCGACAGCCTCTCCGATGTCGACCAGCTTGCCGGTTGCCATCGAGCGACCGTAGCACTTGGCACAGACACCGGTTGCGGTGGAGCAGGTCAGAACCGAGCGGACCTTGACTTCCTTGACACCGTGGCTGAGAGCCAGGGTGATGTGGTCGTCGTTCAGGTCGGTGTCAGCCTCGATAAGGACATTGCCCTCAGCGTCGGTGACATCGGCTGCCAGCACACGAGCGATCGCGGCGGTCTCGACGTACTTCGCACGACGGATCTCGCCGGTCGGGTTGCCGGTTGCGTCCAGGACATCCTCGCCGATCTCGACAATGACACCGTCGTGGGTGCCACAGTCTTCTTCGCGAACGATGACGTCCTGCGCAACGTCGACCAGACGACGGGTCAGGTAACCCGAGTCAGCGGTACGAAGCGCGGTATCGGCCAGGCCCTTACGGGAACCGTGCGAGTTGTTGAAGTACTCGAGAACCGACAGGCCTTCGCGGAAGGAGGTCTTAATCGGGCGGGTGATGTACTCACCACGCGGGTTCGTGACCATGCCCTTCATGCCGGCCAGCGAGTGAATCTGGCCCATGTTACCGGCAGCACCCGACTTCACGATCATTGGAATCGGGTTGTCATCCGGGTACAGAGCCTCGACCTTTTCACCGACCTCAGAGGTCGCGGCCTTCCACAGGTTAACCAGCGACTCGTGACGCTCAGCAGCCGAGAGCTTACCGCGGCGGAACTTCTTCTCCACCGTGGCGGCCTTCTCTTCGTAGCCGTTCAGGATCTCACGCTTGTTCGGGAGGACCAGCACGTCAGACATAGCAATGGTGACACCAGAACGGGTAGCCCAGTAGAAACCAGCATCCTTGAGCTTGTCGACGGTCTGAGCGACCGTAATCATCGGGTACTTTGCAGCCAAGTCGTTGATGATCGCGGCCTGCGGCTTCTTAGCCATGACGCCTTCGACGTATGGGTAGTTCCACGGCAGCAGGTCGTTGAACATAACGCGGCCAAGCGTGGTCGAAGCCAGCCAGGTATCGCCCTTGTTCCAACCATCTGGGAACTGCTCGGCCTCAATCTCAGCCGGCGGACGCAGGTGGCTGATGCGCACCTTAATCGGGCTCTGCAGGCCAATTGCACCGCGGTCGTAAGCCATGATGGCCTCGGCCGGGCTGGTGTAAATACCCTGCTCCGGTGCGTCCTCGGTGGCATCCTGGTGGCCACCCGGCAGCTCCGGCTTCTCCAACGTCAGGAAGTACAGGCCAGTGACCATATCCAGACGCGGCATAGCCAGCGGCTTACCGGAAGCCGGCGACAGAATGTTGTTCGAGGACAGCATCAGGACGCGAGCCTCTGCCTGTGCCTCAGCGGACAGCGGCAGGTGAACTGCCATCTGGTCACCGTCGAAGTCGGCGTTGAAAGCCTCACATGCCAGTGGGTGCAGCTGAATTGCCTTACCCTCAACCAGGACCGGCTCGAACGCCTGAATACCCAGGCGGTGCAGCGTAGGTGCACGGTTCAGCAGGACCGGGTGTCCGGTAATGACATCTTCGAGGACGTCCCACACCTCTGGGCGCTGACGCTCAACCATGCGCTTCGCGCTCTTGATGTTCTGCGCGTAGCTCTTGGCCACGAGCTCCTTCATAACGAACGGCTTGAACAGCTCAAGAGCCATCAGCTTCGGCAGACCACACTGGTGCAGCTTCAGCTGCGGGCCGACGATAATAACCGAACGACCGGAGTAGTCCACACGCTTACCCAGCAGGTTCTGACGGAAACGACCCTGCTTACCCTTGAGCAGGTCGCTCAGGGACTTCAGCGGGCGGTTACCCGGACCAGTGACCGGACGACCGCGACGACCGTTGTCGAACAGTGCGTCAACGGATTCCTGAAGCATGCGCTTCTCGTTGTTGACGATGATCTCCGGAGCGCCGAGGTCAATCATGCGCTTCAGGCGGTTGTTGCGGTTGATGACACGACGGTAGAGGTCGTTCAGGTCGGAGGTCGCAAAGCGGCCACCGTCGAGCTGGACCATCGGGCGCAGCTCCGGTGGGATCACCGGGATGCAGTCGAGCACCATAGCGGCCGGATCGTTGCCGGACTGCAGGAATGCAGTGACAACCTTCAGGCGCTTCAGGGCGCGCATCTTCTTTTGACCCTTGCCGTCGCGAATAATCTCGCGCAGCTCCTCGGCCTCCTTGGCCAGGTCGAAGTTGCGGATCAGGGTCTGAATAGCCTCAGCACCCATACCACCGGTGAAGTAATCCTCGTAGCGGTCGACGAGCTCGGTGTAAATGCCCTCGTCGATAATCATCTGCTTCGGCTCAAGCTTGATGAAGGTGTTCCAAATCTCGTCGAGACGATCCAGCTCGCGCTGGGCGCGCTCACGGATGTGGCGCATCTCGCGCTCGGCTGCAGACTGAACCTTCTTACGGGCATCAGCCTTGGCACCCGCTGCCTCGAGTTCAGCCAGATCCTCTTCCAGGGTCTGGGCACGCTCGGCCAGCTCCTGGTCGCGATCGTCCTCAACCAGCTTCTTGTCCACGAGCATGTCTGCTTCGAGGGTTTCCTGGTCGTTGTGGCGAGCCTCTTCATCCACGGAGGTGATGATGTTGGCAGCGAAGTAGATGATCTTTTCCAAATCCTTCGGAGCCAGGTCGAGCAGGTAGCCGAGGCGGGACGGCACACCCTTGAAGTACCAGATGTGAGTGACCGGAGCGGCCAGCTCAATGTGGCCCATGCGCTCACGGCGAACCTTCGACTTGGTCACCTCAACGCCACAGCGTTCACAGATGATGCCCTTGAAGCGAACGCGCTTGTACTTACCACAAGCACACTCCCAGTCACGGGTCGGGCCGAAGATACGCTCACAGAAAAGGCCATCCTTTTCCGGCTTCAGCGTACGGTAGTTAATCGTCTCGGGCTTCTTGACCTCACCGCGAGACCAGCGGCGGATGTCGTCGGCGGTAGCGAGCCCAATCCGGAGCTCGTCAAAGTTGTTGACGTCGAGCACCTGTTTTCCCTTTCCCTCCGCATCGAAGTAATGCGGAAACCAAATTCTCTGCGGAGGTTTTTGTACGTTGTCGTCTGTGTTGGGTTATTCGCGAGTTAGGGCTTCCCGACCCTGATACTCACGCAATGTTTCGTCGTGAAGCGAGAAACTATGCGGAGTCAGCGTCGGAACGCTCATCGCGGGACAGGTTAATGCCGAGGGAAGCGGTCGCGTGGTCGAGTTCCTCATCGTCGGAGGAGCCCAACTCAACCGGAACGCCGTCGGCCGAAAGGACCTCAACGTTCAGGCAGAGCGACTGCAGTTCCTTCAGAAGCACCTTGAACGACTCCGGAATACCCGGATCCGGAATGTTGTCGCCCTTCACGATTGCCTCGTAGACCTTGACGCGGCCAACCACGTCATCGGACTTGATGGTGAGCAGCTCCTGCAGGGTGTAGGCAGCGCCGTATGCCTGCATTGCCCACACCTCCATCTCACCGAAGCGCTGACCACCGAACTGAGCCTTACCACCCAGCGGCTGCTGGGTAATCATGGAGTACGGACCGGTGGAGCGAGCGTGAATCTTCTCGTCGACCAGGTGGTGCAGCTTCAGCATGTACATGTAGCCCACCGAAACCGGGAACGGGAACTTCTCGCCAGAGCGGCCGTCGAACAGCGTGGCCTTACCGTCAGCGTTGACCAGCACCTCGCCGTCACGGTTCGGGCGGGACGACGCGAGCAGACCAGCGAGCTCCTCGTTCTCAGCACCGTCGAACACTGGGGTTGCAACCAGGGAGTCGGACGGAACGTCGTGCAGGTCGGCCGGAAGACGCTTAGCCCAATCCGGGTCGCCCTCAATGCTCCAGCCGGCCTTCGCCAGCCAGCCGAGGTGAACCTCGAGAACCTGGCCGATGTTCATACGACGCGGAACACCGTGGGTGTTCAGAATGATGTCGACCGGGGTGCCGTCAGGCAGGAACGGCATGTCCTCCTGCGGCAGAATCTTGCCGATAACGCCCTTGTTACCGTGGCGACCTGCCATCTTGTCGCCGTCCTGGATCTTGCGCTTCTGCGCAACGTACACGCGGACCATCTCGTTGACACCCGGTGCCAGGTCGTCATCGTCTTCACGGGAGAAGACGCGGACGCCGATGACCTTGCCGGACTCACCGTGCGGAACACGCATGGAAGTGTCACGGACCTCACGGGACTTCTCGCCGAAGATAGCGCGCAGCAGGCGCTCCTCCGGAGTCAGCTCAGTCTCGCCCTTCGGCGTGGTCTTAGCGACCAGGATGTCACCATCGCGAACGTCGGCACCGATGCGGACGATACCGCGGTCATCCAGATCCTTCAGCATCTCCTCGGACGCGTTCGGGATGTCACGGGTGATTTCCTCCGGACCCAGCTTGGTGTCGCGGGCGTCAATCTCGTGCTCCTCGATGTGAATCGAGGTCAGGATGTCCTCCTCAACCATGCGCTGGTTCAGGATGATGGCGTCCTCGTAGTTGTGACCTTCCCACGGCATGAATGCCACGAGCAGGTTCTTACCAAGTGCCATCTCACCGTTGTCGGTACCCGGACCGTCAGCGATGACCTGGCCGGCCTCAACACGCTGGCCCTCGTCAACCAGTGGCTTCTGGTTGTAGCAGGTGCCCTGGTTGGTGCGCTCGAACTTGCGCAGCAGGTAGGTGTGGCGCTGGCCCTCATCGTCCATGATGGTGATGAAGTCTGCCGACACGGTCTCGACCACACCGGTGGCCGAAGCGACAATGACATCGCCCGCGTCGTAAGCAGCACGCTGCTCCATACCGGTACCGACGAACGGAGCCTCCGAACGCAGCAGCGGCACAGCCTGGCGCTGCATGTTCGCACCCATCAGGGCACGGTTAGCGTCATCGTGCTCGAGGAACGGAATCATGGCAGTAGCCACGGAGACCATCTGACGCGGGGAAACATCGAGGTAGTCGACCTCATCGGCGCGGACGGACTCGACGTCACCACCCTTCTTACGAACAGACAGGGTCTCCTGAACGAAGCGGCCGTTCTCATCAATCGGGGTGTTAGCCTGCGCGACGACGTAGCGGTCTTCCTCATCAGCGGTGAGGTAGTCGACCTCGTCGGTGATGACACCATCGCGGACGCGGCGGTACGGAGTCTCAATGAAACCGAACGGGTTCACGCGTGCGTAGCAGGACAGCGAACCAATCAGGCCAATGTTCGGACCCTCTGGGGTCTCAATTGGACACATGCGGCCGTAGTGGGACGGGTGAACGTCTCGAACCTCGAGACCAGCACGGTCACGGGTCAGACCACCCGGCCCCAGTGCGGACAGACGACGCTTGTGGGTCAGACCCGACAGCGAGTTGTTCTGGTCCATGAACTGGGACAGCTGGGAAGTACCGAAGAACTCACGGATAGCCGCGGAGACCGGGCGCACGTTAATCAGAGTGGTCGGCTGGATCGACTCCACGTCCTGAGTGGTCATGCGCTCACGAACCACGCGTTCCATGCGGGACAGACCCACGCGAACCTGGTTCTGAATCAGCTCGCCTACGGTACGCAGACGACGGTTACCGAAGTGGTCGATATCGTCGGTCTCAACCGGGATCTCGACCCCTTCCGGCGAGGTCATAACATTCTCGCCGTCGTGCAGGCGCACGAGGTATTCAATGGTGGTAGCGATATCCTGTTCGGTCAGGACCATCTCGCCAGAGACCTCAGTGCCCAGGCCCAGCTTGCGGTTGACCTTGTAGCGACCGACCTTGGCCAGGTCGTAGCGCTTCGGCTTGAAGAAGTTGTTCTCCAGCAGAGCCAGCGCGGACTCGCGCGTCGGCGGCTCACCCGGGCGCTGCTTGCGGTAAATCTCCAGCAGAGCCTCGTCGGTGTTTGCAACACCGTCCTTCTCCAGGGTGGCCATCATAATCTCAGAGAAGCCGAAGCGCTCCTTGATTTCCTCAGTGGTCCAGCCGAAAGCCTTCAGCAGAACCGTGACCGGCTGGCGACGCTTACGGTCAATACGAACGCCGACGGTGTCCCGCTTGTCGACGTCGAACTCCAGCCACGCACCGCGCGACGGAATAATCTTCACCGAGTGCAGCGGGCGCTCGGTGGACTTGTCGATGGTCTCATCGAAGTAGACGCCCGGAGAGCGCACCAGCTGAGAAACAACGACACGCTCAGTTCCGTTGACGATGAACGTACCCTTATCCGTCATCATCGGGAAGTCGCCGATGAAGACAGTCTGGCTCTTAATCTCACCGGTCTCGCGGTTGGTGAACTCCGCGGTGACGTAGAGGGGAGCCGAGTAGTTGATGTCCTTATCCTTGGACTCATCCACGGTGTTCTTGACGGAGTCGAACCATGGGTCCGACAGCGTCAGAGACATCTTCTGGGAGTAGTCCTCGATCGGAGAGAGCTCTTCTAGAATATCTTCGAGACCGCTGGTAACCCGAGCGTCTTCTCCGAGCTCCTCCTGGCGACGAGCGCGCCACTCAGGCGTGCCAATGAGCCATGCGAAAGACTCACGCTGCAGGTCGAGCAGACCAGGAACCGCGATCGGCTCCTGAATCTTTGCAAACGAGTACCTCTTCGAAGCTCCGGGAATACCGGTTACTGCCTTGGTCTGGCGGGAGACTGCCAAGATGCGTCCTTCCAGCACCTCACGCGGTGGAGCACACCGGCAACCGGTGGTGCGCTCCGCCCGCTTGGTTTATACGCGATTCAAGTTGCAGGAATTATTTCTGTTGCGCACCGGGATACTTTGCGTCTAACCTTTGGTCACACACGAAAGTGATTCCCCCGCCACTTGGCCTCCAAGACCAGCCTTTAAAAGGCGAGCCCCCGAGCCCTAACGACGGCGCCGCGGCAACTCCTTTAACAGCTAGATGCACGAAAAACGGTGCTACATAATAGCCCCGAGCCCCGAGCGCAAACTATAAAAGAGCTGGCGACAGATACACTAATTCCAGCGCAACGATTTAGCCTATATCAAAAACTGGCAGTTGTCTAGTACAACTTGACAAATCGGGCGTGTCGCATTCACCCGTCACCGATATAAAGGGTGAGGCCTGGGCGCTATGGCCGTCGTAAAGCGTTACTCTGCTTTACGACGGGTCGAAGGACGCACGATGCCCACGATTGCGATGAATACCAGAATCGAACCGGACGTAATGAGACCGATTGACCACGGCTCTAGAGCCGGGCGCTGGAAATTCTGTATTGCGCCGAAGAGAAGCTGATTGGAAAGGCCTTCGTCCATCTTTCCGTTGAAGCGCAGGTAGTCCATGATCGGCTCGCCGTCGCGAGTCTCCCACCAAAGGTGGATGTCCTCGGCCATATCGATGACCGAGCCAGACTTCGGCTCAACCCACAAATCACGGGTGCCCTGGTACTGGAGGAACCCGGATTTGTCATCCTGAGTTAGCTGAGAGACGTAAGAACGGTACTTCTGGGCGAGATTCGTCTTCTCAATATCCTGACGGAAATGCAGAACGCGGTTGCCACCGCGCTCCTCTTCCCCGACAAACTTTGCCGGCAAGGAATCGTGGAGGAAATCATCAAAGATCAGGTATTCTTTTTCCTCCGTGTCGGCCGGGAGCTTCACCCAGTTCCCCTCGAAAGCCACAGACCGCGGAACGCCGGCCATGCGATCGACGAGCGTCGCAGGAGCCAGCGCCTCGCCGGTGAGTCGGTCAATGGTCACTGTCCAGATATTGGCCTCGATAAGTTCCGTCAGCGGGTCGGTGCCCATAACCTCAGGGGGAAGCTCACGCATTTCAGTCACACCGACACGAAGCGAAACCTTGTCCGCATCGGCGGGTTCGATAAGCACGCCGTGAAGCTGTCGCTGCAGCGGCGAGTGCACTTCTTCCCGCTTGCCTTCTTCGTTAATCCTGGTGGATACGCCGTCTTCCGCCCGCAGAGTGTACGACACCGGCGGCAGGTCAAGCGGCATTTTGGGATCAACATTGAGCACTTTGGGCAGCAAGATGCCAGCAGCAAGCAGTGCGGTGCCTAGACCCAACAGAAGGATAGACAAAATTCTCGGCCGTGAGAGCATGTTAGATACTTTACAGGCCAATAGGGGCAATCAAGACAATGAGTGGTCTGGTTTTTGCCCCCAACTCCCTGTGACGGGTGAGATTAGTGAGGTTTTGCCCGGGGTCGGGTGGGTTAGCAAAGGCCCCAGAAACAAAAGAACCGCCAACCCCGGGTAAAAATCCCAGAATTGGCGGTCAGAATTGGTAGCCTTAGGCCACTACCGGGGCCGAAGCAAGTAACTGAATTACTTGAGGGAGACCTTTGCGCCAGCCTCTTCCAGCTTAGCCTTAGCAGCCTCAGCGTCGTCCTTGGAAGCACCCTCCAGGATAGCCTTCGGAGCGGACTCAACCATCTCCTTAGCCTCCTTCAGGCCCAGGCCGGAGACGATCTCGCGGACAGCCTTAATAACGCCAATCTTCTTAGCGCCAGCGTCCTCGAGGACGACGTCGAACTCGTCCTTCTCCTCAGCAGCAGCCTCGCCGCCAGCAGCGCCTGCAGCAGCAACTGCAACCGGAGCAGCAGCGGTGACGTCGAACTCCTCCTCGAAAGCCTTCTTGAACTCGGTGAGCTCAACGAGGGTCATTTCCTTGAAAGCCTCGAGCAGTTCCTCAGTGGTGTACTTAGCCATGGATATTCTCCTATGAGTGTGGTGCGGCCGCTCCCCTCAGAGATCCCTGGGGTCGAAGCCGTCAAAGTGATATTTAAAAGTTTTTCGCGTGATTTAGTTCGCGTAGTTCGCGAGCCGCTCGGGATTACTTCTTTTCCTCGAGTGCCGCAGCAAGGCGGGCAACCGAGGAGGTCGGAGCATCGAGCAGGCCAGCGACGTTCGCCAGAACGCCGTTGAAGGCACCAGCCAGCTTTGCCAGCGTGGTCTCACGGTTATCCATATCCGCAAGAGCCTCGAACTGTGCTGCATCCATTGCAGCACCGTCCATGTAGCCGCCCTTGATCACGAGGTTCTTGTTGTCACCGGCGAACTTCTTAATCGCCTTAGCCGCATCCACAGCCTCGCCCTTGATGAAGGCGACTGCAGTCGGGCCGTTCAGGTGCTCATCAAGACCCTCAATCCCTGCCTCGTCGGCAGCGATCTTGATCATGGTGTTCTTGGCGACGGAGTACTTAACATCAGCACCGAGGGCGCGACGCAGTTCCGTGATTTCCGCAACGGACAGGCCGCGGTACTCAGTCAGCACGATAGCGTTGGACTCTTCAACGTCCTGCTTCAGCGCTGCAACAGCTGCAATCTTCTCAGCATTTGCTGCCATGTGTACTCTCGCCTCCTTCCTGGTCTTTGCAATTTTCCGCTCGGCCAAGTGAAGGATTCTTTTGCGCAAATACAACAAACGCCCCAATCCTCGCACAAGGATGGGGCGCACAATTCTTGTGGCGTGTTCCACTTCAACTCCGCCAACCCCAAGGCCAGCAGGTGAAGTCAAACTGCGCAAGCGCTTCCAAGTCCTCCTGCGTGGGCCGCTCACTGTATTCCTACAATGAAACCTTCAATCCGCTTCTTTCAAAGCGAATGACCGACGGTCTTCGGTGAAACTTGAGTACCAACCTCCATCTTCCCAACTCGATGTTGGTACCGATTGGAAGCCGGTCAAACTTCGTGAAGAAACTTTATACCAGACCCTGGCAATTAACCAAATCGCCTATCCAAACCGCGCCGCACCTGGCTCTCCGAAGCGGCCGAACTCCAGGTCCTTCTCACGTTGCTGGACAATCATCTCGAGCTCGGCAAAGTACGCATTCAGGTTGTCGTCGGCAAGCCAGAGCACTTGGTCGGCGTAGTCGAGCACCACGCGCACCATGTCGTCGGGATGTGCGTCCAATCTGGCGGCGTCGAGAATATCCACGGTGAGTGTCAGTGCCACGCGCACAACCGGCGGGATCTGCGATGCCAGGCACTGCTGCGCCACGACATTGCGCAGCTCGACGGCCTCCATCCGCGCGATGATGCGCAACAGCCGCACGACCACGACCTGCGCCGCCCGAGCTTGCAGAGCTTCCTCCTCACTCATCCCCGGAAGCACCACAGAGTCCTGGATATTGCGGCGAAGGACCTCAGCTACGCGCTCGTCCTCCCCTAGCCCCGTCAGTACCTCGCCCAGCAGAGTCTGTCCCGCGATGCGCAGGCAGGGCATGTCATAGGCGTCGTCGCCCAACGAGTCGAGATACGAGATGAGCTGCGATTCAATAATTCCGGAACCGTCGTCGAGCTGCGCCAGGCGATTAATCTCGCCGAGCGCCTCCAGCCCTTCTTCGGGTTCCAAAATTAACATCATAGTCGCGATTTTAAGCAACAAACTTTGGCTGTGAGTCCATTTCGCCTGGATTAGTTGTTTGGATTAGCAATTCGCTTTACGACGTCTACCGCGCCCAAGCCCCCACCGCGCTATCGATACCCCTTATGCCAATGCAAAACCGCCACCTCACACACTCTGGAAAGTGCGCGCGGCGGCGGTTTTAAAGAGCTTTGCTCAGAGTCACTCTCGAGTGACTCGTGAAGAGCACACTCGCCTATCGGCTGATGCTGATTTAGGCGGTGTAGTCCTTGATCACACTGGTGTCAACCGGGATGCCCGGGCCGTTGGTGGCGGAGACGGTGATCTTCTTCAGGTACTTACCCTTAGCAGCGGACGGCTTGAGGCGCATCAGCTCGTCGATAAGCGCACCGTAGTTCTCGGCCAGCTTCTCAGCGTCGAAGGAAGCCTTACCGATAACAGCCTGCAGGTTTGCAGCCTTGTCAACGCGGAAGGAAATCTTACCGCCCTTGATCTCGGTGACAGCCTTAGCGACATCCGGGGTAACGGTGCCGGTCTTCGGGTTCGGCATCAGACCACGCGGGCCGAGGATGCGAGCCACGCGACCAACCTTGGCCATCTGGTCCGGGGTAGCGATAGCAGCGTCGAAGTCGGTCCAACCGCCCTGAATCTTCTCGATCAGCTCCTCGGAGCCAACGAAGTCAGCGCCAGCCTCTTCAGCCTTGGTGGCGTTCTCGCCAGCAGCGAAGACGACAACGCGGACGGTCTTACCGGTACCGTTCGGCAGGGAGACAGTGCCGCGAACCAGCTGGTCAGCCTTGCGCGGGTCAACGCCCAGGCGGATAGCGACGTCGATGGTGGCGTCGTAGTTCTTGGAGGAAGTCTCCTTGGCCAGGTTAGCGGCCTCGAGCGGAGAGTAAATGCGGCCGGCGTCGATCTTCTCGGCGGCGGCGCGGTATGCCTTGGAGTTCTTGCTCATGAAAAGTCCAATCTCAATTAAGTGAAATGGTTGGATTGTGGTGTATAGCGGGCCGAAGCTGGCCCTACCACTTGATGAAGGAGCAGCTAAACGCTGACGGTTTACTTAGCGCCCTCGACGGTGATGCCCATGGAACGAGCGGTACCGGCGATGATGCGTGCACCCATCTCGATGTCGTTAGCGTTCAGGTCCGGCTTCTTCAGCTCGGCGATTTCCTTGCACTGCTCCCAGGTCACGGAACCGACCTTGTTGGTGTGCGGAACGCCAGAGCCCTTCTGAATGCCAGCGGCCTTCAGCAGCAGCTTAGCTGCCGGCGGGGTCTTCAGAACGAAGGTGAAGGAGCGGTCTTCGTAGACAGAGATTTCAACCGGGACAACGTTGCCACGCTGGTTCTCAGTTGCTGCGTTGTAAGCCTTGCAGAACTCCATGATGTTGACACCATGAGCACCCAGTGCCGGACCAACCGGCGGAGCCGGGTTAGCCTGACCAGCCTGAATCTGCAGCTTAATAATCGCAGAAAGCTTCTTCTTCGGAGCCATCGGATTAACCTACTTCCTAGTTACCGGGGCGCGCCGCCCCGATGAAAAGGCGACTCACCCCGTCCGGATGCCGACGCTTTACGACGACCCTTGCGCCCTCGACCATCATGGCCGCTGGCGCTGGTCATCGAGTTGGTGCCAGCCACCGGGGATACGAATTACTTGGCGCATCTGTGCTCAAGGCACAAAAATGCACGCCTGGCTACGTTACCGCAGCGTATGGCGTGCATCAAAATCCGTTACCGGATTGGTTGCGCGAGCGAGCTAGCTGGTGCCTTGCTCGGCGCTTGGCTTGGCGGTGCTCTCCGCTTGGCTCTGCGCCTGGCTTGAGGTCGGGCCTAGTTCAGCTTCTCGACCTCATCGATGCCCAGCTCGACCGGGGTCTCACGGCCGAAGATGGAAACCAGAGCCTTCATGCGGCCGGTGTCCGGGTCGATCTCGGAGATGGTCGCAGCCACAGATGCGAACGGACCGGACAGGATGGTGACGGACTCGCCGACCTCGTAGTCGATGGCGACGGCCTTCTTCTCCGCCTGCGGCGCCGCTGCGACAGCCAGCTCACCGTCAGCATTTGCAGCTTCTTCAGCGGCGTCCGCGGTGATGGTCTCCTTCGGCATGAGGAACTTAGCGACCTCGCGAATCTTGACCTTGGACGGCTGGCCCTCGCTACCGACGAAGGAAGTAACACCCGGGGTGTCGCGGACGACGGACCAGGACGGGTCATCCAGGCTCATACGAACCAGAACGTAGCCCGGCAGCAGCTTGCGCTTAACGATCTTCTTCTTGCCGTCGTCCTTGCGCTCTTCGACTTCCTCAACCGGAACGATGACCTCGTGGATCTGCTCATCGACACCCATGGTCTGGGCGCGCATTTCCAGGTTGGTCTTCACCTTGTTCTCGTAGCCGGAGTAGCACTGGATGATGTACCAGTCGCCCGGACGACGCTTGAGCTCACGCTGGAACTCGCGCAGGCGCTTACGGTACTCGGCATCTGCGTCAGCAGCTGCCTGTGCCTCAGCGTCAGCGGCAGTCTCCTCTGCCGGCGCTGCTTCTGCTGCAGCAGAGTCAGCTGCGGCTGCGTCGGCTGCGGCTGCGACTGCACCCTCGGCCGGAGCTTCTACCTGAGCCGGTGCGTCCTGCGCATCCTGCTCAGTTGCGGCAGCATCCGCGGACTGGGCGTCGGAGAAAATATTCTGACCATCATTCATGTCGTGCTAACCCCTCTTGTATCTACATCAACGGTTCGCGACATTGGCATCTTCGCCTAAAGAGTCCTAAGAGCCAATATGCCATCCGCAATCACTTCGCACAGCCAGACACCAGCTGCGCTAACGAATAATCCCGCCGTCCGGAACTCGGAGGCGGGATGAAAAGCATCACTGCGAAACAGTATAACCGATTACTTACCCAACACCGATCGGACACCCAGACCGGCCAGCGTGTCCACACCCCACACGAGAGCGATCATGGCAATCAGGAACAGAATCACGATGATGCTGTAGGTGACCATCTGGCGGCCGGTCGGCCAAATCACCTTGCGCAGCTCGTCAACAACCTGCTTGATGAAAACCAAAGGATTACGAGTCGAAAGCTCGTTGGTCTCCTTCTCACGCGCAGGCTTCTTCGCCACGGTGGTCTGCGCGCCCGTCGCCTGGCGCTTACCGGACGGGCGAGCCGCCGCCTGGAAAGTCTGGTTTTCCTCAGACACGATGCTCCTTCGCTACTTCGTGCATATGAGACCTAAAGATACTGCACAGTGAAACTCAAACGTGAATTCTTCAAGGGCAAACTCCGGGGAAGTTCTCCGGAGCCAAGCCCCCACTGTGCAGAGCAAGTCTGGTTCAGTGCGTAAATTCTAGCCGATAATCCACACTATCGAAGAAATGCCCTTCGTGGGAACCGCAGGCTTCGAGATTCGATTCTGACAACCCCAAAGAGCTACGGGCTGCTCGCTCGGGCTGCTCGCTTCGGCCGCTCGCTCGGGGATGCGAACTTGGGGCTGCAAATGTGAAACTGTATGGGTTTATGACACTTTCAAGCCATTTTTCGAGCTGTTTTTGTCATAAACGCAGTCAGTAACTCGCATTGCCCCACCGCCACCGAACATAAACGAAAAACCCGCCACCCAGACGCATTTTCATACGCCCTGGATGACGGGTACTTGCAGGGGCGACAGGACTCGAACCTGCAACCTGCGGTTTTGGAGACCGCTGCTCTACCAATTGAGCCACGCCCCTTCACCACCAGCGAAAGAACTTTTCAGTCCTTAGCTGACAATGTCCCACCTTACTGCATTGCTGCATAATCAAGGCGGGGTTCGACGAACATCACTGTCCGTAGTAGCGATGGGGGGGATCGAACCCCCGACCTCACGATTATGAGTCGTGCGCTCTCACCATCTGAGCTACATCGCCCCTATTCTCTACCGGACATAAGTCCGTATAAAAGAACAGAGCCCCCTGACAGAATCGAACTGTCGACCTTTTCCTTACCATGGAAACGCTCTGCCGACTGAGCTAAGGGGGCATCAGCATCCGTTGAACTCAGCACGTAACTCCGTGGCCAATTGTTGACCGCTTCGTTTCGCTCTGTGCTCTCCGTGAAGCCTTGCAAAGATTAACCCGAAATCACCACTAAGCACAAATCAGCAGGTAGGCAGCGGTATTTCTTGTCACGTTTGCAGACATTTGGCGCGCACTTATGGATAATCTATTCACTTATCGATGAGCTCCAGCGGAACCATAAGTGAATAGCTCATCGATGAGTGGCTGACCTCTAACTCGAGCCCCTGCCCCCGCTTAATCCAGAGCCCCTCACTCGAGCCCCTACCCCAAACCCCCGCCCCGCATCCCGGGTTAAACGACAGAAAGTGTGTCTGGATTCGG
>NZ_KV821827.1:29701-40110 GCF_001815745.1 Corynebacterium sp. HMSC064E07 | reverse complement strand
CACCGAGCGGACACACTTTTTGTCACTTAACCCCGCAAAAAGGCGCTCCCCGAAGGGAGCGCCTTATCAAAGTTCACGCAGTGTTTAGCTTACGTTGCTACGTGCGCGGAACCTCGACCATCTCGTAGACCTCGATAACGTCGTCCACCTGGATGTCCGGGTAAGACAGCACCATACCGCACTCGTAACCGGCTGCGACCTCGGTAGCATCGTCCTTCTCTCGCTTCAGCGACTCGATAGTCGCCGAATCCGTAATGACGTTGCCGTCACGAACCAGGCGAGCCTTCGCGTTGCGGCGGACCTTGCCGGACTCGACCATACAGCCGGCGATGAGGCCAACTGCGGAGGACTTGAAGATGGCGCGAATCTCTGCACGACCAATCTCCTTCTCCTCGTAGACCGGCTTGAGCATGCCCTTCAGAGCAGCCTCAACATCCTCGATAGCACGGTAAATCACCGTGTAGTAGCGGATGTCAACGCCCTCAGCGTTGGCAACCTCTGTGGCCTTACCCTCGGAGCGAACGTTGAAGCCGATGATGACGGCGTCAGACGCAGCAGCCAGCGTGACGTTGGTCTGAGTAACAGCACCGACACCACGGTCGATGATGTTCAGTGCGACCTCGTCGTCGACCTCGATCTTGAGCAGGGCTTCTTCCAGTGCCTCGACGGTACCGGCGTTGTCGCCCTTCAGGATCAGGTTGAGGGTGTTGGTCTCCTTCAGGATCTCGTCCAGGTTCTCCAGGGAGACGCGCTTGCGACGACGTGCTTGCAGCGCATTACGACGACGTGCGTCGCGGCGGTCTGCAATCTGGCGGGCCGTACGATCCTCGTCAACAACCAGGAGGTTGTCACCAGCACCCGGTACGGAGGTCAGGCCGAGCACCTGAACCGGACGGGAAGGACCGGCCTCATCGACGTCGTTGCCGTACTCATCGACCATGCGGCGAACACGACCATATGCGTCACCGACAACGATGGAATCACCGACGCGCAACGTACCGCGCTGAACGATAACGGTTGCCACCGGACCACGGCCACGGTCAAGGTGAGCCTCAATGGCGACACCCTGAGCGTCCATATCCGGATTGGCGCGCAGATCCAGCGAAGCATCGGCAGTCAACAGCACTGCTTCGAGAAGCTGATCGATGTTGAGACCTTGCTTAGCGGAGATATCGACGAACATAGTGTCGCCGCCCCACTCTTCGTCAGTGAGACCGTATTCAGTCAGCTGACCACGAATTTTCTGCGGATCTGCAGTTTCTTTATCAATCTTGTTGACTGCAACGACAATCGGCACATCAGCGGCCTTGGCGTGGTTAATAGCCTCAACCGTCTGCGGCATGACGCCGTCATCAGCTGCAACAACCAGAATCGCGATATCGGTCGACTTGGCACCACGAGCACGCATGGCGGTAAACGCCTCGTGACCCGGGGTATCCAAGAAGGTAACCTTGCGCTTCTCACCGTCGAGCTCCACCGGCACCTGGTAGGCACCGATGTGCTGGGTAATACCACCGGACTCGTGGCCACCGACGTTGGCCTTACGAATCGTGTCCAACAGGCGCGTCTTACCGTGGTCGACGTGACCCATCACAGTTACCACTGGCGGGCGCTGCTCCAGGTCCTCATCGTCGCCCTCGTCCTCACCGAACTGGAGGTCGAAGGACTCGAGGAGCTCGCGGTCCTCATCCTCAGGCGAGACGACCTGGACCTTGTAATCCATCTCGTCGCCGAGCAGCTGCAGGGTCTCGTCGGAGACCGATGCAGTTGCCGTCACCATTTCGCCGAGGTTGAACAACGCCTGGACCAGCGATGCTGCATCGGCGTTAATCTTCTCAGCGAAGTCAGACAGGGATGCACCACGTGCGAGGCGAATGGTCGTGCCCTTACCGTTGGGCAGCTTAACGCCGCCTACCACGGATGGTGCCTGCATTGCCTCGTACTCGTTGCGCTTCTGACGCTTCGACTTACGTCCGCGACGCGGGGCGCCTCCTGGTCGCCCGAATGCACCTGCAGTTCCACCGCGACGTCCGCCGCGACCACCGCGCGGTCCGCCACCCGGGCCACCCGGGCCGCGACCACGGCCGCCGAAGCCACCGCCACCGCCACCGCGGCTTGCCTTTGCAGGCATCTGCCCCGGGTTCGGGTGCGAAGGCATCATTGCCGGAGTCGGACGATTGCCGCTCGGCTTATTACCGCGGCCCTGTCCACCCTGCGGGCGAGGGCCACCCTGGCGTGCTCCCGGTTTCGGGCCCGGACGGCCGTTTCCACCCTGCGGGCGAGGGCCACCCTGGCGTGCTCCCGGCTTCGGGCCCGGACGGCCGTTTCCACCCTGCGGACGCGGCATGTTGGACGGCCGCGGTGCCGGACGGGAGGATCCGCCGGTCGAGAATGGGTTGTTCGCCACACGCGGTGCGCGTGCGCCTGGCTTCGGCCCTGGCTTCGGGCCAGCAGGCTTCGGCGGGCGTGGCATTTCTTGTCCCGGCTTCGGCGAACGGGACGGTGCAGCTGGCTTGGCACCCGGCTTTGCCGCCGCTGGTGCAGCAGGCTTAGCGCCTGGTTTTGCAGCTGGCTTGGCACCCGACTTAGCAGCAGCCTTGGTAGTTGGGGCCTGGGCAGACGCGTCAGCACCTGCGCCAGCATTCTTCTCTTCGTAGACCTTCTTCATCTTCCTGACGACGGGTGGTTCCACCGTCGAAGAAGCGGTCTTAACAAACTCGCCCTGAGCCTTCAGCTCGGCGAGTAGTTCTTTGCTGGTGACCCCGAGCTGCTTAGCGAGCTCATGGACACGTAGCTTTCCGGACACTGCTCTCCTCACTAGTGGGGGCCGAGCAGCGCCCGATGGCGGATTTGTCCGCGCACCGAGAGCGCCTGCAGGGCTCCCTCTTATCTATTGCCGTTCATCGCTGATGCTTCATCGTGTGCTCATCAGTGTTCAGGTCTTTCTGTTGTCATTTTTCCTGCCTCCCTGCTTAGCGACACGCACATCGTCAGCGGGGGCGAAACCCTCCGCCGCTTCGTAGTGCGTGGCGATAAACTGTTTAACCGGAAACGCATCTACCTGCGTAGATACCTTCAGTGCGCGGCCAAATGCACGGCGCTTGTCGGCGATCTCCCAAGCCTTTAGTGTTGGGGTGATCCAGGCACCTCGCCCCTGCATCCGACGATGCGGATCAGCAACGACGGCTACTGAGCCATCTGAACGGGTGGTGGCGACAATGCGTAGCAGCTCCGAGCAATTGTGGCGCTGCTTAGTTGCAATACAGGTACGTGTGGGTGCAGGCGTATGAGTTGTCGAATTCGGGTTTAGCACCCGCGAAGTCGTCATACTCCTGACGCACCCACCTTCCTGCTAAGAAATTCAGCGCGAAAATTCGCATAGGAAAATCACGCCTTGTCGTTTGGCCACCTCCCAGCATAACCCGAAAAGGCGGAAAAGTGCCAACCCCCTAGGCACTTTCCCGCCACTTTCGCAACCGCTGGGACGCTGACGTTGTGTCTACTCCGCGTCGGAGTGGATATCGATTCGCCAGCCGGTCAGACGAGCCGCCAGACGGGCATTCTGTCCCTCCTTGCCGATAGCAAGAGAGAGCTGGTAGTCGGGCACCACAACGTGTGCACGGCGCTCGTCCATGTCCAGAATCTTGACACTAACTACCTTGGCGGGCGCCAGCGAGTTACCAACGAACTTCGCCGGATCCTCGTCGTAGTCGATGATGTCAATCTTCTCGCCCTTGAGCTCATTCATAATCGAGTTCACACGCTGACCGCGGGGCCCAATGCAGGCGCCCTTAGCGTTGAGGCCCTTGACCGTGGGGCGTACAGCAACCTTGGTGCGGTGACCGGCCTCGCGCGCAATGGAAATCAATTCCACTGCCCCATCGGCAACTTCCGGAACTTCAAGTTCGAAGAGCTTACGAATGAGCTCCGGATGCGTGCGTGACAGGTGAATCGCAACACCGCGCGGTGTCTTGTTCACACCGACGACGTAGCACTTGATGCGGTCACCGTGCTTGAGTTCCTCACCTGGCAGCTGCTCAGCCGGCATCAGAATACCGTCTCGGCCGTTGGCCTCCGAACCGATGTGGACGACGACAATGCCCTTTTCATTGGCATAGACATCGCGCTGGACCACGCCGGAAATGACCTGATTAGACAGGTCTGCGTATTCGTCGAGAACCTTATCGCTCTCCGCATCCCGCAGACGCGAAAGGATGGTCTGACGAACAGCGAATGCAGCGGTACGCTCGAAGTCCTCCGGAGTGTCGTCCCATTCGGAGATGAGATTGCCCTCGTCGTCTCGCTCCTGGGCAAAGACTATGACGTCACCGGTCTCACGGTCGATTTCGACGCGCGCATACTGTGCCGGTGCGGTGGTGTTACGGTAGCTTTCACGCAATGCTCGGGCGACCAGTCCCAGCATTTCGTCGACAGGAATACCCTTTTCCTTTTCCAAGGTTCGCAGGGCAGCTAGTTCAATCTTCACTTGTTATCCTCCAGCCTGGTCAAGGCATCGTCATAGTCTAGTCCCGCAAAATCCTTCTCGGCTGCGGGCGGATTAGAGAATTCAACTTGTACCACTGCACGGGCCACATTGGTTAATTGGACACGCTGGCCAACAGCCTTCAAACGTCCCTTTGGCCCCTTAGAGGTAACGAGAATGATGGATTCTTCATCCGGCGACAGCGCACCAATGCGGGCTGCAATCGCGGAACCGTCGGCAAGCGAAATCTCCGCAATACGACCACGGTTACGACGCCAGTGCCGAGGCTGGGTCAGCGGTGCGTCAATACCAGGAGTGGAAACTTCCAAGGTGTAGCCCTGAGCGCCGAAGTCCGCTTCACCACGTGCCTCCGCGGCATCCAGAGCCGAAGATACTTCATACGTGGCCTGTTCCAGAACATCGAGGTCAGGACGCTCATCTGCGTCAACTAACACAATGACCTGTGACTTTGCGCCGGCGCGAACGACCTTGACATCTTCCACATCCAGGCCGATTTGTGCGAGCGCCGGGCTCACAAACTGTTCAATTTTCTCGGGTGCGGGTATCGCCATAGTCGTAGAGTCTACAGGTCAAGTACTAGGAATTGCGCACCTGGGCGCTTTCCACATACCGCATTGACACAAAGTGCCGCCCGCCGTGGCACCATAGTGAGGTGATTGTTGAACCTCCCTCCCCCAGTTTTGCTTCCGCATCGCATCGCACTCGTACTCTCTCGCGCCGTGGCTTCCTCGCTGCTGCCCTCGCCGTGGGATCACTTCCTGCGCTTTCCGCGTGCTCGCATCTGGTGGCACCGCGCCCCGATTACGCCATTGAGGTTCTCCATGCGCTGGCGGCGCGCGATGCACAGTCGCTTAGCGACGCCAATCCTGACCTCGCAGCGGTGCGCTCCGCGCAGGTTACCGAACTGGATAAGGAAATCACACGCGCCTGCGGCACCCACAAGGACGGTAAACCTGTCGATGAATGTGGCTCGGACGTAGCAGTCCCAGGATCCCTGGTTACCGGTTCCGACGCGAAGCTACTGCTCACGGACTCGCGAAACAATCCCGTACTGACGAATGCCCTGGATTCACGCACTGCATTGCGGGAGGAGCACACTGCGCGCCTCGCCACGGCTGTCGATGGCGGTATCGTCCTCGCTCTGCGTGTTGCGGGCGCTGAGTGGGAGGAGCTTGTCCCATTGATTCCCAGTGACAGGGATGAAATCTCGGGTGCCGAAGAACAGATGACTAAGGCACTGCAAGCCGAATACATGATGATTTACGGTGTCGGCGTAGCCGCACCACGTGTCGGAGGCGATACCACTACTGCACTTTTGGCCCGTGGCGAGCGCCACCGAATTTTGCGCGATCGTGCCCGACTAATTTTGGAGGATTCCGACGTTGAGGTGCCGGAGAGCGCACCTGGCTATATGCCGGAAGGCGCTCCTTCGCCAGATACGGCACCCGTCGATTACATGATTGCATTGGAGCGCTATTGTGCCCAGGCGTGGGAAGACGTATTGCTCGCTGCTAATAACCCTCGGATGCGTATGTTCGCGCTGCAGGCAGCTGGCGTGGCTGCCGCCGGAGCGGCAGCGCTAGGTGGCAACAACTTGGAGCCGTTGCCCGGGCTCTAAGCCTTGCGAACCAGCTCCGCGACGTGAGCTGCAATGCCGTCAGCGGCGACCTCGTCGGTCTCGTTGGTCAGGCGGTTACGCAGCTCCACCTTGCCGTCCGCGTAGCCACGGCCAAAGATGACCACAAACGGCATACCCAGCAGCTCGGCGTCCTTGAACTTCACACCGGGGCTGACCTTCGGACGGTCGTCGAAAAGCACCTCAATGCCCTGCTGGCTGAGGTCTTCCGCCAGCTGTTCAGCGGCCTCAGCTGCTTCGGCGTTCTTGCCGGCCACAGCGATGTGAACCTTGTACGGTGCTGCGGCAACTGGCCACTTGAGGCCTTTTTCATCCAACTGCTGTTCTGCGAGGACAGCGACCAGGCGGGATACGCCAATGCCGTAGGACCCCATCGTCGGACGAGCACGCTTACCGTTGACATCGAGGATGTCGATTTCAAAGGCGTTGGTGTACTTGCGGCCCAACTGGAAAATGTGACCGATCTCGATTCCGCGCTCGATCTTTAGCGTGCCATGCCCCTCCGGAGCCGGGTCGCCGTCACGCACCTCTGCGACATCGCAAATACCGTCAATCTGGAAGTCGCGACCAGCGACCACATCGACGATGTGCTTGCCTTCCTCGTTGGCTCCTGTAATCCAATTTGTGCCCTCCGCCACGCGGGGGTCAGCAAGGACCTTCACACCGCGATCGGCGAGCCCCTGCGGGCCGACGTAGCCCTTGATCAGGAAGTCATTGGCTGCGAAGTCCTTGTCCTCCAGCAAGCGCGCCTCACCCGGTTCAAATGCGACTTCAAGACGCTTTTCATCGACCTCACGGTCACCGGGAACCAGGATTGCGGTGAGCTGTTCCGGCAGGGCGTTGCCCTCCTTATCGACCTTCTTCGGGTCGACGGCGACGAGAACGCACTTCAAAGTATCGGCAGCAGTGACCTCGCGTCCGAGGTCCGCACCATTGGCCCAATCAACAAGCGCTGCGATTGTGGTGCAGTTCGGAGACTCGTAAACCTTCGCCTCCGGTTGTCCCTCAATCGGCTGCGGTTCGACTGCCGGAATCTTCACGGCTTCCACATTGGCGGCGTACTCACCGTCGGTGGAGACTACGAAGGAGTCTTCGCCACTTTCGCTAACAGCCAGGAACTCCTCGGAGGCCGAACCGCCCATAGCGCCGGAGGTGGCGTGGCAGATTTCGTACTTAATGCCCAGCCGGTCAAAAATTCGCTGGTAGGCACCGCGGTGCAGCTGATAAGAATTCTCCAGCCCCTCGTCGTCCATGTCGAAGGAGTAAGAGTCCTTCATCACGAACTCGCGGCCACGCAGAATACCAGCGCGCGGGCGAGCCTCGTCGCGGTACTTGGTCTGAATCTGAAACAGCGTCGTCGGGAAATCCTTGTAGGAGCTGAAAAGATCCTTGACAGCCAGCGCGAACATCTCTTCGTGCGTCGGCCCCAGCAGGTAGTCCGCGCCCTTGCGATCCTTCAGACGGAACAGCTCGGGGCCGTATTCGGTCCACCGATTCGTCGCCTCGTACGGTTCACGCGGGAGCAGTGCAGGGAATGCCAGCTCCTGTGCGCCAATGCCTTCCATCTCCTCGCGCACAACCTTCTCTACGTTGCGCAGAACCTTCAAGCCCAGTGGCAGCCAGGAGTACACACCAGGGGCAGTTCGCCGGATGTAGCCGGCACGGACGAGCAGCTTGTGGCTAGGGACCTCGGCGTCAGCTGGATCCTCGCGCAGTGTGCGCAGGAACAGCTGGGACATTCGCGTAATCATGAATGCTGATTTTACCCGTCGATCATTCTTCGCAACATGCGGGGCATTACTATGGTGCCCATGCTCGTAGTCCTACCCCCATCTGAAACCAAAGCCACTGGTGGCAGCCATCCCGCAGTGGACTTTTCCTCGCTGAGCTTCGGCTCCCTCAACCCCATCCGCGAGCGCATTGCAGCCGATCTCGTGGAGTTAAGTGCGAACAGGGAGGCCGCGATGAAAACACTGAAGCTGGGGCCACGGCTTGCTGACGAAGTCACAGCTAATGCCGCGCTCCTAGAGTCGCCGACCATGCCGGCTCTCGAGCGTTATACCGGGGTGCTCTACGACGCACTCTCCCCCAGCGATTTGCCGGAAACCGGCCGTGCTCGACTCGCCATCGGGTCAGCGCTCTTCGGTGTCATTGGCGGGGACGACCTCATCCCCCACTACCGTCTCTCTGGTACGGTCAAGCTCCCCTTGGCGGATCAGCCTGCCGACGCGGCTCCCACGATGAAGCGCCGTTGGGGCACCGCCATCACCGAGGCTCTCAATGATGTCGACTTCCTCATCGACCTTCGTTCCGGCACCTACGCCAATTTGGGCAAAGTCAAGAGCGCGACAACGATGACCGTGCTCACCGCCGAGGGCAAAATCGTCAGCCACTTCAACAAGCACTACAAGGGCCTATTTGCCCGCGCCATTGCCCTTTCCGACACGGCACCGACCTCCCCCACAGAGGCCGTCGACATCGCGCGCGCCGCAGGATACGATGTCTCGCTTGACGACGACACCCTCATCTTCCGCGTCCCGGAAAACTAAATGTCGTCGTTGTAGCGCTTCCGGCCTGCCACAATGGCGGCAATGAGCGCAATGACAGCGATGAAAATGCTGTCGTATCGCGAGCCTTCTCCGCCGAGGAGAAGGAGGCGGAAAATAATCATGGCTCCGAGGTAAAACACCAGGAAGGTCGCAGCGCCCATCCAGATAGCGCTACGCAGCTGATCGTCGGCAAGCAGTCGAGTAACAAGCCCTGCCTTTTGCTGCTCTGGCTCTGGTTTCTTCGACTTGTTGTTGCTCGACTTGTTGTTCTTACTCATCGCCCTCATCCAGGCCCGCGACTTCACCGATGACGATAACTGCGGGCGGCTTGATTGCCTCTTCGACCATTTTCTCGCCAAGCTCGCCGAGTGTGCAGCGTAGCGACCTCTGATTCGGCAGCGTGCCGTCCTGGATGACCGCAGCCGGAGTCTTCGGGCTGCGGCCGGCCTTCATCAGAGCCTCGGCAATCTTTGGCCCGTTCTTAACTCCCATAATGATGGCAATAGTGCCGTGCATCCGGCCCAGCGCATCCCAATTGACCAGCGATTTCCTGTGCCCCGGTGGGACGTGACCGGACACAACAGTGAATTCATGGTTGACGCCACGCATAGTAACTGGGATGCCAATCGTCCCCGGTACCGCCAGTGCTGAAGTAATACCCGGCACAACGCGAACCGGTACCCCAGCCTTCTGTAGCTCCTGAAGCTCTTCAAAACCGCGGCCGAAGATGTACGGATCGCCGCCCTTGAGCCGGACCACAAAGTAGCCCTCACGGGCACGATGAACTAGCAGTTCATTGATGCGCTCCTGAGCCATGGCGCGGCCGTAAGGAAGCTTGCCGGCATCAATAATCTCGACATCCGGCTCCAAGTCACCGAGCAGCGACAGTGGACCGAGGTGGTCTGCAACGACAACGTCGGCAAGCCGGAGCAGGCGACGCCCCTCAACGGTAATCAGACCGGGGTCGCCCGGGCCACCACCCACAAGCGCGACCTGACCAGCGAGATCCCCAGCGCGCGACGCGCGACGGCCGGTCAGCGCCACAGGAGTAAGCGGGCTGGAAGACCCGGTTTCATCGTCGACGAGAATACCTCGGCGGTGTCCCTCTAGAGTCACCTCACGCAGCAACGCCTCGTCGCAGCAGACCATGAGAGCCTTGCCCCAGCTCATCGCCTCGGTAAAACCGGTGCGGGTCAAAGTAATACGGCCGTCTGCAGCCCAGGCCTCAATCGCAGTTGTTACTTCCCCACCTTCACACACAGTGACATCAGCGCCAGAGTCCAACAGCCGAGGAATCACGCGCTCTGCAGCCGTGGAACCGCCAATCACCAACACACCGTAGTCTTTGAGAAGCAAACTCATAGCTAATACTTTACCCGGCGCACGAAGCGACAAAGCGACTGACGTTCCCCGGCGCACCCGCCGGATGAACATGCAGGTAACCGGCATGAATCCGCCCAGACTCGGAAACAAAGCCGTCGCGAACTGTTTCGCCTTGATATCCACGCCAACCCCAGGCTGGTTGCCACCCGGCCGCAGCAGCGACACTTGCGGTGTCATCGGTGAGGGCTGTCTTGTGGAACTCGTGACCGCGCACGCGCGTTCCTACCGGGCACAGCACAGAATCAGTCAGCGCCACAGCCTCCCGGTACCCCAGCTTCAACCGTGCCATGTGCGCTCGCCCCGGGATGATGCCACACATACGGCGCCCACCGAGATC
>NZ_KV821827.1:0-29601 GCF_001815745.1 Corynebacterium sp. HMSC064E07 | reverse complement strand
CGGCGCCCACCGAGATCTTCAAGCAGCCAGAGCAGCCCCGCGCATTCGCCGTGGATCAGCGCACCATCGTCGGCAGCCTGACGTAGATCGCGGCGAATGTCATCACGAATAGATAGCGCGTCGGCATGCTCTTCTGGGAATCCACCGGGCACGATGTAGCCTTCGGCTTCCGGCAGTTCGTCAACCAATGGGTCAAAATCCACGACCTCGGCTCCAGCGGCCTGCAATAGCTCACGGTGCTCTGCATAGGTAAACGAGAACGCAGGCCCCGCCGCGACCGCCACGCGCACGCGGCGATTAAGAGCCAGCGGTGCAACGAACTGTGCAGGGTCCCATGGTTCAGCTGGATAGGGCTGCCGGGCAAGCTGGATAATCCGGTCGATGTCGATGTAGGTCTCCACCAAGTTGGCCATCGATTCAATGACCGCTTCTAGCTGCTCACCCTGCTCGACCGCAGTGACCAGCCCCAAATGCCTGCTGGGCACCTCAATATCAGTCACTCGCGGAATAGCGCCGAGCACCTCGACCCCCATGGCCTCCACAGAACGGGTAATGATGTCCGCATGCCGCGGGCTGCCCACCTGATTAATAATCACGCCACTGACACGGACGTCAGTGCGAAGCGTGGAGAAACCGTGGACAACAGCCGCAGCCGACTGCGACATATGCCGGGCATCAATCACCAACACCACCGGAAGTCCCAACAGCGAGGCAATCTCAGCCGTCGATCCCTCCACCGATAGCGGGTCGTTACCAATGCGGCCGTCGAAAAGTCCCATAACACCTTCGACCACCGCAATATCGCTGTCGGCAGCTCCATGTGCGTAGAGCGGCCCAATCATCTCAGGCGCGCACATAAAGGAATCCAGATTGCGCCCGGGACGACCAGCGGCTACCCCGTGATAGCCAGGATCAATATAGTCGGGTCCGACTTTGAAAGGTGCCACCGCGTGACGGCGCGACAGTGCACGCATCAGCCCCGTGGAGATTGTCGTCTTTCCCGTGCCTGAAGCTGTCGCCGCGATGACAATTCCAGGCGCTACCACTCGATGCCCTTTTGTCCCTTACGTCCGACATCCATCGGGTGCTTAATCTTGGTCATCTCCGTCACCAGATCCGCGACCTCCACGAGCTTCGGATCCGCATCGCGGCCAGTCATCACCACATGCTGGCGGCCGGGACGGTTCCTCAATGTCTCCACCACATCGTCGACATCAATCCAACCCCACTTGATTGGGTAGGTGAACTCGTCGAGGACGTAGAAGTCGTGCACCTCATTTTCCAGGCGCCGTTTAATCTCCTGCCATCCCTCGGCAGCAGCTGCCGCATGGTCCTCCTCAGTGCCCTGCTTACGCGACCAAGACCAACCTTCGCCCATCTTGTGCCATTCGACCGGGCCGCCTTCCCCCGTGTCGTCGTGAAGCTCGCCCAATCGGCGCATGACAGCTTCCTCGCCAACCTTCCACTTTGCCGACTTCACAAACTGGAAGACACCGATATTCATCCCCTGATTCCACGCGCGCATCGCCATACCGAATGCCGCGGTGGACTTGCCCTTACCTGGGCCCGTATGCACCGCAGTAATCGGAATCATGCGACGCTGCCTGGTGGTCAGTCCATCGTTGGGAATTGATTTGGGGTCAAGCTTTCCTTGTGCCATGGTCTCGATGATAGGCATGGACCACGCCCGCCACGGCTTCGGCATTGAGTTCGGAGAGATTTATGCAGGTCGCACCCAATTCCACGCTGAGTTCCTGTGCCAGCCCCAGCCGCACGCGAGAGCGCTCACAGTCGATAACCACCGTCGCCGCCAACGCTTGACGACGGATCTTTGCGGCCACAGCCCTCGCCTGCTGCAGGCCATTTTTACCCGTTGCTCGGCCGTCGGAGAGCAAGACCATGATTGCGCGCCGTGTGGGCTCCCTATGGGCTTCCCGAACTACCACTTCGTGTGCCTTCAGCAGTCCTTCGGCCAATGGAGTTCGGCCACCAGTGCGGACATCTGCGAGGCGACGTACTGCGGTGTCGATAGACTTCGTCGGCGGTAAAACTAATTCGGCGTTATTTCCGCGGAAAGTAATGACAGCGACTTTATCGCGGCTTTGGTAGGCATCACGCAGCAGCGATGTGACTGCGCCGGTGACGGCTGCCAGACGGTCGCGTGCTGCCATGGAACCCGAGGTGTCCACGACAAAGACGACCAGATTGGACTCCGTTCCCTGTCGGATAGCGCCGTGAACGTCCGCCGGTTCCAGGGGAATCATGGAGTCGCCCATGCGGACGCCACGATTGGCCGCCGCCAGCACTGTCGCCGGCACGTGAAGACCATGGCCTCCCCGCTCGGCACCAATGGTGCTGCCCCGCGGGCCAATGGCCTTGGAACGCCGACCGGAATCCCCTTGGCCGACACCGTCGACGCTGATTTTACGAACGGCGAAAGGGGGCGCCTTCAGCGGCGCGACCTCCCTTCGATCCCGCGGAATTCGACTGTTGCGGCTCCTGAGGTTCGGAGTTGGAGTCGAACTGGGAGGGCTTCTCAGGTTTGACTTCGGGCTGGTCTGAGGTCTCCGAATCCGACTCTGGCTGATCCTGGTCATCTCGGAACTGCTCCTCTGCATCCTGCAGAGCATCGTCGAGCTGTTCCTGGTCCAGTCCTGGTTCATCAAAGGGGTCACGGCGACGACGGTGCGGCAGTGCCATTTCCGCAGCTATCTTAATGTCTTCCGCAGTGATCTCAATTGGATTGCCGCGTGCCGGCTGCGCCGACTCGTCCCCGGCTACTCGCCAGGCAGCGTGAGCGCGGGCGGTACGTGCAATGACGATGTCGGCACGCATCCCGTCCACATCAAAAGCAGCGCACACTGTGGCAATTTGACCAAGAATGTTGGGGGTCAATTCGACGTCGTCAAGCAGTGCGCGTGCGCGATCGATGCGGGCGTGCAGTGCCTCGTCGTCGGCGGCGAACCGCGTGACAAAGCTCTCCGGGTCGGTGTCGAAGTCGAGGCGGCGAGCGACGATTTCCGCGCGGACAGCCGGATCCTTGGAAGCGGTGACGTCGATGGCGAGACCAAAGCGGTCGAGAAGCTGGGGACGCAATTCGCCCTCTTCCGGGTTCATCGTGCCGACCAACACGAACCTGGAGGTTGCAGAGTGCGAGATGCCATCGCGTTCAACAACCACGCGACCGGTGGCTGCGGCATCGAGAACGGAGTCAACCAGATGATCCGGCAGCAGGTTAATCTCGTCGACATAGAGAATGCCACCGTCAGCCGCGCTGAGTAGTCCCGGATTGAACTGTGCGTGTCCGGTAGTCAGGACGGTCTCCACATCGATGGAGCCTACGACTCGATCTTCCGTCGCGCCGAGGGGTAGGTTTACCAACGATCCGCTGAGAAATGGTGCCAACGCGCGGACAGTAGTGGTCTTGGCCGTGCCCTTCTCACCGCGGATGACCACGCCACCAATCTCCGGGGATAGGGCGGTCAGAATCAACGCAAGCTGTGGTCGCTGCTGCCCGACAATCGCAGTAAAAGGAAAAGTGGGCTCTGTTTGTGCAGTGGTCGCTGGCGTGATTTTTTCCATAAACACAGTTCTACCCCACTGCGAACGGATGGCTCACAGCGGGGTAGAACAATGTTGGCTTAATTGAACTCTTTGAAGCTCTTCAGCGAGTTACTAGCGCTCCAGCTTCAGGGTCTTCTGGGAAGCCTCCCAGACCTCCTTGAACAGAGCCGGGTCATCAGCCAGGTGCGTACCGTAGGACGGGACGAGCTCCTTCAGCTTCGGGGCCCACTTGCCCATGTGACGGCCGAAGCAGCGCTCAATCAGGCTAATCATCACAGCCGGAGCGATGGAAGCGCCCGGGGATGCACCCATCAGGCCGGCAATGGTGCCGTCCCACGAGTTGATGACCGCGGTACCGAACTCGAGGGTACCGAAGACCGGAGCCTTCATCGGCTTAATGACCTGGACGCGCTGACCAGCGACGATCAGCTCCCAGTCCTCTGGGCGAGCGTTCGGGACGTACTCACGCAGGGACTCAATACGTGCGTCGAAGTCCTTCAAAACCTCAGTAATCAGGTACTTGGTCAGCCCCATCTCCTGGACACCAACACCCATCATGGACGGCAGGTTGGCCGGACGCAGGGACTTAATCAGGTCCAGGTTGTTACCGTTCTTGAGGAACTTCATGTTCCAACCGGCGTACGGGCCAAAGAGCAGGCCGCGCTTGCCGTCGATAACACGGGTGTCCAGGTGCGGAACGGACATCGGCGGCGTGCCGACGGAAGCCTTACCGTAGACCTTGGCGTCATGCTTAGCAATGACTTCCTCGTTGGTGCAGCGCAGCCACTGGCCGGAGACCGGGAAGCCACCGAAACCGCGAATCTCGTTAATACGAGCCTTCTGCAGCAGCGGCAGTGCGTCACCGCCGGCACCGACGAATACGAAGTTGGCAACCAGGGTGCGAACGTCCTTGGTGTGCAGGTTCTTCACGGTGACGATCCACTTGGAACCGTCGCGCTTCAGACCGGTGACCTCGTGTCCGTAGCGAATCTCAGTACCCATATCGGACAGTGCGGCCAGGTACTGCTTGGTCAGTGCACCGAAGTTAACGTCCGTACCATTCGGGTTACGAATAGCGGAGACCGGCTTGGAGAAGTCACGACCCTCGGACATCAGCGGAAGGTACTCAGCGAAACGGTCCGGATCTTCAATGAGCTCCTGACCGTGGAACAGCGGCTCCTTCTCAAGTGCCTCGTAGCGACGACGCATGAACGCCATCTGCTCCGGGCCCTGAGCGAAGGTGGTGTGATCAACCGGGTTGATGAATTCCCTCGGGTCAGTCAGGGTGCCATTTTCAATCAGCGAGGTCCACAGCTGACGGGAAACCTGGAACTGCTCGTTAATGAGCTTAGCCTTGGTGACATCGACCTTGCCGTTCTTCTCCGGCGTGTAGTTCAGCTCACACAGAGCAGAGTGACCGGTACCAGCATTGTTCCATGGAGAGGAAGACTCCTTGGCGGGCTGATCGAGACGCTCGAACAGAACCTGTGACCAGGATGGCTCGAGCTCCTTGAGCAGCACACCCAGCGTCGCACTCATTACACCTGCACCAATGAGGACGACATCTACCTCGTCGCCACTGGAAGCAGGAAGCTTGTTATCAGCCATTTTGCTGTCAACATCCTTACTAACTTGATTAGTGATTCAAACTAGCGCTCGCTCACATGCGCGCACACAACTTAAGACGCAAAAGAGAGCTACCGTCTCAGTCCATAATCTATTGTGGCACACATTCCCACTACCCCCGGTAATCGGCGCTAGGCTTGACCCTGTGACTACCGATATTCCCGATTTCGTTACCCCCACCTTTAACCCCGATAACCTAGGCGAAGACTACAGCCAACATGTCATCGAACTCGGCCAGGATCCCGACGGTGAGGGGTCGGTATGCGCGGTTTTGGTCCGCTACTGCCCCGACTCGTCGGCAAGCGACTTCCAAACACGTCCGGCGGTTCTATGGATTCACGGGATGTCGGACTATTTCTTCCAGAAGCACGTGGCGGAGCGGTACCACGCCGAAGGCTACGCCTTTTACGCTATTGACCTGCGTAAGTGCGGGCGCGCGCACCAACCGGGGCAGACTTGGCATGGCTGCAGCGATCTAACGAATTACTTCGAGGATCTCAACAGGGCACTCGCAGTGTTAGACCACGCCGGTCATACAACTGTCACTGTTAATGCGCACTCCACTGGTGGTCTCATTGCCGTGCTCTGGCTCGATTGGTTACGAAGCACAGGCGGCCATTGCCCGCAAGCACCCAATATTTCCGTCACAGCTGCCGTCTTGAACTCACCGTGGCTGACTCTGCACGTTTCCCGGGCAAAGGCTCCCGTGTACTCGCTGGTGACTCGCGTTATGTCGCGGATTCGCCCTAACAGTCTCATTCCGGTGCAGTCTGCGGGCGGCTATGGCAAATCCATTAGCGCCGACCACCAGGGACGCTGGGAGTACAACCGCACTTTCAAGCCGCTGGCTGGCCATGACAAGAACTGGCGTTGGCTCAATGCCATCATCGTCGGCCAGCAACGTGTCAGCCGCGGTATCGATACCGGCGTGCCGACGCTCGTTCTCCACTCGGACAACTACCTTCTCGGTTCCGACTACACACCGGAACTCAGCCGCGTTGACTCTGTCCTCAACACTGAGCAAATTGCCGATGCCACTGCCCACTTGGGACCGCAGGCTCGCAACGTCGCGATTCCGGGTGCTCTCCATGACGTCTACCTTTCCGCACCCGAAGCACTAGACCGCGCTTTTAATGAGACATTCCAGTTCCTTGCCACAGTCAATCCAGGAGACAGCTCAAAATAGGAGCACAGAATAGGAACTCGGAATAAATCAGCATTCAGTACGGTTGAACCAAACTAGTTTGACCAGAATGCTAGGAGTGCTTGTGACCACTGAGAATTCGCCTGAGACTACCCCACGCCACTACGACGTCATCATTATCGGAACCGGGTCCGGCAATTCCATTCCAGCCCCGGCCTACGACAATGTCCGTATCGCTCTGGTGGAGGAAGGACGTTTCGGCGGTACTTGCCTCAACGTTGGGTGTATTCCCACCAAGATGTTCGTTCTGGCCGCTGATGCCGCCCGCAACATCCGCGAGGCCAGCCGCCTGGGCGTGCACGGCACCTTCGACTCCGTTGATCTCAAGCAAATCCAGGATCGCGTTTTTGCCCAGCGCGTCGACCAGATTGCCGACGGCGGCGAGGCATACCGCCGCGGGGACGAGACTCCCAATATCGATGTCTACGACCGCCACGCAACGTTCGTCGGCCCTCGCACTATTCGCACCGGCATCGGCGAGGAAACCGTCGACATCACAGCCGACAACATCATCATCGCTGCAGGCTCCCGCCCTCACGTTCCGGGCCTCATCGCAGACTCCGGGGTCGATTACTACACCAACGAGAACATCATGCGCGTCGACAAGCTTCCGCGCGAAATGATCGTCGTCGGCGGCGGCTACATCGCTAGCGAGTTCGCGCATGTCTTCGCATCCTTCGGCACGAAGGTGCACATGCTGGTGCGCTCCGATGTCATGCTGCGTGGCTCAGACGCCGCTATCTCCGAGCGCTTCCACGAGGTTGCCGCCCGCGACATTGACATCCGCATGAACACCTCCATCACTGCGCTCTCCCAGGAGGGCGAGATCGTCACGGTCACGCTTGACGACGGCACGGAGCTCGCAGCCGATGCCCTGCTCGTGGCAACCGGACGCATCCCCAACGGTGACCGTATGGACCTTGCAGCCGGTGGTGTGGAGATGCACGACGATGGTCGCATCAAGGTTGACCAGTACGGCCGCACCTCTGCCGAAGGTGTGTGGGCGCTGGGCGATGTCTCTAGCCCGTACCAGCTGAAGCATATTGCCAACCATGAGGCCAAGGTTGTCTTCCACAACGTGCTGAATCCGTCGGACCTGCGCGAATTTGACCACCGCTACATTCCGTCGGCAGTCTTCTCACATCCGCAGATTGGTCAGGTCGGTATGACCGAGGATGAAGCTCGCGCCTGGGCTGCGGAAAATGGCACGGACATTACCGTGAAGGTACAGAACTACGGCGATGTCGCCTACGGCTGGGCGCTGGAGGATCGCGATGGCTTTGCCAAGTTGATTGCGGACCGCGCCACCGGCCGCCTGCTGGGTGCGCACTTCATCGGCGAGCAGGCTGCCACTCTAGTGCAGCAGTGCATCCAGATGATGAGCTTCGAGATGGATGTGCGCGAAGTTGTCAAGGGCCAGCACTGGATTCACCCAGCACTGCCAGAGCTGATTGAAAACGCAATCCTGGGCCTGGAGTTCGATAACTAGCCCAGCTGTTCAATACCTGTGGCCTGGGCCAATGCGGGCCCAGCCAGGTACTCCTCGACTGCATCGGCCAACAGGTCGATCTGCCGCAGCCGTTCTTCGGCAAACGAAGTATTAGAGCTGACCTCAAAGCCGTCTCGACCGACGGCAACTGCGACTTCGCTCAGCAACTGACGGCGCGCCTGATCATTTTCCAGGTAGCCGTGGCGGTGCGTACCCATCACCATGCCACGCCGCGCCCCTTCTTCAGGCTCAGTGATAAAGGGCGCCTCGCTGCTTCGCACAACCTGTCCATTGTGGACTTCGTAAGAGCCATCCGGGTGGCTCACCAGCGTCTTCGTCCCCGCGAATTCAATGTCGGTATCGAACACTCCAAGCCCGTTCACTGTCCCGGCTACCGACTCCACCGAGTCAGTGATGGTGGTGCAGAGCATTTGGAACCCACCGCAGATGCCAATCAGCGGCAACCCCCGGGCAGCTCGGTTCTCCAGCACGTCGTCAAGCCCACGCTCGCGCAACCACTTGAGATCGGCGACCGTCGACTTCGTCCCGGGCAACACGACCAGGTCGGCGCGAGCAACGACCGACGGATCGACCGTCCACTGCACGTGTACCCCTGGTTCACAGGCAAGCGCTTCGATATCGGTGGCGTTGGACACGCGCGGCAAGCGAATGGCGGCCACGGACAACGTTTCCGTACCCAGCGGTGCGTTCGCCGGCCCTACCGACGCACCAGCGACTGTACCGAGCGAATCCTCCGCATCAATCCACAGTCCCGGAATAAAAGGCACTACGCCGAGTACGGGCACGCCGGTGTGCTCGCGCACCACGTCCAATCCCGGTGTCAACAGCGAAACATCGCCCCGGAACTTGTTGACGATAAAACCGGTAATCCGCGCGCGGTCTTCGCGGCTCAAAATTGCATGCGTGCCGACGAAATGTGCAAGCACCCCACCGCGGTCAATGTCACCGGCGACCACAACCGGCAGATCAGCGAGCTCTGCCAACCCCATGTTGGCAATGTCCGACTCCCGCAGATTGACCTCGGCAGGACTACCAGCGCCTTCACACAGGACGACATCGAACTGCCCCCGCAGCTCTTCCAATGTCTCCGCAACTACTCCGCGCAGCGCTTTTCTCCGCGACCGGTACGTCAGAGCGCTCACATGCCCATCGGCCTTGCCCTTCACCACCACCTGACTGGTGTGGTCCGAGCCCGGCTTGAGAAGCACCGGGTTAAAGGAGACATCCGGCTCCAGCCCACAGGCCAACGCCTGCAGAGCCTGCGCGCGCCCAATCTCGCCGCCGTCGAGCGTGACAGCGCAATTGTTGGACATGTTCTGTGCTTTGAAGGGTGCGACCTTCACGCCGCGGCGCGCGAGCAGCCGACACATGCCGGCGACCAGAACCGACTTACCGGCATCTGAGGTGCAGCCGGCAATCAGAGCTGCAGGGGCCTGCACGGGTTAGGCCTCGGGCTTCCAACCAGTTTGGAACTGACCTGGCACGTTCTGCTCATCCGGCAGAGTGAGGATTTCATAGCCGTCGGAGGTCACCAACACCGTGTGCTCGAACTGGGCGGTGAACTTGAAGTCATCATTCTGCACAGTCCAGCCATTATCCCAGATGTGGTACGGCAGCTCACCGAGGTTAATCATCGGCTCAACAGTCAAAGTCATGCCCGGCTCGAAAATAGTGTCCTGGCTCGGCTCATCGTAGTGCAGGACAATCAAACCATTGTGGAACGTGGTACCGACACCGTGACCGGTGAAGTCCCGAACGGTGTTGTATCCAAAACGCTTAGCGTAAGACTCGATTACGCGGCCGATGACATTAATCTCACGGCCCGGCTTGATGACCTTAATGCCGCGCATGGTGGCGTTGTAAGTGCGCTCCACTAGCTGGAGGTGCTCCTCCGAGACATTGCCCGCGAGGAAAGTCGCGTTGGTGTCGCCGTGGACACCGTTCTTGTATCCGGTGACGTCGACATTGACGATATCGCCGTCTTCAATAACCTGAGTATCCGGAATACCGTGGCAGACAATCTCATTAAGAGACACACAGCACGACTTCTCAAAACCGCGGTACCCCAGCGTGGACGGGTAGGTGTCGTGATCCAACAGGTACTCGTGCACCACCCGGTCAATCTCATCCGTGGTCACGCCCGGAGCTACGGCCTTGCCGGCCTCCACCAACGCGTTGGCAGCAATGCGAGAGACCTCTCGCATATTTTCAATATCTTCCGGAGTCTGTACCAGCGGCTCGCCGACGCCTTCCTGAACCTCGTCCTTCCAGGCGTACTCCGGCCGTTCAATATGTGCCGGAACAGTGCGAATTGGCGTGGACTTTTGCTGAGTAAGTGGAGAACGCTGAGTCATGGAACATACTCTACCCCTACCCCCGGATTAGCCTTTCGGCCTGTGCCGGTTTCGAAGCCAGAAATGCTCTAGCCCTCGTCTCCTGAACCTTCATCCATATTGGCGAAGAAGGCATCGGTAATCGCCACCGCATGTTCGGATCCACCACCGCCGACGATGAGCGTGGCGAAGGCCAAGTCATCTCGATAGCCAGTGAACCAAGCGTGCGAGCCACCTCCATACTCGGCCTCACCGGTCTTGGCGTAGACCTCACCGCGTCCGGCAATGGCCGAACCGGTACCGGAGGTCACCACCGCCCGCATGAGTGAGCGAACCTCGTTCAAAACCTCAGGTGGAAGTGGCTTCGACGTCTGCGACTGCCACGTTCCCGCGCTTGGCACGAGTGACGGCGTCGGAGTGCGCCCGGCCGCCACCGTCGCGGAAACCAGCGCCATGCCAAACGGGCTGGCCAAGTCATTGCCCTGTCCATAGCCCGCATCGATACGCTCGACTTCATCACTACCGTCAGACACGCTGCCGGTAATAGTGTCGAGGCCCGCGATGTGATAGTTGATTCCGATGCCGAAGTTCTTGGACTCCTCCTTGAACTGCCCTGGTTCCAACTTGTGGGAGATGTTGCCGAACGTGGTGTTGCAAGACCGCGCGAAGGCATCGCTCAGCGAGGTATCCCCGACACCACTTCCGTTGTAGTTGGTGACAATTCGCGGACCGATTTCCATCGAACCTGGGCACGGCACAGTCGATCCCGCATTTAGTCCCTCGTGCTGCACACCTGCAGCGGCAGTGACAATCTTGTACGTCGATCCCGGCGGGAACTGTCCCATCAGCGCAAGGTCACCGTCCTTGTCTGCTTCCGCCGTCTGGGCTACCGCCAGAATCTTGCCCGTAGACGGCTGCACAGCCACCAGCATTGCCTTCGCATCTTGCCGCGTATCGACTGCCTTCTGCGCTGCGTCCTGCACCTTTTTACTAATCGATGCCTGCACCGCCGGGGCTACATCCGGAGACACCTCATAGAGCGTGCCGACGACTGCTCCGCCCTCGTTGGCCGCCACGATCTTCCAGCCATCGGCACCGTGATCACCAGTGTCCACTAGCCTTTCCACACGGCTCATCAAATCAGGCGCAAACCCCGGGTCGGGTCGCACCATCGCTGCTTCATCGTTAACAGAAATTCCGTCAATGTCCGCGAGCTCATCCTTGACTCGCTGTGGCGTGGATGCCGGCAGCACAATCAGCGAAAAGTTACCCTTCCCACCAGCTGCCTGCTCCCCCACTGCTCGGGCGTCGAGCTTCGGACCATCTTCCGGCATTTCATTATTGATGACCGTCGCCGCCCGGTTAATCGACGACTGCACATTCTCCGCCCCATCGCGGTTGAGAATTACCCGGTGCACAGTCCCCGGCTCAAGCAAGGCCGCACCGTCCGAACCAACCACAGACGGACGTGGAGCTGCGATAGTGCGCAATTCTGGGTGCTGATTACGCCCCAGCTGTGGATGCAGGGATGCTGGCGACCAGCGCAACGCCCAATCCCGTTGCCCAGCCTCAGTCTTGGTCAGCGTGAAAGTGGTGTCATATCCCCAGCGTCGCTGATGCGGCAGCTGCCAATTCATGGTGACTTCGGCCGAGGACTGATTCGAGCTGGTATCGATACCCTCGATTTCATAGTCAAGCCCCTCCGGCTGAAGGCCGTCGGTGGCCGCATTCAGATCCCCCTCAGCGGAATCCGGATGATCGGTCAGCGCCGCCGCCTTAGCGACATCCCCTCCCGCCAGCGCCCCAAGGAATTCCTCAAGCACCTCGCGCCCGGTGTCAGGCCGCGGCGTACACGCGGCGGATGACAACACCAGACCCGTGATTGCCACAGCCGAGATACTGCGAAGCAGGGGCTTGCGGCGCGAAGTTTGTTCCATGTGGGCTGACGTTAGCACCGCTTTGCTTTACGACGACGCTGGCGCGCCGCAACCTGCTATCAGCGGTTCAGCACAATTGGATTGACCACGTCAGCAGCCATAACCAGAACGCCGAAGACCAGCAAAACTGCGGTAAAGGCCATAGTAATTGGCATGAGTTTGGTGTAATCGGCAGGCCCAAGCGCAGGCTTACCGAACGCCTTGCGAATCAGGTCGCGGATGCGCTCATAAATAACAACGGCGATGTGGCCACCGTCGAGTGGCGGCAACGGCACGAGGTTGAACACGGCCAGGAAATAATTGAGGTTAGCTAGCAACAGGAAGAATGAAGGCCACTGGTTCATCTCCGCCAATTCACCACCGGCACGCGACGCGCCGACGACACTCATTGGGCTGGCCGGGTCACGCTGAGCACCAAAGATAGAGGCGACCACGCCGGGAACCTTCTCCGGGATGGAGAGCAGCCCGTTCCAAACCGCCCCGAAAAGGCTGCCTGTGAAGCTGGCCGCACCACCGATGGCAGTCACTGCGTTGTACTCGTGGAGGATGGTCTCTGGGCGCTGGAAGGCGATACCAATTGCTGGCTGGTCGATGTCCTGCCCGTCGTTAGTCTTGCGCTTGACGACTTCCGGGGTGACCGTGACCGTCTGGGTGCTGCCATTGCGGTCGATGGTCATTTTGATGTCGCCACCTGCAGAGCTACCGATGAGAGACACAGCCTCGGGGTAGGACGTGATCTTGGTGCCATTGATCTTCTCAATCACATCTCCGGCACGTAGCCCTGCGCGCTCTGCAGGACCGGAACCAGTGCAGGGCTCCAGCGTGCCGTCGGCACGCTGTGCCGGCGAGACGCACTGCACCGCCTGAATGCGTGGCGCCATTTCCTTACCCATGTTGGGCAAACCCCACGTCACGGCAATGAAGTAAAGAATGATGAATCCAACGATGAGGTTCATTGCCACCCCACCGAGCATCACGATAATGCGCTGCCACCACGGCTTCTTGTACATGGCGTAGGGTTCTTCGGCAGGAGCGATGGGATCCATTGCTGTCATGCCTGCGATGTCGCAGAATCCGCCAAAGGGAATTGCCTTTATTCCATACTCGGTGTCATGCCCACCTGCCGCAGCGTGATGCCGCTTGAAGGAAAACAGCGTTGGGCCGAAGCCAATGAAGTATCGACGCACTCGCATTCCACACAGGCGAGCTGCGGTGAGATGGCCCCATTCGTGAAGGGCGATTGTCACCGCGATGCCGATTGCGAAGAGTAAAACTCCAAGAAGAAATGTCACGAGTGCTCACCCTACCCCCACTTTGGGCAAACGAGCACACCGGCGAACAGTTTCCGGCCGGGCTAAGTCCCAATTTCAGCAAGTTCTAAGGTATCCTTACACCCGATACTCAAGATTGTCTGAAAATGCGCTCAGTCGCTTTCAGCAAAACCGCAGATAGACTGAAGTGCATATAGAGTGCAATTCGCCGAAAGTGTTTACAGGAGGACTTTCAAGTGAGCAACCACGAGCCAAAGGAAGAGATTTACCGCGGCGTCAGCACCCTCGACGAGCCGTCGGCGAAGTGGGGCTGGCACGGCATTAGCAAGAGCGCTATGCAGAAGGCCGGCTGGATTTCCGTGATCTTCCTGCTGGGCATGACCATTGGTAACCACAAGGGCAACGTCGAGAACTGGTGGCTGGTCGTCATCGCCGCCCTGATCGCTATTGGCCTGCTGCTGCAGTTGTTCGCCCCGCAGGGTTCTCAGGTCCGCACCGTTACCGGTCACAACAAGCCGGAAGGCCACATTGAGCCGGAGTGGGCACGCGACCAGGTTAACGGCACTGGCGTCTACGCTAACCTGACCGACTCTCAGCTGCGCTCCTGGAACCGTCTGCCGGAAGGCCAGAACCAGTAAAGTTAGCCACTTTTGCAGAAAGTCTGGCCTAACAGCTCTATAGCAACAGCTCTATAGCGCTACAGCGCACAAAAAGATCCGCACCGAATTCGGTGCGGATCTTTTGCTATTTGTCGGCTAAACCTCTTCGGCCGCCAGCTGACCACACGCTGCCGCAATCTCGTTGCCACGGGTATCGCGGACCGTGCACGGTACCCCCTGCGCCTGTACGCGGCGGACGAACTCCTCCTGCTGCTTCTTCGGGGAGGCGTCCCACTTCGACCCCGGAGTCGGGTTGAGCGGAATCAGGTTGACGTGGACACGTGAGCCCAGAGCATTGTGGAGCTTCTTACCCAACAAGTCTGCACGCCAATCCTGGTCGTTAATATCGCGAATCAAAGCGTACTCAATAGATACGCGACGGCCTGTCTTGTCTGCGTAGTAGCGAGCTGCATCAAGCACCTCAGCTACTGTAAAGCGATTGTTGATCGGTACCAGCTCATCGCGAAGCTCGTCATCTGGAGTGTGCAGAGACACCGCGAGGGTTACTGACAGGTCCTCGTCGGCAAGCCGTCGGATGTTCGGCGCGAAACCGACTGTAGAGACGGTGACATTGCGCATCGAGATGCCGAATCCCTCCGGCGACGGTCGCGTGATGCGATGGACGGCGGCGAGAACGCGGTTGTAGTTCGCGAGCGGCTCACCCATGCCCATGAATACGATGTTGGTCAGGCGACCGCCCTCGGCTGCCATCGTGGCAGCGGCCTCACGAACTTGGTCGACAATCTCCGCGGTGGAGAGATTACGCTGCAGACCGCCCTGACCCGTCGCACAGAATGGGCATGCCATACCGCAGCCGGCCTGTGAGGAAATACAGAGGGTCGCACGCCCCGGGTACTTCATCAGCACGGATTCCAGCAGCGTACCGTCACCTGCACGCCACAGCGTCTTACGGGTTTCGCCGTCGTCACAGGTGATGTGGCGAACGGGAGTCAACAAAGGTGGGAAGAGACTGTCTTTGACCTTTTGACGGTCTGCTTCCGGCAGATCAGTCATCGTCATAGGGTCAGCCTCAAGCCGACCGTAATAGTGCCGGGCAATCTGATCGGCGCGGAAGGCCGGCAGGCCCAGTTCCTTGACCGCAGCCTTCCGTTCCTCAACATCGAGGTCCGCAAAATGGGTCGCGGGCATGCCGCGACGTGGAGCTTTAAGAACGATTGGAAGTGAAGATGCCATGATGGCACCCATTTTCGCATGTAATGACGGTTTTGGCCTAATGAGCGACTAGGCAGCCGCAACTAAGTGGACCTTTACAAGTGGTACATACCTGCCAAAACGTGTTGAATGATAGGTATGACTAACGCTAATCAACCGAATAACGACAGTCCGCTTTTCGACGATACTCCGTCGTACTCTCCAAATGATTCAGTGGCTCCTGCACCAGAGCAGGACAACCTTCCAGAGCCAGTCGTTGACGCGCCCGCAGAGAAGGACTCCACACCGGAGCCAGCGCCCGCTCCTGGCCGGCGCAAGGTGAAAAAGACTACCGCGGGCTCGATGTGGGTTGGCCTGGTCATCAGTGCAGTTTTGCTGATCGTATTGCTTGTATTCATTCTGCAGAATCAGCAGGAGACCACACTAAACCTGTTCGGCTGGGCCTGGAACTTCCCGGTCGGTGTCGGAATGCTGTTCGCTGCTATCCTCGGCGCCCTCATCACTGCGCTAATCGGTGGCTGGCGAATGTTTGATCTGCGCCGCCAGATTCGTAAGGGCGACAACTAAAGCCCGACTGAACCAGCCAAATTAAACCAGGCTGAAAAGCTGCAATATCAGCCACGTCATCGCGGCTGATGGCAGCATGCCATCCAGGCGGTCCATCAGACCGCCGTGGCCCGGCAATATCGAGGACATATCCTTAATCCCCAGATCGCGTTTGAACTGGGACTCCATCAGGTCACCAAGCGTGGCGGAGATAACCAAGGCAATGCCCAGCACGATGCCCTGCCACCACGGCGCGTGCAACATAAAGATTGCACAGAGCGCTCCAGTAATAGTGGCGAGTACGAGAGAGCCGCCGAACCCTTCCCAGGATTTTTTAGGGCTTACCTTCGGAGCCATCGGATGCTTTCCGAACATGACACCGGCGGCATAGCCTCCGACGTCATTGGAAATCACCCCGATCATGAAGGTCACAATGACCAGACGGGGATCGACTTCCCAGGGATTGTCCATGTGCACCAGCTGCACAGCTAGCGCCGCAAAGAACGGAATCCACATCACCACGAAAACTCCGACTGCGACATCCCGCAGCCAGTTCCGTGGTGCTTCAGCCATCCCGTGCAAAAACAGACGGGTGACTAGTAAAAGCATCAGGGTAACAGTCAGGCCCATGACCAGACCGTCAATCCCCCAGTAGGCGGACAGCCACACCATCAGCTGTCCGCCGAAAATCAGAACCGGGCGAGGGACCTGCCAATCGGACTCGCGGAGCCGCTCGCAGACCTCCCAGGTTGCAAGGCCAACCGCCGCGGCGACCAGAACGGTCCAGGCGAGCGCCCCCAGCAGCAAGCCGATGATGACGACTGCACCAAGTGCTACGCCCACCGTAATTGCAACCGGCAGGTTCCGACCTGCCGAGTTACGCGGCTTAATAAGCCGTAGCTCGTCTAGAACACGTTCCTTATTGGACGCTGGCTTCGACGTTGGCATTGGCGCCTCAAATCCCCTCTCCCGGTTGAATATGAAGGCCTAAACCTCCATCAATTCCGCTTCCTTGCGTTCAACCAAGGAGTCCACCTGCTCGACGTAGTTCTTGGTGACCTGGTCCAGCTCCTTTTCGCCTGCCTGCACCTCGTCCTCGCCAGCATCGCCGTCCTTCTGAATCTTCTTCAGAGTTTCCATGCCCTTACGACGGACATTGCGAATCGCGATCTTGGCGTCTTCGCCCTTCGAACGTGCGACCTTAACCATCTCACGACGACGCTCCTCGGTCAGCTGCGGGATAGTTACGCGCAGGACCTGGCCATCATTAGTCGGGTTCACACCCAGGTCGGAGTTGCGAATCGCGTTTTCGATGTCGCCCATGACGCTCAGCTCATACGGCTTAATCAGCAGCATGCGCGGCTCTGGAACCGAAATGGTAGCCATCTGGGTAATCGGAGTCGGAACACCGTAGTACTCCGCAATAACGCCGTTGAACATCGCCGGGTTCGCACGGCCAGTGCGAATGTGGGTCAGCTCCTCGCGGCAGTGTTCTACGGAGCTACCGTACTTTTCTTCACAGTCAAGCAGGACTTCATCAATCATTGTGTTTTTAACCTCGGGTTTCTACGCGGGTTCTAGATAGTTCTAGAGCGCTCTGTGGAAAGAACGTATTACGAACAAATTTATCAGCTGTGGACGAGAGTACCGATTTGCTCACCGGCTACCGCGCGCGCAATGTTTCCGTCGGTAAGCAGATTAAACACGAGAATCGGCATGTTGTTGTCCATGCACAGGGAGAAGGCGGTGGCATCAGCAACGCGCAGGTCCCGTTCCAGAACCTCACGGTGGGTGATGTCATCGAACAGCTCTGCGTCCGGCACCTCACGTGGGTCGGCCGAGTAGACACCGTCAACGGCCTTTGCCATCAGCAGCACCTCGCAGCCGATCTCCAGGGCGCGCTGGGCGGCGGTGGTGTCGGTGGAGAAGTACGGCATCCCCATACCTGCACCAAAGATGACCACGCGGCCCTTCTCCAGGTGGCGCTTAGCACGCAACGGCAGGTACGGCTCCGAGACCTGTGCCATGTTGATTGCAGTTTGAACGCGGCAGTCCACGCCCTCCTGCTCGAGGAAGTCCTGCAGAGCCAGGCAGTTCATGACCGTGCCCAGCATGCCCATGTAGTCAGAGCGTGCGCGGTCCATGCCGCGCTGCTGAAGCTGTGCGCCACGGAAGAAGTTACCTCCGCCGATGACGACACAGACCTCGACGCCCTTTCGGGAAACTTCCGCAATCTGTCGGGCAACGTTTTGCACCACGTCCGGGTCAACGCCAACCTTGCCGCCACCGAACATCTCACCACCGAGCTTGAGCATCACACGTTTGAAGCCATTGCGCTCGACAGATTCTGCCATGACCATGCACCTTTCTCACACCGTTTAAAAAGTCGCAGACGAGTCTACCCGGTCACGACAGCAAGGCACACTTGACGCTCCGCATTATCGGCTACAGGACAGCAAAATACCCCGCCCGGGTTCCCGAGCGGGGCATTTAAACTAGCTCACAGCTAGAGGCTTATGCACAAATTACAGCGAATTAGTGCTGGCCAACCTCGAAGCGAACGAAACCGGTCAGGGTAACGCCAGCCTCTTCCATGAGCTGCTTAACGGTCTTCTTGCTGTCGGCGACAGACGGCTGCTCCAGCAGAACAACGTCCTTGTAGAAGCCGTTCAGACGACCCTCGACGATCTTGGCGATAGCCTGCTCCGGCTTGCCCTCTTCGCGGGTGATCTTCTCGTAGACAGCGCGCTCTGCCTCGACGCGGTCGGCCGGGACATCCTCGCGGGACAGGTACTGAGCCTTCAGAGCGGCAACCTGCATAGCTGCTGCGTGAGCAGTCTCTGCAGCACCCTCGCCCTCACCGGTGTAAGCAACCAGAACTCCGACAGCTGCCGGCAGGTCTGCTGCACGGCGGTGCAGGTAGACAGCGATGTTGTCGCCCTCGAGAGTAGCGGCGCGACGCAGCTCCAGCTTCTCACCGATCTTTGCGGAGAGCTCCTGGGTAGCGTCAGCTGCGGTCTGACCGTCGAGGTCAGCTGCTGCGAGCTCTTCCGGGGAGTTTGCCTTGACTGCTGCGGCAGCGTCGGCGACCTTGTTGGCGAAGTCGATGAACTCCTGGTTCTTGGCAACGAAGTCGGTCTCGGAGTTGACCTCGACCATGGTGTTACCAGAAACAGCGATCAGGCCCTCGGCGGCGGTGCGCTCTGCACGCTTGCCGACGTCCTTTGCGCCCTTAATACGCAGGATCTCGACAGCCTTGTCGAAATCGCCGTCGGTCTCGACGAGTGCGTCCTTACAAGCCTTCATGCCGGAGCCGGTCAGCTCACGGAGCTTCTTGACGTCAGCAGCAGTGAAATTCGCCATGCTGGGCGTTCCTCCTTGTGGTGGTTAGAACTTGTGGTGGTTAGAAAGTTCAGCTTTACTCAGCGGATGCCGTCTCAGTTGCAGTGGAGCCCTCGGCGTCCATCTCTGCAGCCTGGTCGGTGTTCTCAGCGGCGGACTCGATCGGAGCGTCGCCTGCTGCCTCGCGAGCAGCGTTGGCCTCGCGCTCAGCGCGAGCCTTGCGGCCCTCTTCAACAGCGGTGGAGATGATGCGGGTCAGCACGGAAGCAGCGCGGATTGCGTCGTCGTTGCCCGGGATCGGGAAGTCAACGTCATCCGGGTCGCAGTTGGTGTCCAGGATGGCAACAACCGGAATGCCCAGCTTCTTAGCCTCGGCGACAGCGATGTGCTCCTTGTTGGTGTCAACAATCCACAGTGCGGACGGAACCTTGGACATGTCGCGAATGCCGCCCAGGGTGCGCTCCAGCTTGGTGCGCTCACGGGTCAGCATCAGGATTTCCTTCTTGCCGCGACCCTCGTAGCCGTTCTCAGCAGCGTCCATTGCCTGAAGCTCCTTCAGGCGAGCCAGGCGCTTGGAAACGGTGGCGAAGTTGGTCAGCATACCGCCGAGCCAGCGGTGGTTGACGTATGGCATGTCAACGCGCTCTGCCTCGTTCTGAACGGCTTCCTGAGCCTGCTTCTTGGTACCGACGAACAGGATGTTGCCACCGTGAGCGACAGTCTCCTTGACGAACTCGAAAGCCTCGTCGATGTAGGTCAGGGTCTGCTGCAGGTCAATGATGTAGATGCCATTGCGCTCGGTGAAGATGAAACGCTTCATCTTCGGGTTCCAACGACGGGTCTGGTGACCGAAGTGGACACCTGCATCGAGCAGTTCTCGCATGGATACAACAGCCATGTCATATTCAGGGAAGATCCTCGCGTCCAGCCTGACTAGGGCTGCGGCTGCTTCCCTTCCTTTCTTATCCGATATAGGTGGTTACAGTTCACGCACAGGCTTTCCCTGTGCCCTAGCGCTCCCCCGCTGCCTCACACCCGACAGATATCCTTGCCGAGCACCCGTGAACCAGCCGGAATGGGTCGCGCGCGTAGTCTTTGTGCTAATGACCGCCCATTAAGGCAGACACCGCGAGCGTCATCTTATCTGATACATCGCACAGGTCGCAATATCTGACACGCCCTGCTATCCACAGGACAAAAAGTCATCCACAGCTAGAACCGTTTGCAATGCACTGCCGCTTGTCGACGAGTGCAGCGTCCGCCACACTATCGCGCATGACGACCAAGCAGAGTTTCAAGCGCTCGCTAATGCGCACATTAGCGCTATTCGTGCTCGCTGTCGCGCTAACAACACCCCCAAGCCCACCTGCAGCTACCGGCGAGCCAATATCCGCTAGTGCGCATACCTTCCCTGTGCACGGCAAAATACTACGCGACTACGCCCCACCGGAAAAACGCTGGCAGCCTGGACATCGCGGAGTAGACCTGAACGCCTCCCCGGGTCAGCCAATCCGCGCCTCAGCTCCCGGTGTGGTGCATTTCGCCGGTTCAATCGCCGGAATGACGTCCGTGTCAATCATGCACGCCGATGGCATCCGCACAACCTATCAGCCCATAGATACCGCGTTAGAAAAGGGAGACCACGTGGCCGCTGGCCAGGTGATTGGTCATCTTGTGGTCAACGCCAAACATCCCGAACCGGGCCTGCATTGGGGCGCACTGCGCGGCAAAGACTATCTCAACCCACTGGATTTGATACAGCGGAGACCAATCGTGCTCAAGCCTGTACGCAATTAAACAACCCTGCGCGATTAAGCGCGCGGATGTGCCCGCTTGTGTACTTCACGGAGGCGGTCCGCTGAGACGTGGGTATAAATCTGCGTGGTCGCCAGACTCGAATGACCGAGCATCTCCTGCACCACACGCAAGTCAGCGCCACCTTCCACCATGGCTGTGGCCGCAGAGTGCCGGAGCGAATGCGGTGAAACATCAGCCCATTTATGAATCACTCGGCGCGCCTGACGAGGATTCAATCTACCTCCACGCACACCGAGAAAAAGCGCATGTTCGGCCTGTGCGGAAGCATGAAAGCTTCCACGCACCTGGAGCCAGCCTTTGAGTGCCGCCTCCGCTGGTACACCGAAGGGCACGATGCGCTGCTTGTTCCCCTTACCCACTACCGAGATGATGTGGCGGGAAAAGTCCACATCAGAGACGTCGGCCTTGCACAGCTCCTCTACACGCATCCCAGTGGCATACAACAGTTCCACAATGGCCAAGTCGCGAGCCGCAACTGCGCTGTCCTCGGAGGAGACTTTCTCGATTGCCTCCTCAACCCTCTCCGGCGAGAGCACTTCCGGAAGATGCTGATGTTTCTTCGGCGTTGACAGCCGCAGCGACGGATCAGCATCGAGAATTTGCCGAGCTACGAGCCAACTACAGAACTGGCGAATGGACGTCGTTAAGCGAGCCAGCGATGACCGCGCAGCACCCTCCGCATGCTTCGCGCCGAGGTGCGCACGGATGACAGGGGTGGAGAGTTCACTGATGTGGTCCAGGCCGGCGAGGAGGGGGATGAGATCGGCTCGATAGGCACGGACGGTTGCGTCAGAGAGTCTGCGGGAATAAGTCAGCTCATCGAGAAAATCCATGAGCACGGCCTCAATATTGGCGGATAACCCGAGATCCGGCTCAGTCCTGTCGTCGTTATTGGTTGCGCGCTTCACGGTTCTGACCTTAGTAGATGCACACCGCGAGACCTCACCAGACAGCGGAAAAAGGCAGTGACTCCGACTTTCGCCAGAGCCACTGCCCTATTGCCTCACCCATGTCACAAGCCCGTTTCCGTAACAGTTACTTAGGCTTGCCTTGCCTATATTACTGAGCGTACAGAGAATTGCAATACCTAATTCAAGATTTTTTCGAGATTCTCTGCAGAAGGCTTTATTAGCGCCTCACTAACGCTTCTGTTCCTGGCGCAACCACCCACCCTCCACCCGACTGGTCAGCCCCCGTCCCTGCAGCTCCAGCAACAAATGTGTCGTAAGCGCCACGGCCAATCCCGCCTGCGCTGCGACTTCTCCCACCGGCGTTGGCTCCGCAGAATTCAGAGAGTCGTAGACAGCGAGCTCGTTTCGAGAAAGCTTCTGCACCGCCGACTTTTCCCACAACAATTCAAGCTGAGCATCCTCATTCACTGTGCCAACTGACCGATACAGCGACCGCACATTATCGGCACTACACACCAGGACAGCCTCGCCACTGCGGATTAGGTCATGACAGCCAGAGGTAGTTTGCAGCGTCACCGGTCCCGGCACTGCTCCCAAGGGCTTGTTTAGCCTCACTGCCCAGTGCGCTGTGTTGCGCGCCCCTGAACGCCAGCCCGCCTCGACGATTGTGGTTGCTCGCGATAGGGCCGCTACCAGACGATTCCTAGTCAAAAACCGATGCCGCGCAGGTCGCACCCCCAGTGGATACTCCGTAATCAGCGCACCCCGCTCTGCAATCCCGTCGAAGAGTTCTGCATGCGCCCGCGGATAGTCAACCCCTACACCACCGGCTCCGACCACAACCGTAGTGCCGCCAGCGTCGAGCGCAGCTCGATGCGCCGCGGCATCAATACCCAACGCACCACCACTGATGACACTAACCCCCGCATTCGCGAACTGCCCCGCGAATTGGGCCGCCACCTGTGTCCCGTAGCTGCTGGCCATCCGCGTTCCGACAATCGCCACCGCTTCACTGACCACGTCCCGCAAGTCACGGCCACGCACCCACAGCGCAAGTGGTGGTGCATCGGCGCGGTCACGGACTTCGAGCGTCGTAAAGCAGGACAGCAGCTCCCCCGGCCACTCTGGGTGCCCCGGATAAATAAGACGCCACCCCATCGCTGCCGCCAGCTCCAAATCGTGGCCGCTCTGGTCAACGTCGGCTCGCGCCTGCGTCGTATTGAGCAGACCTTCCGGCAGCCCGGCGCGAGCCTTGATCCTCTCTGCTACCTCTACCGGCCCAAACTCCGTCACGAGCCGCACAATCTGCGGATGCGTCGCCTCTACCACACGATTCAGGTAAGCCCACGCGTGAATTTCGTCCATTTCTCCCCCTTGATAATGGTTCGGTTGTATTAGCCGCCCTCGCGGTCATGCAGCTGGCAGGCGCGTTGCACGTGCTCGAAGGTAAACGCGTCTACTCCCCCGAGATCTGCGAGCGTCCACGCCACTGCGATTACTTTGTCCACTCCCCGCTGGGTAATCTCTCCGTTCCTCAACTGGAAGTCCAATAACGCCATCGCTTCTTCGTCTAAGCCCGCGTGACGACGGAGAAGCGAGCGTGGCACACTCGCGTTGGTGACGGCTGCTTCGTCGGCAAGCCCCAGGGCCTGCCACCTATGGCGGGCACGGTCACGTGCGGCCTGTACCCGATCGCGAACGGCCGCGGAGGGCTCATTGTGTGCTTTGTTTTTAATTCCCAGCTTGGCCCCGGCAGGACTGAGCGTGACGTTGAGATCCATGCGATCGCGTAGCGGGCCCGATAATGCGCGACCATGCTTGGCTCGCTCGGTACTAGAACAGGTGCATTCGCTGGCATACGCCGCCCCACACCGACAGGGATTGGTCGCCATGACTAGTTGTGTTCTCGCCGGAAAAGTCACTCGATGGTGCGTACGCAGGTGGACGACCACCCCGTTTTCCATCGGCATCCGCAACGCATCCAATACCGCCGGGCGCATGAGGGTGATTTCGTCCAAGAAGAGCACCCCATGGTGGGCAAGGCTAATCGCGCCGGGCTTGGGCACAGCACCGCCGCCGACTAGCGCTGCCACAGTCGCGCTGTGATGTGGAGCCACAAACGGCGGATGTTGGACAAGAGTGTCCGCAGTATCGAGCGCTCCGGCCACCGAATGCAGCGCGGTGACCTCCAGCTGCTGCCACTTCTGCAATGGCGGCAGAATTGTGGGCAAGCGCTCAGCGAGCATGGACTTCCCAGTTCCCGGAGAACCCTGCATGAACAGATTGTGCCCACCTGCTGCGGCTACCTCGAGGGCGAAGCGCGCCTCAGGTTGGCCATCGACATCGGCCAGGTCTACCGAGAAGGCTTGTTCGCTGGGGTCGTCGTTAAGCGCGGTCGTCAAACCTGAGCCGGTGAGTACCCAGCCCCATAGCTGTGTGAGGTCGGCTGCGGTGCAGACTGCGATGCCGTCGACGAGCGCGGCCTCGGCGGCGTTGGCGGCGGGGACGACAACCCAACGGGCACCGGCCTCGCGGGCGGCAAGAACTTGCGGCAGCACTCCACGCACCGGTCGAATGGAACCGTCGAGCCCAAGTTCGCCAATGAGAACCGTGTGGCGGAGACGACCTCGGGCCTCCATGTCATCGCTGGTTGCGATAAGGATGGCGCAGACGATGGCGAGGTCAAAGCTAGTGCCGTGCTTGCGGATATGCGCCGGCGACAGACTCACCACGACTTTTGTCTTCGGCCAGGGCAACTGCGAGTTAGCAACCGCCGTGCGCACGCGATGTTTGGCTTCTCCGACGGCGGCATCGCCGAGCCCACCGATATACATTCCCGGCAAGCCACGCCCAACATCGGCTTCCACCTGCACAATAGTTCCTTCAATGCCGCTGAGGCTGACTGCAAGAGCTGTACCGACAGTCATCTAGCAGTCCCACATGATCGCGTCGCTGATTGCGGGAATGTACGTAACTGCAACGACTGGAGGACCGGACGAAGGGCTGGACACTGTGACTTCTGCGCAGTCGATAACTACGGACTCTAACCAGTAGGTAGAACTCTCTGACAGCCACTGTGCCGCCGCCTTGCGCAAATGACGAAGCTTGGCTGCTGTGATGGACTCTCTGCCGTCCCCAAACTGACTACTTCGCGAGCTGCGCCGCGTTTTTACCTCCACAAAATGCAGCCTGCCGTCAACATCTTCAGCAATAAGATCGAGCTCATAGCGCCCCACCCGCTCATTCCGAGCAATAACTTCCCACCCCTGATCCTCCAACATCTCGGCGACGAAATCCTCCCCAAACGCGCCGAGCTGTCTCGTGGTTAGTTCTTCAAAGCTCTGTGTCATAGCCCCCGGTCCCCCTGGTTCCCCGTTGAATTGTGCCTAGGCTGTTTAGTGCCTAGACTTTTGCCGCCTTGGCGGTTCGGAAACACTCTTGCACAGCGGGCATGACAAAGGCCTTCCGATAGATGCTCGGAAGGCCCAAACTGTGGATAATTTTTCGACTGTGGATAACTGTTAGCAGCTAGCTATACCAAGAGATGAAAAGCTATAAAAGCTACGGCAGTCGTAGGTCAGGCTTATCCAGTTCCTCGATATTGACATCCTTGAAAGTGATAACGCGCACGTAGCGGACAAACCGAGCCGGGCGATGGACATCCCACACCCACGCATCCGACATCCGCAGCTCGAAATAGACCTCGTTTTCGCTGTTGTGCGGAATCAGCTCCACAGCATTAGCAAGGTAGAACCTGCGCTCCGTCTCAACAACGTACGAAAACTGACTAACGACATCGCGGAACTCCTTGTACAGGGATAGTTCAACGTCGGCCTCGTAGTTTTCTAGATCTTCTGCGCTCACGACCGCGACGGCTCCTTCGAGTGTTTACATGTTGCTCTTTTTGTACATGTTGGTCTATTCGGGGTGCTCAAGATACTCCGCGTGTGCCAAGCGCACATTGCGGTATGACCACCGATGCTCCGGGGTTGCGCCATGGCGTGAAATCGCTTCCATATGCGATGACGTGCCGTAGCCCTTATGCCCCGCCAGACCATAATCCGGATACTTCTCCGATAGGTCAACCATAATGCGGTCGCGGGTGACTTTGGCTAAGACACTCGCAGCAGCAATACATCGGCAAGCGGAATCACCACCAATCACGGGCAAATAGGGTGCCGTGAAGCCAGACACTTTGAGTGCGTCGGTAAGCACATAGCCAGGACGCTGTCCCAACCCGGCTACCGCGCGGCGCATTCCAGTGACATTCGCGTCCTGGATGCCGAATTGGTCGATGTAGGACGCGGGAATCGTCGTCACGCAAAAAGAGGTAGCGAAGCGTTGGATGAGCGGAAAGAGCCGTTCACGTGCGGCCGGCGTGAGCTTTTTAGAATCGGTGAGCTTATCCAGCTCTGCGATAGGGCGTTCTGGAAGGCAGCAGGCGGCGATAACTATCGGGCCTGCACAGGCGCCGCGACCAGCCTCGTCGACCCCGGCTACAGGTCCAAAGCCGCGCTTTGCCAGCGCGACCTCTATCGTGCGCGACTGCTTCAGCCTCCGCAGTTTCGGCGCCGGCGGCGTGAGCAGACTGTGCTGACTAGTTGTGCTGGATGTCCGGATCATCGACGCCACCGATGCGGTTAAACGGCAGGATGATTGCCTGCACCTTGCCGACGACGTTATCCAGCGGCACAGTACCCTGCAGCTCGTCGCCCATGTGATAGCGAGAGTCCGCAGAGTTGGTGCGGTTATCACCCATGACCCACAGATTCCCCTCCGGCACTGTTACCGGCCCGAAGTACGGGCCACCACACTGCTCTGAGCCAAGATTATCCACCACCGGCTTGTCTGCCGGAGTTTTAATGAAATCCTGCTCTGTCATCTTGCCGTCAACCATGATGCCGGGATCTCCTGGGCGACACTGCACAGTCTGCCCACCCGTAGCAATCACACGCTTGACCAACGCATTTTCATCCGGCGCAACAAGGCCAATCCAGGAACCAACCGTCTGCAGCGAGTTCGCCACCGGGTTAGTTGAACGCTGTGACACGTAGTTACTATTCCAGGACTCCGGGCCATTAAAGACGACAACATCGCCGGGCTTGGGATCTGAGAACTGGTAGGAAACCTTATCCACCCAAATGCGGTCACCGGTGCACCCGACACATCCGTTGAGCGTCGGCTGCATCGACTCGGATGGAATCACGTAGACGCGGCCGATAAAGGACTGCACACCGGCACTGATGAGCAGGGCAATCACGATAATGATTGGAATCTCGATGTACCACGGAGTGTGCTTTTCAGGCTCCTCGTCGAGTTTCCGGAAGCCTTTCAAGCCTTCAGTACGGTCTTCTTTTTGGCCGTCAGTCTGTTCGCGAGAATCGTCGTCGGTCATGGGAAAAGACTATACGCGATAGAAAAATCCCCACCGAGCTCAACACTCGATGGGGATTATTTTGCGCCAAAAGACTAGCGGCGCTCCTTGATGCGTGCAGCCTTACCGCGCAGGTTGCGCAGGTAGTACAGCTTCGCACGGCGAACGTCGCCCTTGAAGACAACGCGAATCTCGTCGATGTTCGGGGAGTGCACCGGGAAGGTACGCTCAACAGCGATACCGAAGGATACCTTGCGGACGGTGAAGGTCTCGCGGACGCCGCCGCCCTGACGACGGATAACGACGCCCTTGAAGACCTGAATACGCTCGGTCTTACCCTCGACAATCTTTACGTCGACCTCGACGGTGTCACCAGCGCGGAACTCCGGAATGTCGTCGCGCAGGTATGCTGCATCAACCTTGTCAAGAATGTTCATGGAAACTTATTCCTTTACTTTTTGCATAGACAGAGGACCCTGGCGGCGCTTTCCCACAGAGGGACGCTCGGCCGGTTCATGCCCGAAACAGGTAAAGCTGCCTATAAAGACAACCTGGAAATTATTACACACCCCCTGGTCAGAAACCAAACTCTTCCATGTTCGGCGGGTCTTGCGGGTCTTGGGGAGCTTCCGAGTCTTGGGGGTCTTGCGGGTTGGGAGTATCGGTGTCTTCTCCCCTGCGCGCTTCCTCGACCAGCTTCCGTGATTGCTCTATCAGCTCCTGGCGATACTCGTTATATTCTGCCAGCGCCTGCGTCATCCGCAGTCCCCGTTTGTCGAAAGTGTAGCGCCCGTGCCCGGCAAGCGGCCCGTCTTCCAGGCTCACCGCCTTTTTGCCCGTGCTTGACGACGTCCACAGTTCCACCCCATCCCGATCACGTGCAACATTCCACAGACCAGCTGTTTTCATGTTGTGGTGCCGGCGGCAGAGGCAGTGGAGGTTCGGCGTTTCTGTTGCCCCGCCCTCCTCTGGGTGCTCTTTGTCGTACGGCTCAATATGGTCAATGTCGCAGAGCTCCGCGGGTACATCACACCCCGGAAAGCGACACGTTCCGTCCCGACCTTTAACGAAGGCTCTCTGACTTTCGGTTGGGGCGTAGCCCTCCGCGGTTTCGTCGGCAAGCATACGAATATGCGTGACCTTATCAATCCACGCCTGCGTAGCTAACTGCGAGATCCAGCCAACGCCGCCAAGCCAGGCGGTGCGGGGACGCTCCTCTGTGGCAGGACAGTATAGGTTGAGTACGATTTTTGCCTCGGCGGTGCCGCGGATGAGGTGTGTCAAAGCTTCGACTCGAGTGCAGCCAGCTGAGCTGGAGATGGACTCGAGGGTGGTTTTGAATTCGAGAGCGCGGGTCTTTTCCAGCTCCATAAAAACTTCCGCGAAGTTGTCGCTCTCTTCAAAACCGATACTCTCTCCTACTATTTCGCGTTCTCCTGCAGGAAGCAGCGGATCGACATCACCCGGAAGGTTTTTGGGGCGAAGCTGAGGTTCAATTTCTTCGATAACCCGTTGCAGGAATTTATGTAGGCTGCGAACTCCCCGGAGTGCCTCGCCATGCTTTCGGGGAATGACAAAGCGGGCAATTTCTTCTTCAACAGCTGCACGCACCTCTGGATCGTGGAGCGGCGCTGTCGCGCGAGCAATGGTGATCAGATGCGCAAAGGGCAAATGAGCTCGAGCTTTAATAAAGGCACCCAGCCGGGGCATACGCGCTAACTGAATGCCGACCTCTACATACTCGAGCGCCTTACCGCGGGAAATACCCAACTCGGGTGCGATTTCAGCAATGTATGCATCCACATCAATCTCAAGCGACTTCGGCGTGCAACCGCAAGCTATACCCAGTTCCAGGCGATTGCGTTGGATACCCGCCACCGCCAACTGGTTCGTGGATGACTCGTGGAAAAACTGCGGCGCTTCAGGCAGCAGAGCCGCTTGGTAAACATCGGACGGTTGTTTGGCCGGACTATCTTTTTCAGACATTGTTCCCCCAAAGCCCCAACCCCGCTCAGTGTCGATAACCAGTGAATACCACTAGCCCAACGCCAAGAAGAGAAGCTCAAGCACTTTGTTCTTGATGCCTCCATTTTAGCACACCCATTCGATTGCGCAACCCCTTTAATAAAACTTTTTCGCTTGTACATTCGAGTGAATTGTTGAGCGTGTTATCAAATGTCACGAGGTGCATCTTCTGGCGAAACTCCGCGCACACTAAGACGGCACGCTACAACCGCTCGCTACAACGTCACGCTGATACAGCACTCCAATAACGACCGCTGCCGACCGTTGCTACAAAGCCCGTTACCTTGTGAGTGTCCCCGATAATGGGG
>NZ_KV821826.1:0-1280 GCF_001815745.1 Corynebacterium sp. HMSC064E07 | reverse complement strand
GGGTTAAACGACAGAAAGTGTGTCTGGATTCGGTGATTTGTAGTGGTTGACCTCTAGGTTTCAGAGAAATATATGCTCCGGGAGCATATATTTGGCTCCGGGACGGTAAATCCGCGGTGTGGCAGCAGTGATGTGCTACACGCGGCGTGGTGTGGTGTCGCAATGTCAAAGAACCAACCACGCTGCCACTGCGGCGATGAGATGAAACGCAACGGCACTACCAGCAAAGGAACTACGAGGTGGCGATGCAAACACTGCGGCGCGTCGAGTGTGAAGCGCCGCAGCGACATCACCAATTCCACGGTTTTTGCCGCCTTCATTGACCACCTGACCACTGGCGCCAGCCTCGATACCGTTGCCAGTCGTGTGGGATGCTCACCGCGCACACTGCAACGCCGCTTCGAACCCTTCTGGCTCGTTGACGTACCAGATCCCACCATCGGACATATCGGGCGGGTTTACGACCAGGTGTTTCTAGACGGCACATATACCGCCGGCGGCTGTTTGATCATTGCCGCAACTATCGACCATGTCATCGCCTGGCACTGGTGCAAACACGAAACCACGCGCGACTACCAACGACTTCTCGAGCGCATCGAAGCCCCACTTATCGCCGTTATCGATGGCGGCCAGGGAGCGTTTAGCGCGATCAAAAAGTGCTGGCCCACCACGAAAATCCAGCGTTGCCTCGTCCACGCCCAACGCGTTGTACGCCGCTACACCACCTCACGGCCCCGGACTGATGCCGGGCGCACCATCTACCGACTGGCGCTGAAACTGACCCGGATCACCACCCTGGACCAAGCAGCAGCATGGGGTGCACAACTGCACGAATTCTCCACGATCTACCGTTCCTGGATGGACGAGAAAACCACGGTCAAAGACCCTAAAACAGGTACATGGACCCGCACGTGGACACATCACAACGTGCGCAAGGCCTACAACAGCCTCAACCACCTCTGGCGCTCCGAACTGCTGTTTGTCTACCTCACCCCACCAGAAGGTGTGCTGGAGAAAAACCGGATTAAATCCACCACCAACAGCCTTGAAGGCGGCATCAACTCCCAGATCAAACTACTTGCCAGAACACACCGCGGCAGATCAGGCGAACGACAACGCCGAATGCTGGATTGGTGGCTCTACTTAAAAACCGAACTGCCCGACGATCCAGCACGAATCGCCAGGCAGTCCAACTGGGGCCAGGACCAACTCGCCAAAGTTTCCACCCTGACCCAACACGAGAACCAAGCCGACCACGAAACAGGACGACCAGCCCTCTA
>NZ_KV821825.1:0-83810 GCF_001815745.1 Corynebacterium sp. HMSC064E07 | reverse complement strand
GTCATAAACTCACACAGTTTCACATTTGCAGCCCATAATTTTTCGGGGTTGTCAGTTTCTCTCCTTACCCCACTTTATGCTCGGAGATCTTTGTTCTTGTGGGCGTGACTCGATTCTCCACTGAGGAGGGGAGATTCAGCATTTTTGGAGGTCATCTCACGTAACCTGGGACGCATGAGGCTCGACAATATAACCCGCCCCTTGCTGGCGTCCTTTTTCGCCGCGGTCGCGTGGAGCGTTTTAGGTGGGCTAATCTTGCCGGAGCCCAATCTCGCCTACGACGAAGGAATTGCGTCGTGGATCGTGTCCATGCTGGTCTCAGTAATGCTGGTCGGAGCAATAGCTGTTTTTGCCGGTGATCGTTCGTCGGTCCGGGGGATGACCAGTGCGCGGAGCATTGTCGCAGCAGCTACCGGCGCAGGAATTGCTGCGCTTGGCGATTTGGCATTCCTATTTCTCACCACGCCGCCCGATGGCCAGGACGGCCTGGTCGTCGCCTATGTCGTGTTCTTCTACATCCCGCTACTATTTATCGGCGGATGGGCCGCCAGTGCCACGATTAAACGGGTGTGTAGGTGGCGCCGGAAAGCGAAGAAAGAAAGAGAGACCTAGCTGGCGGCCGTGAGCTAGGCCTCTAAATTTGGAGTCGCCAGCGCCTGGTGCGTCCGGTTAAGGCCGACCATTGCAACCTGCCGGGTGCGGAGGGCGTTTTTTCGGGGGGGCAGAGGCAGTTGTCGACACCTTCATCGGACGTGAATCGGAATCGACAAACCGCCTAGCCCCAAGTGGGCGGATTCTTAGAACAGGCCAGTCGGGTTCTCGTCGTAAGAGACGAGCATGCACTTGGTCTCCTGGTAGTGCTCGAGCATCATCAAGTGATTCTCGCGGCCGATACCGGACTGCTTGTAACCGCCGAAGGCTGCGTGAGCAGGGTAGCTGTGGTAGTTATTCACCCACACACGGCCAGCCTGGATGCCGCGGGCAGCGCGGTAGGCGTTATTCTGGTTGCGGCTCCACACGCCGGCGCCAAGACCGTAGATAGTGTCGTTGGCAATCTCGAGAGCCTCATCCAGAGTCTTGAAGGTTGTCACGGCCAGGACCGGGCCGAAAATCTCCTCGCGGAAGAAACGCATCGAGTTGTTGCCCCTAAAGATTGTCGGCTCGACGTAGTAGCCTCCCTCCAGCCCTTCGAGCTTGGCGACGTTGCCGCCGGTGAGAACCTCCGCGCCCTCCTTCGGCCCGGACTCCAAGTAGCCGGAGATTTTGTCCAGCTGCTCCTGGGAGGCCTGGGCGCCCATCTGTACCGACGTATCCAGCGGGTTGCCGGTCTTAATCTGCTTAACGCGCTCGACCGCGAGCTTCAGGAACTCATCAGCGATGTCTTCGTGGACCAGGGCTCGCGACGGGCAGGTGCAGACCTCGCCCTGGTTCAACGCGAACATGGCCAGGCCCTCAATGCACTTCTCGCGGAACGCATCGTCGGCGTCCATGACGTCGGGGAAGAAGATGGACGGGGACTTGCCGCCGAGCTCCAGCGTGATCGGAATAATCTTGTCGGACACTGCCTTGTTGATTAGCTGGCCCACGGCAGTCGATCCGGTGAACGCAATTTTGGAGATCCGGTCGCTTGCGGTCAGCGCAGCACCGGCCTCGGTGCCGAGGCCATTGACGATGTTGAGAACGCCGTCCGGAAGCAAATCGGCGATAATCTCGGTGAGCATGAGAATCGACGCGGGGGTCTGCTCTGCTGGCTTGAGCACGATGCAGTTGCCGGCGGCGAGGGCCGGGGCGATCTTCCATGCGGCCATCAGGAGGGGGAAGTTCCACGGGATAATCTGGCCGACGACGCCGAGTGGCTCGTGGAAGTGGTAGGCGACCGTGTTGTCGTCAATCTGTGAGATGCGCCCCTCCTGCGTGCGGGTGGCCCCGGCGAAGTAGCGGAAGTGGTCGATTGCGAGCGGGATGTCAGCGGCGAGGGTCTCGCGAATGGCCTTGCCGTTCTCCCAGGTCTCGGCGACGGCAATCTTCTCAAGGTTTTCCTCCAGACGGTCCGCGATGCGGTGGAGGATCAGCGCCCGCTCGGCCGCAGGAACCGAGGCCCAGGAGTCCTTCGCCTTGTGCGCGGCGTCGAGAGCGAGCTCAATGTCTTTCTCGTTAGACCGCGGAACCCGGCAGAAAACCTCGCCCGTAACCGGGGTGGAGTTGTCCATGTATTGCCCGTCTACTGGAGGTGTCCACTTACCATCGATGAAATTTTCGTACTGCTCCTTGTACGTGAAGATTGCATCGGGGGTGCCGGGGTTGGCGTAAACAGTCATGTAGACACGTCCTTTCTATAGGGAAACAACAAACGTATGAGCCAACTTTAAATTGTGACTCGTGTCATAATCAACACTTATTTTTTCATCGCTTTTGCGAGAGATGCGATTGCTGCCGACCCTAAATCTGCCCCGACGTCGCCGTGAGAAATTCCAAAATTGCCCGCACACGGCGGTTTTCCTCGCCGGGCTCCAGATGCAGCTTCATAAAGATGTTGGACACGTGTTTCGCCACCGCCGCCCCGGAAAGCACGAGGTCATCGGCAATCTGCTTATTGGACTTGCCGCGTGCCATCAGCTCGAGCACTTCGCGTTCGCGCGCCGTTAAACTGGCTAGCCCCGATTTGCCGGACTGCATCAATGCCGTCGCCACATCAGGGTCAATCACCACGCCACCACCTGCGACGACCTCGAGCGAACCCAAGAAGTCCAGCACCTGGCCAACGCGGTCTTTGAGCAGATACCCGGTCCCGCCACTCGAGCTGCTGCCACTTGAGCCGGCCCCAGTACCAACCCCAGCACCTCCCGGCGAGAACAACTCACGCGCATACGCCGGCGCCACATACTGCGACAGCACCATGACATTCAGCTGCGGATAACGCTCGCGCAGTTCCACTGCGGCCCGCAGGCCGTCGTCACTCATCTTCGGAGGCATGCGCACATCGGTAATCACCAGGTCTGGCAGCTCGCCCGAGTCGTCAAACCGGTCATCGATGTCCGCCACCAGACCGTGCGCAGTGTCGACCATCGCAATCACTTCATGTCCGCGCTTTTCGACGAGCCCCGCGACTCCTTCCCGCAGGAGTGCCGAGTCATCCGCAATGACAATTTTCATTATTTCGCCGCACCTTTCTTCTCCACGCTTTCCATATCCATGCCTTCTATTTCTCCAATGCCCGATTCCCAGCGATTTAGCATCAAGGGAATTCTGGCTATTACCTGCGTTGGCCCGCCTTCGGGAGAGTGCATGGTCATCGCACCGTCAAAAGTGGCCAGGCGCTCTTTCATGCCCCGCAAACCGCGCCCCAATTTTGCGCCGCCAGGGCCTTGGTCCGTAATTGAAATATTCAGTGTTTGATCCGAGGTGAGCAGCACAGAAACAGGAGCGTTCGGTGCATATTTCGCCGCATTAGTCAGCACTTCTGCACAGAAAAAATACGCCGCGGCGAGCACACTTTCTTCCAATTCAGGCAGGGGATAGGGAGTGTGCACAACAACGTGAGGGCCGTATCCTTCAGCAATCTCTTCAACAGCCGCTTGCAGACCGCGATCGCGCAACACCTGCGGGTGAATTCCGTGGACTGTCCGCCGCAAAGCGCGTAATCCATCCTCCAAATGGCCGCGAGTTTCCGCGAGGAGCTGCATTAATTCCTCATTGCCAGTATTGGATGCCTCCAATTCTGCAAGTCCCAATTTCATTGAAGCTGCAACAATGTATTGCTGAGCTCCGTCGTGGAGGTCATTTTCAATGCGGCGACGTTCAATCTCGAAGGCTTCGGCAATTGTTCGTCGTGAAGCGGTAAGTTCGGCGATGCGAGCGGCGGCGGATTCCTCGTAGCTGCGTTTATGCGCTTTTTCGCGGCGGTTCGCGCCGATATATTTGCGGAAATAATCCTTCAGCTCCATAGTTTCCTATGGTACGAAAGCTCTGTCTACGGAGGAATTAATTTCCGGCATAGTAGACCTAGCACTACCGCAAAAGGAAAGTGGGCACGGTGTTGAAATCGCCTCCGTGCGAGTGAAATGAGTGCCATGACAGACAACAACAGCCCAAGAAACGCACGACTTTGTATTCGTGACATCACTAAGTCCTACAATTCAGCTCCCGTTCTCACCGGCATTTCGCTGACCATTGAGCCCGGCGAAACCGTGGCAGTCATGGGACCGTCAGGTTCTGGTAAGTCCACGCTGCTGCACTGCATGTCCGGCGTGTTGCTGCCGGACGACGGCGACGTCATCTTCGGTGACACAAAGATTAATTCGCTTTCTGATGCCGACCGCTCCGCCCTCCGCCTGCACGACTTCGGCTTCGTCTTCCAAGACGGCCAACTCCTCCCCGAACTGACCGCCCGGGAAAACGTTGCTCTGCCAATGATTCTGCAGGGCAAGAAGCGCTCGAAGTCACTCGCGCTTGCCGACGATGTCCTCAGCCGCCTGGGCCTAGAAGACCTAACGCGCCGTCGCCCAGGACAGATGTCCGGCGGCCAAGCACAGCGTGTAGCAATTGCCCGCGCGATGGCCGGCGAGCCAGGTGTCATCTTCGCCGATGAGCCGACTGGCGCGCTGGACCAGTCCACAGGCCATGAGGTCATGCAGCAGCTCACCGCGTTGGTGGAGCAGACTGGCACGACATTGGTGATGGTCACGCACGATGTGAAGGTGGCCGACTGGTGTCGTCGACGTGTGGAGATCCGCGATGGCCTGATTCACGACGACCGCATGCTGGCAGGAGCGGAGGTTACAAAGTGAGCACCGTAACTGAAGCACCAAAACCCCAGAGAATTCGTACCGGCGCACTAGCGGACTTGAGCACGCGGCTGCAGCGCGCCGGGCGTGAATCGCATTCGGGAAACGGCTGGTTGTCCGCACTGTCCGTGGTAGCTATGACCGTGAGTACCTGGTTGGCGTTGGTCGTCGTCGGTGGCACGGCGATGTTTTACCGCCGTTGGCAGGCTGAGCCACAGTTGCCGCCGAACCCAACGCCCGAGGATTACATGAATCAAGGTCAGGGCGAGATGTACCTGCAGTTGGCACTCGTGGCCTGTGTTTTTGTGATTCCGGCAATGGTTTCGCTCGTGGCACAGTCGGCGGTGCTTGGCGCTGCGGGACGTGAGCAGAGGTTGGCAACTCTGCGCTTAATTGGTCTCTCCAACGGGGCAATTACGCGCATGGTGATTATCGAAACCCTCGTATTGGCAGCTGTAGGGCTTGTCGTGGGCACGTTGTTGTCGGTGGCCACTGCGCCATTCTGGGCGATAATCAAGTTCGACAATGACTACCTGGATACCTGGGACATGTTGCTGCCCTGGTGGGGCTACCCGCTGGTCTGGGTTGCCGTGGTGCTCCTCGCGCTCTATGCGGCTGTGGTTGGTTTGCGAAGGGTGATGATTTCACCACTCGGCGTTAGCCGCAAGGAAGTGCCCAAGTCGATGAAGGCTTGGCGCATGATTGTGGCCGTTGTTATCGGTGCGATCGTCCTATACGTGATTGCCAACTCCAATATCGCGGGTGGAACCGTCACTGCCACGCTTGGTGTCGCAGCGATGATGTACCTGATGGTCTGGGCAATTGGCCTGGTGGCGCCTTTCTTTATCCAGCTTGTTGCCCGCATCTCCAGCTTCTTCGGTACTTCAAGTGATTTTGTGGCGACGCGACGAGTCGCGACTAACGCTAAGGAATCGTGGCGTCGAGTAAGTTCCATGGCCTTCCTGTCTCTGCTGCTTGGCTACACAATGATGGTGCCTGGCGAAGACAAGATTGAAGAGGTTGCAGATGTCACATTCGCGCACGATATTGCAACCGGTGTGACTATCACTTTCGTAATCGGTTTCATTCTGTTGCTGGTGTCAACGCTTTTGACTCAGGCCTCAGCCGTCTATGAAGAGGCATCGCTGACAAAGGCGCTGGACTTCATCGGGACGCCAATCAGCTTCCACCGCACGGTCACTTTCAAGCAGACATTCTTTCCCATGCTTGCGACCAGCATCTTCGGCTTTGTTATGGGTGCGCTGTTGGGAGCCACCATGTTCGGCCCGATTGCGAACGAAATCACGTTTGGTCAACGCTCACTTGTTGTTGCGCTGGCGTACCTCGTGGGAGTTGTATCAGTTGGCGCTGTGACCTTGGCGGTTGATCCGCTTCGCCACAAGTTGCTGGGTCGACAGATTCGCCATAACGACTAGTCGCCATTAAAAGGGCAGTGGAGTGGCCGGGCAGTGGTGCTCGGTGCTCGGCCAGTTCCTTAGGGTTCAACTTGAGGATTAGAGCCTGTAACCAACTGTGGTTCATCTGATAACCAAGCATTCATCTCACAACCACGTAATTTCTACCTCTGACTTTTAGCCTGAGGGCATGCGTACCTACGTGCTTGATACCTCGGTCCTGCTGTCCGATCCCCACGCCACCAAGAAGTTCGATGAGCACCAAGTTGTGCTTCCGCTGGTCGTGGTGAGTGAGTTGGAGGCCAAGCGCCACCACCCAGAGCTGGGGTGGTTCGCCCGAGAAGCGCTCCGTTTCCTCGAAGAGCTGCGTTACCGCTACGGCCACCTGGACCGGCCTGTGCCCGCCAATGATCTTGGCGGGTTTATGCATATTGAGCTCAACCACTCCGATCCCTCCATCCTTCCCGCAGGCTTCCGCACCGCCGAAAACGATCACCGCATTCTCGCTTGCGCCCTTAATCTTCAGCACGATGGACATTTTGTCGTGCTGGTCACCAAGGACATTCCGCTTCGCGTCAAGGCTGGTGCGGTCGGCTTGCCTGCCGACGATTACCGCGCCCAGGACGTCGTTCTGACTGGGTACTCGGGAATGGTGGAAGTAGACGTCGACCCGGAGGAAATTGATCGTCTCTTCGCCAATGGGTTCCTTGAGCTCGAGCAGATCCAGGATCAGCCGCTGCACTGCGGCGTGCAGCTCAGCGCTGGTAGCCAGTCTGCGCTGGCACGGGTGAGCGCCCCGGGCGTCGTCAAGCTTGTGCGGGGCGATACGGAGGCGTTTGGCCTGAAGGGGCGGTCGGCGGAGCAGCGTGTGGCGCTTGACCTGCTGTTGGATGACTCGGTGGGGATTGTGTCCCTCGGCGGCCGAGCCGGTACGGGTAAGTCGGCGCTTGCGCTGTGCGCGGGACTGGAGTCGGTGCTGGAGCGCGGACTGCATCGCCGGATTGTGGTGTTCCGTCCGCTCTACGCGGTAGGTGGTCAGAACCTTGGCTACCTGCCAGGTAGTGAGGACGAAAAGATGAACCCGTGGGCGCAGGCTGTTTACGACACCCTGGAGGGATTGGTTTCAGACAACGTGATGGATGAGATTGCCTCGCGCGACATGCTGGAGGTACTGCCACTGACACACATTCGCGGTCGTAGCCTGCATGACAGCTTCGTGATTGTCGATGAGGCACAGTCGCTGGAGCGCAACGTACTGCTGACGGTGCTGTCGCGTCTTGGTAGCAATTCCCGAGTCATCCTTACGCACGATGTGGCGCAGCGTGACAACCTGCGCGTCGGCCGCCATGACGGCGTGCAGGCGGTGATTGAAAAACTCAAGGGCAACGAGCTTTTTGCACACATCACGCTGAAGCGCTCGGAGCGCTCGAAGATTGCGGAGCTCGTTACGGGACTACTCGATTAAGAGTAAGCTTGTGAGGCAGATACGTAGGAGCTGTTCCTGCGGTTACTTTCACTCGGATCGTTCGGCACGTACCTGCCGATGAAAGGTTTGTATTCACATGGCTACTGTGACTTTTGCTGATGCCACTCGCATTTACCCTGGTGCGACGAAGCCTTCTGTGGACAAGTTCAACTTGGAAATTGCCGATGGCGAGTTCCTGGTTCTGGTGGGCCCCTCCGGTTGTGGTAAGTCCACAACACTGCGCATGCTTGCCGGTCTGGAAGAGGTCAATGAGGGCAAGATTTTCATTGGAGATCGTGATGTGACCAATGTCTCGCCCAAGGATCGCGATATTGCGATGGTCTTCCAGAACTACGCACTGTACCCGCATATGACGGTGCGCGAGAACATGGGCTTCGCGCTCAAGATTGCTGGTGTGGACAAGGACGAGATTGACCGTCGTGTCGAAGAAGCTGCGAAGACCCTGGATCTAACTCAGTTCCTGGATCGTAAGCCTAAGGCTCTATCCGGTGGTCAGCGTCAGCGTGTGGCAATGGGGCGTGCGATTGTGCGCAAGCCGCAGGTGTTCCTGATGGACGAGCCGTTGTCGAACCTGGACGCGAAGCTGCGTGTTCAAACCCGTACTCAGATTGCGGCCATGCAGCGTCGGATGGGTGTGACCACCATGTATGTCACCCACGACCAGACTGAGGCGCTGACCATGGGCGACCGCATCGCGGTCATTAACTTCGGTGTTCTGCAGCAGGTCGGTACCCCGCGGGAACTCTACGAAACCCCGGCAAACGAATTCGTCGCGGGCTTCATTGGCTCGCCTGCGATGAACCTGGGCACGTTCAACGTCTCTAATGGTTACGCCACGTTGGGTGAGGCCAAGATTAAGCTGCCGGAAGCCACACTTGCTGCAATCGTGCCGGAGGATCAGAACCAGATTATCGTGGGCTTCCGTCCGGAGGCATTCGACCTGGTCGAGGGGCCGGGCGATGACGTCATTCCGGTGCAGGTTAACTTGGTCGAGGAATTGGGCTCCGATGCATTCATGTATGGCGATCTCGTCGGTGGCGGAGCATTGAGCTCCGGATCTTCCTCTAACCCGGACGAAGAGGAACACGGTCAGGTGGTTATTCGTACCGCCCCGCGCACCGCGCCGCAGTTGGGCTCGGTAGTTTACGGCAAGATTCGTCCGGGCATGCTGCACCTGTTCTCGAAGTCGACTGGTATGCGCCTTCCGGCCTAAACTCTTTCGTTTAGATGAAATGAGTAGCTGGTAGGGCAGTGGGACAGTAAGACAGTTTTAGGAGCCACCGTGTCGGAAACTATGAAAATAGCCGCGACAACGGTGGCTTCAAAGCTTTTGCGCCTTCCTTGGCATATACCTCTGGAACAGTGGCCAGACGATTTGTTGGCCGCCCTACCTCAGGGAATTTCGCGGCACATTGTTCGATTCGTCAACTTGGATGACCGCGTCATTGCAGTGAAAGAAATTGGTGAGTTCACTGCTCATCATGAGTATCGAATGCTGCGTGACCTGGTCAGGCTCGGTGCTCCATCGGTTCGCCCGCTCGCGGTCATTACTGGCCGCAAGGATCCAGATGGCGAACCGTTAACTGCGGCACTCGTCACAGAACATCTCGAGTATTCGCTGCCGTATCGTGCAGTTTTTTCTCAACAGGTCACCCGCGAAACTGTGGTCCGCCTGATTGACTCGCTGGTAGTCCTGCTAGTTCGGTTACATCTCCTTGGTTTTTACTGGGGCGACGTGTCGCTGTCGAACACGTTGTTTCGTCGTGACGCAGACGCTTTCTCCGCCTACCTTGTCGACGCGGAAACGGGAGATTTGCAAGGCACACTCTCAGATTCCCGCAGGCTTTACGACGTTGACGTTGCCCATACCAACATCATCGGAGAGCTCATGGATCTGCAGGCCGGCGGATTCCTCGATCCTGAGTTGGACGTAATTGCGGTGGGTAGGCGCATTATTGAGCGTTATGAGGACCTGTGGCAAGAGCTGACGGGGGAAGAATCTATTGGTGTTGAGGAGCCTTGGCTTGTCGATGAGCGGATTCGCAGGCTCAACGACCTCGGTTTCGATGTTGGCGAGCTGAAAGTCACCAGTGATGGTGGCCGCGTTGTGTTCCGACCACGAGTGGTTGACGCAGGGCATCACCATAGGCAGTTAATGCGACTGACGGGGTTGGATGTTCAAGAACGGCAAGCGAGGCGGATGCTCAATAGTATGCAGACCTTTCGGTTGGCGGAAGGTCTTGAAGGGGTTCCGCTAGAGCAGGTTGCGCACCGATGGCTGCGTGAAGTTTTCGAGGCCACAATCCTGGCTGTGCCCGAGGGGCTGCGTGGAAGGCTGCAGGATGCGCAGGTTTTCCACGAGGTCTTGGAGCATCGCTGGTACATGGCAGAAAAACGCCGTGCGGATGTGCCGCTTCAAGAAGCGGTGCAGAGCTACGTAGACCGAGTGTTGCCCGGGCATCGCGACGAGTCCGTATATCTTCCGGCGAGCGATGAGGTCGAGTAGCTCTCTAGAAGCAGACTGTCGAGCGTACGATTATTTCAAAAGTGACAAGTAAACGACTCGCCAGGATATTATAAAAATATACATTCACGCCAAACAGGGGTGCTTTTGGTGGTCGGGTGGTTGTCGGGTCTGCGTGTGATTGTCGCGGCCAGGTGCTTACTTTGGTGCCGGTAGGCGGCTCTGTTCAGCGAAAACAGCTCGAAAACAGCTCAAATTCTAGGTGTGCTTTCGAGAGCTTTTGCTATTTTTCTCCTTTGCATTTGTTCACAGCTGGCTGAAGGCCAACCTAAATTGGTTTTGGTCAAGTAAGATTTTGGTGAGACCGAATACCCGCGTGGGTGGCGTCGAAGTTCGCATGAAAGGCTACTTCTAGCCGCAGGGCGGGATAATCCAATTAGGCCACGGCTGCTGGCAAATATTCGTCCGAATTGCTCGGAGGATGCCATTGAAGTGGCCTTTCTTCTCAAGGGAGAAAATATAGTGAAGAACTTCAAGCGCCTTTCAGCTCTGTGTGCAGCAGGCCTGATGGCAACCGCTGGTTTGGTTGCGTGCTCGAGTGATGATGCGGTTGCAGATGGTGGTGTCTACTTCCTTAACTTCAAGCCGGAGCAGGATGCCGCATATCAGAAGATTGCGAAGGCATACACTGACAAGACTGGTGTCCAGGTCAAGGTCGTTACTGCTGCTTCGAATTCCTATGAGCAAACTCTGAAGGCCGAGATTGGTAAAAAGGACGCGCCAACACTGTTCCAAGTCAATGGTCCGGCGGGCCTGCGTACTTGGCAGGAATACATGGCAGACATGTCTGACACTGAGATCGCACAAAACCTCAACGAGGGCATCGAGCCGCTGAAGGGCGAGGACGGCAAGGTATACGGCGTCCCGTTTGCAGTCGAGGGGTTTGGCCTGATCTATAACGAAGAGATCATGGACAAGTACTTCGCGCTGCCCGATGCCAAGGCCAAGAGCATCGACGAGATTAAGGCCTTCGGAAAGCTGAAGGAAGTTGCTGAGGACATGCAGGCCAAGAAGGACAAGCTGGGGATTTCCGGCACCTTCGCTTCCACCTCGCTTGCATCCGGTGAGGATTGGCGCTGGCAGACACACTTGGCCAACGGACCGGTTCATTATGAATTCGAGGACCTTGGCACCAAGGAAACCGCTGATGTGAAGTTCAAGTACAACAAGGAGTTCAAGAACCTCTTTGATCTGTACCTGAATAACTCCACTGTCGAAAAGACTCTGGCCCCGTCGAAGGCTGTGTCCGACTCGATGGCGGAATTCGCCCAGGGCAAGGCCGCTATGGTTCAGAATGGCAACTGGGCATGGTCCCAGATCAACGATGTCTCCGGCAACGTGGTCAAGCAGGACAAGATTAAGTTCATGCCTATGTACATGGGCCTGAAGGACGAGGATAAGACCGGCATCTCGGTTGGTACTGAGAACTACCTGACGGTCAACTCCAAGGCTTCGGAGGCTTCCCAAAAGGCAACGAAGGACTTCGTCAATTGGCTGTTCAACACCGATGAGGGCAAGAAGTACGTCGTCGAGGATCTCGGATTCATCGCTCCGTTCCAGAACTTCACTGAAGCCGACACTCCGAATGACCCGCTGGCCAAGGAAGTGGCCGCAGCAATTGAGAACGAGGACCTGACCACCATCCCGTGGGACTTCCAGTACTTCCCGTCGCAGCAGTTCAAGGATGATTTTGGCGCAGCGCTGGCGCAGTACGCTTCCGGAAAGATGCCGTGGGACAAGGTTGTCGAGACTTTCGCCGACAGCTGGAATGCGGAATCTCCGAACAATTAAATACCAGCAAATCAATGGTGATCCATTCCATCGGTGAGTGTGAAGCGAAAGCTTCTCGCGCATGAACAACCGACGGAATGAGTTCATCCAATGGCAAGGCGGAGCTCGGGGCTCGGTGACCTGTTAAACCGGTCTCGAGGCACCGGGCTCCGCCTTTAGCTTTAGGAGCGGTGTTGTAGATGCAAGCAACATTGAAAAAGTATTTCCCAATTTTCGTGCTACCCACGCTGATTGCCTTTGCAATCGCGTTCCTGGTGCCGTTCGTTATCGGTTTCTTCCTATCATTTACTGACTTCACAACCATCACTAATGCGCAGTGGGTTGGTATCGAGAACTACCAGAAGGCCTTTAGTGAGCGCGAGGGCTTCGTCGCCTCCTTCGGATTCACTCTCATGGTGGTTGTTGTTTCCATCATTACTGTGAACTTGTTCGCGTTCTGGATCGCATGGATTCTGACGCGCAAGCTGAAGGGCACGAACTTCTTCCGCACAGTCTTCTTCATGCCGAACCTTATCGGTGGCATCGTGCTCGGTTATACCTGGCAGTCGATGATTAACGCCGTGCTGGCATCGTACGGTACGACGATTGTGTCCGACTGGAAGTTCGGTTACGCCGGTCTGATCATCCTCATCAACTGGCAGCTGGTCGGTTACATGATGATTATCTATATTGCCGGTCTGCAGAATGTCCCACCGGAGCTCATCGAAGCTGCGGAGATTGATGGCGCCGGACGCTGGGAGATTCTGCGGCACGTTACTATCCCGATGGTCATGCCATCGATTACCATTTGCCTCTTCTTGACTCTGTCGAACACTTTCAAACTCTTCGATCAAAACTTGGCCCTGACCAATGGTGCGCCGGGTTCAGAGACAGAAATGGTTGCTCTGAACATCGTCAACACCATGTTCAACCGAATTGGTGTGGAGGGCGTTGGTCAAGCCAAGGCAGTAATATTCGTCGTCGTGGTCGTAGCGATCGCGATGCTGCAGCTGCGTGCTACTCGCAGCAAGGAAGTGGAGGCATAAATGTCTGTCGACGCTGCAATGACCACTGAAACGGCCACCAAGCTCCCCAAGGCCAAGCCCGCTAAGCAGGACGAGGCCAAGGTGGGAGGCGTATCTAAGGTCATCATCTACGCGATTCTGGTGTTTTTGACCGTCGTGTTCTTGGGGCCAATCGCGTTCATTATCTTCAACTCGTTCAAGTCCAAGTTCGCAATTTCAGATAACCCCTTCCAGCTGCCACTAGGTGACATGTGGGTCGGGTTCGAAAACTACGCCGTCGGCCTGATGAAGGAGGGCTTCGGCTGGGCGATCGTGTGGTCCTTTGTCATCACGATCCTCTCGGTTATTGCGATTGTGTTCTTCTCTGCGATGACGGCTTACTACATCACGCGAGTGAAGACGTGGTGGACCTCGCTGCTGTATTACCTGTTTGTGTTCTCGATGGTCATCCCGTTCCAGATGGTGATGTTCCCGACCGTCAAGATCGCCGACATGCTGCATTTGAACAACCCAATCGGCATCGTGGTTCTCTACTTGGGCTTTGGCTCCGGCTTGTCGGTCTTCATGTTTGCCGGCTTCATCAAGTCCATCCCGATTGACATCGAGGAAGCCGCGATGATTGATGGCGCATCTCCGATGCAGAACTACTTCCGCATCGTTTTGCCCATGCTCAAGCCGACTGCAGTGACTGTCGCCATTCTGAACGCTATGTGGGTATGGAACGACTACCTGCTGCCGTACCTGGTCATTGGCCTGTCTACTAAGTACAAGACCATCCCGGTTGTCGTGCAGAGCTTCGTTGGCTCCAACGGTAACCGTGACCTTGGCGCGATGATGGCAATGCTGGTGCTCGCAATCATTCCGATTGTGATTTTCTACGTCGCCACCCAGAAGCACATTATCGAGGGTGTTGCTGCGGGTGCCGTTAAGGGATAGCTGCCTAAGCGTTAGCGCATAGGACGCCAAGCACCGCGTTTTACGAAAGCGAAAGCCTCAACCGCGTAGGTTGAGGCTTTCGTCTGTTAATCAGCCTTTATTAGGATATGAACCCGTGGATAGATTTTTCAGCACCGATACAAAGTTCTACGCAGCCTGGTCGCTGTTAGCAGACCTTGTAATCATCAACCTGCTGATGATCGTCGCATCCATCCCGATAGTCACTGCAGGCGCCGCAACTCGCGCTGGAGTAGTAGTCGCTCGCGACATGGTCCGTGACGAAGGCTCAAGGCCCGTACGGCGCTTCTTGCGCGCACTGTTGGACAATTGGCGCACACCAACCGTGTGGTGGCTATTCACCTTGGTTCTCGCCAGTGGCATTGGCTATGAGTTTTACGTTATCTCCCGCGCGGACCTCGGCACTGTCGGCCTGATCTTCGCCGCAGGAGTTACCTCCGGGGCGCTAATACTGCTGGGAATTACCGCGTGGGTCTACTCGCTGTGCTCGCTTTCCGACGGTCACTCGTCGCTCCGCCGAACCCTGGCAACGGCCACCAGCATGACCGTCAAAAACCTGCCGCGGACTGCGCTCGCAGTATTGGCGCTTCTCATCGTGCCCGCGGCCATATTCTTTTTCCCGGCGAAAATCTACGCGATTGCTACCTATGTCTTCCTCATCGGGTACGCGTTGAGTTGGTACTTGGTGATGCTGGCGCTTGAGCCCGTTCTGCCAGACAATGCTGGGTAGGTTCTCCCGCTGGCCCCACTGGCACTGACTTAATCGGTGCCAGCTCGCACACCAGGCCGCTGACGACCCTTAGCCCGCGTACTCTTTCACAGGGGGAAAATCCTCCGCCTCGACCATCTCCAGCAGTTTTTCGCGACGTGCAAAAGCGGAGCATGCGCCGACCGCCTGTACAGCTGCTGCGCCTGCTGCGGTGGCCAGGGGGACGGCGTCGTAAAGCGAGGTGCCCTTAGCCAGTTCCGCGGTGAGCGTGCCGACGAACGCATCACCGGAGCCAGTGCCGTCGACAATCTTCTCCTCTGGCAGCTTGAGCGCGGGGTGCTCGTAGATTGTCGGCTCGTCGTCGAGACCGTCGGAGTGCTGTGCGAAGAGACAGCCGTGGTCGCCCCGGAGCATGACGACACCGGGGCAGTACTGCAGAAGCGCCTCGAGCTGTGCGCGGTAGTCGGTAGCGCGGATTCCTTCGGCGATGTCCAGGCGACGGATTGTTTCCCAGGCGCCCTTCATGTTGACGATCAGCGGATCTGCATGGTCAATCAGGGCAGGTGTAACGGTTACGACCGGATTGAGGTTCAGCACCAGTCGCGCGCTGTACATGGATGCGACGGACGCGATGGCCTCAGTTGCTTCCGGAAGGAGCTCGCCCTGCGCGAGCACGACATCCGCTGATGCGAACTCGTCGACGAAATCGGTGGGGTCGGTTAGCGCATCGGCACCGCGCTGGACAAAAATCACCGGGCGACCCTTGCGGTTCGTTGCGACGAAAGCGCTGCCGGTCGGCAAATCCCAGGACGTCTGAATGGAGTGGACATCTACGCCGTGTGCGTTGAGTTCCTCGACCACGAAATCCGCTGCGCGGTCCTCACCAACCGTACCGGCCATGATCGCACGGACGCCGTCATAAGCGATAGCAACGGCCTGGTTAGCGCCCTTGCCGCCCAGCATATTCGTGCCGTCATCAACGATGAGCGTGCCACCTTCTGCGGGGACACTATCGACCTGTACCAAGGTATCTAGGTGGATAGATCCACATACAACAACTGTTGGATTCTCATTCAGGTCAGGAATCGGCTGCATAAAAATAAAGGATAGTCGGGAATTCAAATCCGTGTTGGCGGCCCGAGTTTACAGCCGTCAGAGCCCGCGAATCGATGCCCTACAATCGATGGCTATGGCAAAACTGTACTTCCGCTACGGAACCATGAACAGCGGAAAATCCATCGAGGTCCTCCGCGTCGCCCACAACTACCGCGAGCGCGATATGCGGCCGTTGATCGCCAAGCCGGCCGTGGATACTTTGGCTGACGGCGACGTGCACTCCCGCATCGGAATCGCGGAACGCGCGCACCTCATCCACGATGGCGATGACCTCTCCTCGCTTGCCGACGGCTACGATTGTCTAATCATCGATGAGGCACAGTTTCTTACCCCTGACCAGGTCGATCAGTTGCTGGGAATTACCCTTCGCGGTACTCCGGTGCTCTGCTACGGTCTGCGTACCGACTTTCGCACGCATGCCTTCCCAGGCTCCCAGCGCTTGCTCGAAGTTGCCCACACCATTGAGGAAATCAAGACAATTTGCACCTGTGGGCAGAAGGCCATCTTTACTGCACGGTTGAATCCGGACGGCAGCATTATCCTCGACGGCGAAACCGTGGAAATTGAGGCACTCGAAGCGCCGAAGTACATCTCCCTATGCGCCAGCTGCTACAACCGGATGTCGGGTAAATGGGCGTGAGTAGAGCCCAGAGTTTTTAGTGCCCCCACCAGGGCTCGAACCTGGGACAAAAGGATTATGAGTCCTCTGCTCTAACCGACTGAGCTATAGGGGCAAGGATTGGGCATTGTGAAGTGACAATTAAGCACTATGAACCAGTGCCCAAAACCTCATAGCATCATAGCAATCTGCCACCGTGCGGTGATAAAAGCCCTATACCCAGCGGGTTCGGCTGCCATTGCGTGGGTTCAATGAAGCTAAGTGTTTCCGTGTCGACGAAGGTAATCCCCGTTCTCAACGAAGCTGATCTTTCCGCAAAGTTACGACTTTCGGTTGATGAATCAGCCCTAGGACACTTCTAGCATTAATCCTATGAGTACAAAACCTTCCTTGAGCAGCGCCGACGTCTCAGTCGACGCACAAACCGGTGCCACAGCGAAAGCGAAGGGCACCCCCGTCATGGCAATCGCCAACGAGGATCAGATTGCTGAGTTCGGGGCCTCGCCACAGCGGTGGTGGGGGTTGCTCGTGCTCGCGGTTGGCCTCGGCATGATTGTCCTGGACGGCACCATCGTTGGTGTTTCATTGCCGACCATCATTTCGGAGCTGGGCCTTGACATCGTGGGCGCGCAGTGGATTACCACGATCTACTCGGTCGTTTTCGCCGCACTACTCCTGACCTCTGGCCGCGCTGGCGACCGCTTCGGCCGTCGAACGCTTTTTCTCGTCGGTCTGGTCATCTTCACGGTCGGCTCCGTCGTGGCCGCACTTTCCACAGCCTTGGCGCCACTGGTCATTGCCCGCGTCATCCAAGGCATTGGTGGCGCGTGCATTCTGCCATCAACACTGTCCAGCGTGAACGCACTATTCCGTGATAAAGATCGTGCCACCGCATTCGGCATCTGGGGTGCGGTCATGTCTGGTGCTGCAGCAGTCGGCCCACTCCTGGGTGGCGTGCTTACGCAGTTTGCTGGTTGGGAAGCTATCTTCTGGGTCAACGTGCCCATCGCCGTCGTGCTTTTCGTCCTTGCGCTGCGCTGGGTGCCGAACACCGCAGGCGATACCAATGGCGCGGGTCGCTTCGATGTCCTTGGCCTGGTGTTGTCTGGAATTGGCTTTGGTGCCGTGGTCTTCGGCATCATTCAAGGCGCCAAGATAGGGTTTGCTTTTCCCTCCGCACCCGTCGTCACGCTCTTAGTTGGTGCGGTGGTGCTTGTCGCTTTCGTGCTGTGGGAAAACAGTCGTCGGAAGAACGCGGATCCTGCGCTGTTGGACGTGTCGATGTTCTCCTACGCCACGTTCAGCTGGGGGAATACCACGGCGATGCTTGTCGCGGTGGGTGAGTTCGCGCTGGTCTTCGTGCTGCCGCTCTACCTGGTGTCGGCGATTGGCTTATCGACGATCGCAACCGGCCTGGTCCTGGCAGCAATGGCTCTCGGTGCGTTCTTCGCAGGTGCCATGGCGCGTCATCTGGCAGCTCGGATTACCCCGGCCGGTGTGGTGATTGTGGGCCTTGGTCTCGAGGTCTTTGGTTCGCTGCAGTTGGCGGCCGAAGAGCGCGTTGACCTGCCGCTGTGGCTGGTTGTGTTTGCATTGATTGTCTACGGTCTGGGTCTTGGTCTGGCATCGGCGCAGCTGACCTCGTTGGTGCTTGGTGATATTCCGGTGCGGCTGTCGGGGCAGGCATCGGCAACGCAGTCGACGATTCGGCAGATTGGTTCGGCGCTCGGTGCTGCGCTCGGTGGTATGGCGCTGACGATTGGGCTGGATCGTGAGATCGCGAAGCTGTCGCCGGGCCTGGAGCAGATGGGGCAGGGGCTGAAGGATTCCGCTGGCTCGATGCTGATTGGTCTGCGTGCGCAGGGTGCTCCCGACGGTGTGTTGGTGCCGCTGACAAATGCGTTTGCACATGCCACGCAGTTTGCGCTGTATTCCGCTGTCGGCGCGTTGACTATTGGCTTCCTCTGCTCGCTGAAGGTACTGCAGTTGCGCAGGCAGGCTGAGAAATCGAATTAGCGATGTGGAATATTCGGGTGAGGGGCCGTGTTGGAAATTGGTGTCACAACATCAATCGTGGCAGTCTTATCGTTTGTCTCTTAACCGGACTTGCTAGATAGAAATGACCAACATGAAAATGCTCACAAAGCGGCGTTGGCTCGATTACGGCCGAATCTCCACTTCCTCCTGTCGCTAAACACTTCGGAGCTTCCGCCTCGCTGCGCCTGTCTCTTCGAGGCTGAGCTCAGCGGCCTCGGATCCCGTCGCGCGCATTTGTCAGACGGCATAAGGCGCGGCACAAGTGTTTTCAGAGAAAGAAATATCCAGGAGGAAAAGTGAATAAATTTAAATGGGCGACCGGCTTCGGTGCCCAAGTTGTCTATGGCCTGATTATTGGTCTCATTTTGGGCTTCATGGCCCGCAGTACTGGCGATGACTCCTCGTTGCGCACAGCGCTCGACGAGGTCGGCAGTACCTACGTCACGCTGTTGAAGCTGCTCATCCCACCGCTGGTGGTCACCGCAGTCGTAGTGTCGATTGCCAACCTGCGTCAGGTCGCAGGTGCAGCCAAGCTGGCTGTTTCGACGCTGATTTGGTTTGCCATTACATCCTTTGTATCGGTGGTTATCGCCATCGTGCTGGGCTTGGTCATCAAGCCAGGCGTTAACTCTGGCGTGGATGCCTCGGCAGCTCAGGAGCCGAGTTCCGTGGGCTCCTGGTGGGGATTCCTGCAGAGCATCGTCCCGCAGAACTTCCTCGGCCTTGGCGTGAAGATCAGCGAATCTGACGGTGCTGTATCCGGCTCGCTGAACTTCAACGTCCTGCAGCTGCTGGTCATCGCGATTGTCTTCGGTGTCGCCGCAGTGAAGGTTGGCCCGAAGGCTGAGCCATTCATCGAGTTTTCCGGCTCTCTTTTGACCATCGTGCAGAAGGTCCTGTGGTGGGTCATCCGTCTGGCACCAATTGGTACCGCAGCCCTCATCGGCCACGCCGTCGCTGAGTATGGCTGGGAAGCGCTCGGCAGCCTGGGCAAGTTCGCCATTGCCATCTACATTGGTCTGTTCCTGGTCATCGCAGTTGTGTACCCAGTTGTGCTGAAGATTCATGGCATTAGCCCAATCGACTTCTTCCGTCGCGTCTGGCCAGTGACCTCGCTCGGCTTCTTCACCCGTTCGTCTATGGGCGTCATGCCGGTCACTGAGCGCGTTGTCTCCCGTCGTCTGGCAGTACCGGATGAGTACGCCTCCTTCGCCGTACCGCTGGGCGCCACCACGAAGATGGATGGTTGCGCCGCCATTTACCCGGCTATCGCGGCTATCTTCGTCTCGCAGTTCTACGGTGTGCCGTTGGACTTCACGGACTACCTGCTCATCATCTTCGTCTCCGTCATCGGTTCGGCTGCAACTGCTGGCACCACCGGCGCTACCGTCATGCTGACCCTGACCCTGTCGACCCTTGGCCTGCCACTTGCCGGTGTCGGCCTCCTGCTGGCTGTCGAGCCGATCGTGGATATGGGCCGCACTGCGGTGAACGTTACCGGTCAGGCCGTGGTCCCGTTGGTCGTCGCAAAGCGTGCGGGAATCTGGGATAAGGACGAGTGGGACGCCAGCGCCAACGCCGACCTGTCGCCAGCCGACGAGTCGGACGACGAGTCTGCAGACGCGCCTGCTGAGAAGTCCGATTCCGCCGAAAAATCCGAGTCCGCCACGCTTGCGTAGTCTTGAGGACATGACTTCTTGGAAGCCCTCTGTTCTTGCGCAAGTTGATCAGTGGCCAGTTGACACGGTCGCGGCTGCCGTGCGTGCCGACGATGGCAGTTGGCATACCCACGGTGATAGCGGTCGCGTTTTTGAGCTCGCTAGCGTGACCAAGTTACTGGCCGCTGTGGGCATGCTTGTGGCCGTCGAGGAGGGCGCGGTGGAGCTCGACCAAGAGCTCACGCCACCCGGTCACGGCGCGACTGTGCGTCACCTTCTGGCGCACGCCGGCGGGGTGAGGTTTGCCAGCCGTGAGCTGGAAAAAGAACCAGGGGAGCGGCGCATTTACTCCTCCGCGGGCTTTGAAATCATCGCCGATGCCATCGCTGCGGAGGCAGACATGCCGTTTAGTGAATACCTGCGCCAGGCCGTGTTTGAGCCGCTGGGGATGTCAGATTCCGTGCTGGATGGCTCGGCAGGGCATGGCGCGCGTAGCAGTGTCGCTAATCTCATGGTCTTCGTCGATGAGATCTTCACCCCGACTTTCCTGCACCCAGGTACCGTCTCCGAAGCGTTGACCGTGCAGTTCCCGGGCCTGAATGGTGTCGTGCCGGGCTATGGAATGCAACGTCCGGCCGATTGGGGCCTGGGCTTTGAGATTTTCGGGCACCCCGATTCCAAGCAGGGGCTGTGGTTTGGCGCCTCGATGCCCAAGGATGTCGCAGGCCACTTCGGGCAGGCGGGCACGTTCCTGTGGCTTCATCGTCCAACCGGGCGGGCGGCAATCGCCTTGACCGACCGAGCTTTCGGCGAATGGGCCAAGCCGCTGTGGACTGACTTCAACGACGAACTATGGCGTGAACTGGAAGAACACGCTAAAGATTAAGGGGATATGAGCTAAGTCGGCGTCGCTTGCGGCGTCGATTTTTCGTCTCAGCGCTAAATCACATCTGGGGGATTAAGGACAACTTGAGGGTTGCCAGCAGCCGTCTCGGAAATAACAATCATAAACACGTGCAACGCAAACCTCAGAAGTGTTGTTTTACCGCAGTGCTTTTTTCTGCAGTGTGGCAAGTGTCGTTGGATGAGTTCGTAGGGGAAGACGAATCTCGTCTTACACCAATTGACCGCAACTTTTCCGAGGACCTTCGTCTATGCGCACCCAACTTTCAGGCGTCCTGTGGATTCACAGCATGCCAGGGCCGCTGCAACCACACATCACGTGGGCGCTGGCCCGACTCAGCATGCCCGATGGCACTAAGCCAGGCCGGGATATTTGGCGTGCGACCGACCAGGATGCCACTTTGTGCGCCGAGGTGCCTTTCACTGCAAGTGCTGACACCATCGCCACACTGGTGGACAACCTGGCTAGGTGGCCGCGCCTCTATTTCGAGCTGGCGCAAGACCCAGCCGTGGATGATGACGGCTACGCCATCGATGGCATGCGCTACTGTCATACCCCGCAGCTGGGGACTTTCGCCGGACAGACCGATGCCGCCGGAAACATCGTGGTCAACGAAGATGCGCTGCGTTCCATCATGGCACGCGGCGGCGACATCGAAGGAACCCTCGACGCGGCCATCGGCGGGCCGTGGGACCGCGTGCTAGAGCCGATGCGCATGATGACGGCAGGCTACGCCCCCGAAGAGTGCTTTACGACGTCCACCCCTGCCGGACCCGACAGTGCCAGCGGCAACTCGACCGCTGGCAACGCAGACCTCGGTGGGGTAGAGGCAGCTAACGTGCTGCAGCTCTACCCGCGCCGGGCGGCGATGTAGTCAACTACATCGCCAAGGGTCTTAAACGAGGAAATGTCCTCGTCCTCAATGCGGACTCCCAGCTCTTCCTCACAGCGGACAGCCAACTCTACGACGCTCAAGCGGTCAAAGCCGTAGTCGGTCAGCGAAGTGGAGAGCTCTAGGGACTCCACCTCGTCGTTAGCCATCTTTTTGACGATTGCCGCGACCTCGCCGTGAAGACCTGCGGGCAGGTCAGCGTCGGCGGAACCCTTCTTCGAGCCCGCGTTCGCTGCATTGGGTGAGGCATCGTCAGCGTCACCGGCGCCGGTGACCTGTGTGCCCAGTAGGGCGCTGAGCTGATCTCCAAGGCTAGAGGTCATTATTCAGCGTCCTGAGTGGTTGCGGTTGGATCGGTAATCTGCAGCTCTTCAGCTGCTTCCTGGGCGACACTCTTGTCGAGCTTGCCAGCGCGTGCCAGTGCGGCCAGGGCCGCAACAGCGACTGACTCGCCGTCGGAGTTGAAGTAGCGGCGAGCGGCCGGACGGGTATCCGAGAAGCCGTAGCCATCGGTGCCGAGGACGGTGTAGTCACCTGGAACCCACTTGCGAATCTGCTCCGGGACCGCACGCTGGAAGTCAGTCACTGCGATGAATGGCCCATCGGTGTCGGACAGCTGGCGGGTTACGAAGGCGGCTTCGACCTCTTCAGCCGGGTTGTGCAGACGCTCAGTGTCACGCTCGTGTCCATCGCGAGCCAGCTCATTCCACGAAGTCACCGAGTAAATCGAGGAAGCCACACCGTAGTCTTCCAGGATGTCCGCGGCGCGCAGCGCCTCCTGCATGCCAATGCCGGAAGCCAGCAGGTTGACATGCTTGTCGCCCTCAGCCTTGCGGAAGCGGTAGATACCGCCAAGCAGCCCTTCGACATCGAGGTCTTCCGGGACAGCCGGCTGCGAAGTCGGCTCATTGTAGATAGTCAGGTAGTAAATGACATCTTCGCCGCGCTCCGGACCATACATGCGGTCGATACCGTCGCAGACGATGTAAGCAATCTCGTAGCCGAATGCTGGGTCGTAGGAGACCACGGACGGGTTCGTAGCTGCCAGCAGCTGGGAGTGACCGTCCATGTGCTGCAGGCCTTCACCTGTCAGCGTCGTGCGACCGGCGGTAGCGCCGAGTAGGAAGCCGCGGGACATTTGGTCACCGGCAGCCCAGATGGAGTCAGCCGTGCGCTGGAAACCGAACATCGAGTAGAAGATGTAGAGCGGAATCATGGCCACGCCATGGGTGGCGTACGCCGAGCCGACAGCGGTAAACGACCCCACAGAGCCCGCCTCGGAAATGCCCTCGTGCAGAATCTGACCGTCCTTCGCTTCCTTGTAGGACAGCATCAGTTCATGGTCGACCGGAGTGTAGTTCTGGCCGTGCGGGTTGTAGATCTTCAGCGTCGGGAACCAGGAGTCCATGCCGAAGGTGCGGGCCTCATCAGGGATGATAGGCACGAAGCGGTCCTTGAGATCCTTATCGCGCATCAGGTCCCTGAAAACACGCACCGTCGCCATAGTGGTGGCAACCTTTTGCTTACCTGATCCCTTGAGGAGGTTTTTCAGGGTTTCCGGCTTTGGCGTTGTCAGTGGTTCGTAGCTAGTGCGACGCTCCGGCACGAAACCGCCGAGTTCCTTGCGGCGCTCCAGCATGTACTGCACTTCCTCGGACTCTGGGCCCGGGTTGTAGTACGGCGGCAGGTAGGGATCCTTCTCCAGCTCCTCGTCGGAGATCGGAATGCGCTGGTTATCGCGGAAAAGCTTCAGATCATCGAGCGTCAGCTTCTTCATCTGGTGGGTCGCGTTGCGGCCCTCGAAGTTATGGCCGAGGCCATAGCCCTTAACCGTGTGCGCCAGAATGACGGTCGGCTGGTCCTTGGTCTCCAAGGCCTTCTTGTAGGCAGCGTAAATCTTGCGGTAGTCGTGGCCACCGCGACGGAGGTTCCAAATCTCCTCGTCGGTCATGTCCTCGACCAGCTTGGCAGTGCGCGGGTCACGGCCGAAGAAGTGCTCGCGCACCCAAGCGCCGTCGTTAGCCTTCAGCGTCTGGTAATCGCCATCGCAGAACTTATTCATCAGGTCGACTAGTGCGCCGTCCTTGTCCTTAGCGAAGAGCTCGTCCCACTCGCGGCCCCAAACGACCTTGATGACATTCCAACCAGCGCCGCGGAAGAACGACTCCAGCTCCTGGATGATGCTGGTGTTGCCGCGCACCGGACCGTCGAGGCGTTGCAGGTTACAGTTAATGACGAATGTCAGGTTATCCAGGTTGTTCAGCGCCGCATGCTGAATGGCGCCACGAGATTCCGGCTCGTCCATTTCGCCGTCACCGAGGAAGGCCCAAACGTGCTGCTGTGAGGTGTCCTTGATGCCGCGGTCATGCAGGTAGCGGTTGAAGCGTGCCTGGTAGATGGCGTTGAGCGGACCAAGGCCCATGGACACCGTCGGGAACTCCCAGAATTCTGGCATGCCATGCGGGTGCGGGTAGGAGGGAAGGCCATTGCCCTCGCCGAGGGAGACTTCCTGACGGAAACCGTCGAGGTCCTCTTCGGTCAGACGCCCCTCTAGGAATGCGCGGGCGTACATACCCGGCGAAGCGTGGCCCTGGAAGAAGACGTGGTCACCGCCGCCTGGGTGGTCTTTGCCGCGGAAGAAGTGGTTAAAGCCGACCTCGTAAAGCGGTGCGGCGCCCGCATAGGTGGAGATATGTCCGCCCACGCCGATACCCGGACGCTGTGCGCGATGGACCATAATTGCCGCATTCCAGCGAATCCACTTGCGGTAGCGGCGCTCAATGTCCTCATCGCCTGGGAATTCTGGCTCCATCTCAGTTGGGATGGTGTTGACGAGGTCTGTCGAGGTCAGCGGCGGTAGAGCCACGCGCTTTGCCGTGGCACGTTCCAGCAGGCGCAGCATGAGGAAACGTGCGCGCTCCGGACCTGCCTCTTCTAACAGTCCGTCGAGAGACTCAAGCCACTCCTTGGTCTCTTCAGGATCTGCATCCGTGAGATAGGAGGCGACCCCATCACGGATAAGGGCAAAGTTTGACTCATCAGAGTGGGCTTGTGGCGTACCCGACGAGGTATCGGACATTGTGAGCTCCTTTCAGTCCCTGAAGGAAAGGCAAAGGTTATTTTTCTCCACTCTACGTCTGAATCGTTTGTTGTGCCCCTAGCCGTTTCTTGCACACGCTTTCACCGAACAATCCGGTCGGCTTTACGACGAACATTGCGAAGAACACTGCGAAAACTGCACCTTTTTGGGGAAATTCTTATTTTGCAGCTGTGAAAAATGTATTTGAGCGGTAAAATTTCTCCACATAGTTCGAAAAATCGAGCTGAATATTTTTTCTAGAGGAGGAAAAGGGAAGTGGTCAACGCCACAGGCGCTGCTCATGAATATGCGAGCAGGCTCGGCATCAAGGAAGGTCAGCTAGTCCAGGAGGTTGGCTGGGATACGGACTGTGACTCAGCAATCAGTGAGTCGGTCGAGAATTTCCTGGATGCAGACCTGCTCGACGAAGACACGGATGAGGTTGTCGACGTCGTATTGCTGTGGTGGCGTGAAGAAGACGGCGACTTGGTCGATGGTCTTGTGGATGCTTCCCGCCCTTTGGAGGATGAAGGCCGCGTTTGGTTGCTCACGCCGGGTGCTGGTCAGCCGGGTGCCATTGATCCTGGTGTGATTGACGAGTCCGCACAGCTGGCAGGTTTCTCCAACACCTCGGCGCTTCGTCTGGGGGATTGGCAGGGCAATTGCCTGGTGCAGCGCTCTAGCTAGCCGGCTTTCGCTGTCCCGTTTGAATCGGCTACTAGCCGAGCTATTGAAATAATCTGCATAAACGCTGTGTGTAGTGCGCAATTGGCAATCTATGTTTGCCGTGTGTTAAAGTTTCGCAGCAGCGCGGCGATAGCTCAGCGGTAGAGCTCTGGTTTTACACACCAGCGGTCGGGGGTTCGAAACCCTCTCGCCGCACAGACATAATCCGCCCGGATTCTTGTAATGGAGAATCCGGGTGGATTTTTGTTTGTGCTAAACTCCCGGTCTGTGCGTTTTACAAAATCGCTAGTAACCATCATTGTTGCCGGATCTCTACTTGCGGGCCCACAGGCCTACGCAATTGGAGGAGACGGTAAACCAGTAATCGACGCTGCCACCTGTAAGGCAATGGTCAAAGCCGCAAATGCAGGCGAGCCGGTGGAGGATCCATCGATTCTCCATCTCTCCGACAAGATGCCTTCCTACCTTGCCGACGGCACCCTGGACTACGTTGTTGCTCCAGACTTTCCGTACCGCGCGCAGCTGGACGCTGCTGCCCAAGAGTGGAATGAAAAGCTCGGTGGCAAGGTCGTGCTCCGGGAAGTGACCAAAGACAAAGCTGATTCGGATACCGTGAGCGTTCGCTACGTGCCTAAGCCGAACTCGCACGTTTTGGCTTCTGCATCGGAAATTAGTAAAGAAATGACGGTTTTCGTTACTTCCACACTCTATCCTGATGCAATTCGCAGCACGCTTGCACACGAGTTTGGGCACCTACTCGGTATCCGGCACACCTGTGATTACACCTTGATGGCTGCATCTTCGCACCGTCATCCGGCAGCACATGTCACTCCGCTCGATGTCGTAGCCGTTCTGCAGGGACAGTTCGATTAAATTGCGTATAAAAGCCAGAAGTCGACGCCTCTGGCGACGCGGTGCAGCCATCGCTGCGGGATATGCGCTTGACCGCATTTTCGCAGATCCCACCAATCACCATCCGGTGGCAATCTACGGGCAGGCCGTCAGCAAACTTGAGCGCCGAATTTATGCCGATTCCAAGGCGCGCGGTGTAGCTTTCACCACAATCGCAGTGGCCGCACCGGTAGTGCTTACCGCCGCAGTCAGTACAGTCGCCCCGACCCTCGCACTGACTGCCACCACGTGGGCATCGCTCGGCGGCACTACCCTCCGCCGCACGGGCGAACGTATGGCCGACCGACTTTCCGCCGGAGATATCGATGCTGCCCGAGAGCTTGTGCCGTGGCTGTGCTCGCGTGATCCAGAGGCGCTCGACGCTGATGGGATCGCCCGAGCCACCGTCGAATCGCTCGCTGAAAATACCTCCGACGCAGTCACCGGCACTCTCATGTGGGGTGCCATTGCAGGCGCTCCTGGTGTGGTCGCTCATCGAGCGGCTAATACCCTCGACGCGATGGTGGGGTACCGCAACGCTCGCTATCGACAGTTCGGGTGGGCCAGTGCACGGCTTGACGACGTCGCCGGGTTCCTCCCCGCGAGACTTACAGCTGTCGCAACTGTGGTTGCAGGCCCGGATCGTCGTCAAGCATTGGCAGCGTGGCGACGAGACGCCGGCAACCACCCAAGTCCAAACGCGGGCGTCGTGGAGGCAAGCGCTGCAGGCGCGCTGGGGCTGCAGCTGGGCGGCGCGACGGTGTATCCCAGCGGAGTGGAGATGCGCCCGGTGCTTGGCAGTGGTCGGAGGCCTGCGGTGGCCGATGTGCGGCGTGCCGCAGGGCTGAGCAAGCGAGTGCAAAACATTGTTGCGCTCAGCTGCGCCGGAGCAGCAGTAATTGCCGGATGTATCCGACGCGTGAAAGCGCGAGCTGAGAGTTAGAAACGCTCGTCGTATCGGTTATCGCGATAACCTGCGGCGCGGTGGCCAGTGTTGCCGTAGCGTTGCGCCATGCGCTGACGGTGCAGCTCGGCGGCGCGATCCTCGTCGGACTTAGCCGGCGGAGGCGTCGGAGTGGCGTCGTCGTCCGATTCGGGTGTTGCGGCCTCGGTGGCATCAGCGTCATCTACTGGTTCCGCGGCGTCGCGGAGGTTCTTGGCCATCTCCTCCTGCTCCGCGCGGTCTCGTCTGCGCTCGACGATTTCAGCGCGAATGAACCAGACGACGGCAAGCGGCACGAGAGCGCCGAAGAAAATCCATTGAATGCCGTAGGAGAGGTAGGGGCCGGACTCCAGAGTGGGCAGCGGAATGGCCTCGATGACGGCATCGGATTTGTCCGAGAGCTGAAGCCAATCGGGGTTGAGTTCGGTGTCGACTAGCTCGGACACTTCCTTGGTGTTGATTCCGTAGACCTGCGGCGGGGTGCCGGGGATTGGGGCGGTCTCGGCGGGAATCTCGTTTCGGCGGGTAAAGGCCGAGATAGTCAAGGTGCCCTTCGGGGCTGGCTCAACATTGGGGGTGCTGGAGTCTGTCGGGCGTACAAAGCCGCGGTTGACCAGGTAGTTTTCGCCATTGTTAGCGACGAAGACATCGAGTACCTGGACGGCGGGGGCTCCATTGACCGGGCAGTTACGCAATAGCACGCGGGTATCCGGCAGGAAGGACCCGGTGGCGGTAACGCGACGCCATTCGTTGCCCTCGACGAACCCTTTGCCCTTGGGCATTAGCTCATTGACATCTACGGGGTCGAGCTCGAATGAGTGCTCAAGCTGCTGATTGCGATGCTGCGTCGCGGTGTTCTTACCCAACTGCCACGGAGCCAGAACAGTAAATGCGAGATAGGAAAACGCAATGGCGACAATGGCAGTGAGAACCCATCCAGGGGTCAGAAACTGGCGCACATTCTTAAACACATTCATTGAGCTTACCCGGTGGTGTGGATGGCACTAGAGCGGCAGGTGATTGGCGGTGCGGAGATTGAGTGAACTTCGGGTAAAGTTATTTGAGCGTATTTGACGGGGAATCTACCCGGGGATAGATGGAAAGAGAGGTGTCGTGGTGGGCACGCAAACAGCGAAATCTTCGCCTTCACGCCGCTTCAGCACAGTCTCGCGCCAGTTCATCAAGTTCGGCCTGGTCGGCGGCACAGGTGTGGTTGTCAACCTGATTGTCGTGATTATTGCCCGCAAGTTGGGCCTCAGTCTGGGCACCAATGAGCACGACGTGTTTATGAACTTGTTCGGAACGCGGTGGAATATCCGTTACTCCCACGTCTATGCAACTCTGGCGTTTGTCGTGGCTAACATCTGGAACTTCCAGCTCAACCGGTCCTGGACCTTCCGAACTGACAATCGCCCGAACTGGTTTAGACAGTTCTTCCCGTTTTTATTTGCAGGTATCTCAGCACTGATTGTGAACCTGGTTGTCATCACGCTGCTGACTAACCCCACCTCGCCACTGGCACTGCCGGTGGATATTTTCGACGACTCCACCGGCTTTAGAAACCGCCTCTACTGGGCAAACCTCATCGGCGTCATCTTGGGTACGCCCGCTAACTTCATCTTGAATAAGATTTGGGCGTTTCGAAACCGGGGCAATGCCAGCAAAACAAAAGAAAAGGTTGTTTTGAAACCTTAACGCTCAGAGGCCAGCGCCAGAGTCTCACGCAACCATGCGATGATTCCCGGCGTCGCGGCCTCAATTTCGTTTCGAGTGCGGACGAATCCCTCCGGACCTCCGTAGTAAGGATCAGCCACGACGGCCCCCTTCGGGGATGCCGGGTCGAAGGAACGCATCAGGCGAATCTTCTCTTTTGGCACGCCAGCGTGGAGTAGACCATTGATGTGCGATTCATCCATGGCGATGAAAAGCGTTGCATCCATGTGCTCATCGCCCAGCTGTGCCGCGGTGTGGTTCGGATCGTAGCCAGCATTTTCCAGCTCGGCTTGCGCTCGCTCGTCGGCGGGTTCGCCGACATGCCAGCCGCCGATTCCGCAGGAGGCGAGCAGGACATCGTCGGCAAGCGCATTGGCTTCAACCGCGTCACGGACGATGATTTCAGCCATGGGGGAGCGGCAGATATTTCCGGAGCAGACAAACACGACGTACACGGACTCAGTACGATGCGACGAGTTCATAAGCATAATAGGCAAAACCAAACTTCTCGGAAAATAAAAATAGGATTGTCACTAATCGTTGACGAGTCTTAAAGATACAACATTTCCCGCACAACACGATTCAGGTCCCCAGGCGACGACGCCACCGCCGCTGCCGATGCCCACTCAGATTCCGAGCCGTAGCCCCATTTAACAGCGATGGCGGGGATGCCGAACTGTGCGGCGCCCTCAAAATCATGGATGCGATCGCCAACCATTACGACCGAACCGTGCGGACGCACTGCTTCATCGGTTTCAATGCCCAACTCCTTGAGCGTGTACTCAATGACCTCGGTCTTTGTCTGTCGTGAGCCGTCGTCGCTGGCGGCGCCGATGAAGTCAAAGGCGTCGAGAAGCCCGAAATTGTCCAAGGTTTTACGGGCGAAGTAGTCGCCCTTGGAAGTCGCAGTGGCTAGTTGGACACCAGCTGCCCGCCAATCGCGCAGGAGCTCCGGCCAGCCGGGGAACATCTCGGCACGCTGCCAAGCACCGGCGTGTTGATGCTCCATGTACACAGCGAAGGCTCGGTCGACTTGTTCGTCGGAAAGCCCGAGGGATGCGAGTGTCTCCACCATTGGCGGGCCTGGGATCGTGTTGATAAAGCTCTCGGGCGGAAGTGGGTGGTCAATTGCCTCCAACGCAAGGCGGAATCCATGTGCGATTGCGGGGAGAGAATCGGCGATGGTGCCGTCGACATCAATAAGGACAGTGGGACGATGGCCAGTGGACATATTGTTCATCCTAAAAGGTCATTAGGCTGGATGGCATGTTAGACGACCCGCTGCGCTATCACGGCGATCAGGCCGCCCATGGCGCTGACCTGGACTTTGCCGTCAATGTTCACGGCACCACACCGCAGTGGCTGCAGGACTCGCTTGCCACGTCCCTTGGAGAACTTGCCGCGTATCCGTCTGCGCAGCTCGATGCCGACGTCCGCGCCGCCATCGCCGCCAATCACAATCGCAGCGCCGACGAGGTTCTGCTTCTTCACGGCGTCGCCGAGGGCTTTTCGCTCTTGCCGCACCTGGGCTTGCCCGCCACCATCGTCCAGCCGCAGTTCACCGAACCTGAAGCCGCGTTCCGCGCCGCGGGAGTCGGGGTGGATTCGCTGGTACTACCGTCGCCGTACACGCTCACGCCTACGCTTGCCGACGTCCACGAGAACGCCTCCTCCCCGCATTCCCAGCAGCTTGACGGTCGGATGGTCATCATCGGCAATCCGACTAACCCCACCGGTGTTGCTCATTCAGCGGATGACCTGCGGGGGCTCGCCAGCCGTTGTGGGATCTTGGTCGTGGATGAGGCATTTATGGACATCGCCGATGGTGAGATTATTCGGCGGTGCTCGCTAGCTGATTGCAGGCCGGGGGAAGCGAACAGTATCCCCGATAATGTCATCGTTTTCCGCAGCATGACTAAGACCTGGGCAATCGCAGGCCTGCGCTGTGGTTACGCGCTGGGAACCCCTGAGCTCCTGGCGCAGTTGGGGCGACTGCGTCCGCACTGGCCACTGGGCACGCTGCAACTTACCGCTATGGCGGCAATCGCGCGTCGCGAGGCAGAGCTGTTGCCACAAATCCGCGCTGAGATTGGTCAGCAGCGCGAGGCTATGACACAGCTGTTAGTAGCCGCCGGCTGGCAGGTGTTGGATTCCAAGGCTCCCTTTGTGCTGGCACGCCCGGGGGTTGCCCTGAGCACGCATGATGGTCCGGGCGCTGCGGAGGTTGACGTCGTCAAGCACGAGCGCCTGAGACAGCGGCTCGCTGCGCGCGGAGTAGCCGTGCGGCGTTGCGACACCTTCGCCGGTTTGGACGGTTCGTGGTGGCGGCTGGCTGTGCGGGACGAGACGAGTGTGCGGCGGCTTATTGCGGAAGTAGCGGATTTGCTGTCGCAGAACTGATGGGGCGGGGCAGAGTTCACTACGCTGGAAGAGAAGCTGGAGAGAAATGCATGTTGAAGGGATGGATGTATGACGGACTCTGCGCAGACCCGTGCCGAGGGCAATAACACGGTGGTGACCGTTGCCGACGTGCGTGCGGCGATGGACGCGGCCTACCCGCCGGCACTGGCGGAGAGCTGGGATAAAGTTGGCCTGATCTGCGGTGACCCGCAGGATGAGGTGCGTCGCATCGCGTTGGCGCTGGACTGCACTGACGAGGTTGCAGATCGCGCGATTGCCTCCGGTGCTCAGATGCTCGTTGTGCACCATCCGCTGCTTCTGCGTGGTGTGAATTCCGTGGCGGCGGATACACCGAAGGGTCGGATTATTCATAAGCTGATTCGGGCAGGTGTGGCTCTCTTTGCAGCGCACACCAACGCTGACAGCGCCCGACCGGGTGTCAACGACCAGTTGGCCACGGTGCTCGGAGTTGAACCGGGTGCGCCGCTAGCTCCGCAGCCGGCTCCCGGCTTGGATACCTGGACAGTGAAGGTTCCGGCAGATCACGTCGATAAGGTCGCGCAAGCCATGTTTGAGGCGGGCGCGGGCACTATCGGCGACTACGACAGCTGTGCGTTTCGCATTAACGGCCGCGGCCAGTTCCGCCCGCTGAGCGGGGCGAATCCCTTCATCGGTGCCGAGGGGCAGATTGAGTATGTCGAGGAAGTACGCCTGGAGATGGTCGCGCCACGGTCCGTGCGCGCGGCGATTGTCAAGGCTCTCGTTGCGGCGCATCCGTATGAGGAGCCTGCCTTCGACATCGTGGACAATCAGGCTACCGGCTTGGATCCGCAGCAGGCTGTGGGCATTGGGCGAGTGGGCACGCTGGATACGCCGATGCCATTTAAGGACTTCGTCGCCCGTGTGGCTGAGCGCCTGCCCGCAACGGCATGGGGCGTGCGAGGCGCAGGCGATCCGGAGCGGATGATTCGCACGGTTGCCGTCGCATCTGGTTCAGGTGACTCTTTCCTGGACACTGTGGCAAAGATGGGCGTCGATGCGTTCGTTACCTCTGACCTGCGGCATCATCCTGTCGATGAGACACTGCGAACCGCGGACTTCTGCGTGGTGGACACGGCTCACTGGGCCAGCGAGTTCCCCTGGTGCTACCAGGCCGCAGAGATCCTGGCCGAGAGGCTCGGGGTCGCGACCGAGGTCCTTGAGGTGCGCACCGATCCCTGGACAGTGGCAGAATCGTCGACACAGGCAAGGAAGTGAAGACCATGAGGCTTAGTCCACAAATCCAAGTGGCGATGTTGGAAAAGGCGGAAAACCAAACTCTGTTGGATGGGCTCACCGCCCGCCAGAACGTTCTGCCCGAGCGTGCCGAGTTGCAGGAGCTGCGCAAAAAGCACAGCCGTCAGGCCAGTGAGGCAGCGCGCTCCAAGCTCAGCGCCTCCGATATCGGCCGCGATATTGCCAAGCTGGAATCGGACATCAACAAGCTGAAAGCCCGCGAAAAGGCTGATCGTCTGTCGCTCGGTGCCGCAGAAGACGCATCCACGCGCCGTGACCTCGGGCATGACCTGCGCTCCACCAAGCGCCGCCGCGAACGCGCTGAACAGGAACTCCAGCAGTACGAGCGCATGCAGGAGGCCTATCAGGTCGACGCTGAGCACGAATACGACGCCGACGAGGCGCACGATGACATCGTCGCCGCCAAGCAAAGGCTTAACGACGCCGAGGTTGACCTCATTGCGCGCATTTCCATCGCAGAGACCCGAATCGAAGAGGCTGACAAACTCATTGATGGTTCGGCAGCCAAGCTTTACCGTCGTCTAGCGCTTGCTAATGGGATCCCCGTTGCCCGCTTAAACGGACGCACCTGCGGTTCCTGCTTCATGGAGCTCGATGTAGGAACCGTGCATGAATTCACCACGCTCGCGCCGGAAGAAGTGACGTTTTGTCCTGAATGTGGCGCGATGATTGTGCGTGCGGAAACGCTGGGAGCGGTGAAAGGCGCGTAAATGAGCCAGGCTGCAGACAAGCGCGATAGCGCGCCGGGCTGGACGGGTGCGACTACGGATCCCACGCGGTTGGTGCTGCTGCGCCATGGGCAGTCGCCAATGTCGATTCGCCGGGAGTACTCGGGAAGTCGTTCGAACCCCGACCTGACAGAGGTGGGCAGACAGCAAGCGGAAGCGGCAGCACGTCACCTGGCGACGTTGGTCGATAGCGGCAACATGAGTTTCTCGGCGATTGTGGCCTCTCCACAGCGTCGTGCACAGCAGACAGCAGAGGCGGCAGCCAAAGCGCTCGGGCTGGACATCCACGTTGAAGAGGATCTGCGCGAGACCGACTTTGGGCAGTGGGAGGGCATGACTTTCTCCGAGGCTCACAACGCCACCCCTGAGCTGCACAGTTCCTGGCTTGCGGATCCGGCCGTGGCGCCACCGGAGGGGGAGGATTTCCGCACGGTCGATAGCCGAGTGAGCGCCGCGCGTGAGCGCATCGCTCAACAATTCGGTGCCTCGGATGTGCTGGTAGTCAGCCATGTCACACCAATCAAGTCGCTGCTGCGCCAGGGGCTCGGCTGCGGCTTTGAAATCTTCACTCGCCTGCACTTGGACCTGGCCAGCCTCTCCATCGCGGAGTTCTACGCAGATGGGCCGACATCAGTGCGGCTGATTAACGACACCAGCTACCTGCGTGGTTAGCAGCCGAGCACGGCGGGTTATTTGAATTGCGGTTGTGGCGGGTACACTAACCATTCGAGCGAGCCGGCCGGGTGATCGCGGCAGTTAACGGAACCGGACGCCTCTTTTACAGAGTGTGTCCAGGCCGCTGTCGAGGAAAGTCCGGACTCCACTGGGCATGGTGGTTGCTAACAGCAACCCAGGGTGACCTGCGGGAATAGTGCCACAGAAAATAGACCGCCGGGCGCACAGCCGATGTCTTTGACGTAAAGCTGTGGAGATCCGGTGAGGGTGAAAAGGTGCGGTAAGAGCGCACCAGCGGGGCAAGTGATTGCACCGGCTAGGTAAACCCCACCAGGAGCAAGGCAAAATCGCGCATGCTTCGTCGTGCGCGTGCGCGAGTGTTTGAGGGCTGCCCGTCCGATACTCGCGGGTGTGCTGCTTCAGGCTGTCAGCAATGGCAGACCGAGATGGATGATCGCCACCCGGCGCTTTCCGAAAGGAGCGCCGAGGGACAGAATCCGGCTCATAGGCCGACTCGTTCACACAAGCTTTTCTACTCGACCACCGCGCCGGCCGCAGTGTTCTCCACACGGATGGTCTCGGAACCGCCGTCGTTAAGCGCGGAGGCAATCCGATCGGCATCGTCGACGTGGGACCACATCACCAGCGACGCACCCGGGCACGGCGCACAACGGGCAATCTTCTCGCAGTCAATGGTGTCGGTCAGCTCGGCAATCTGCCCCAGCACAGAGCTTGCCGACGGCGCGGAGCCACGCTCACTGACATCGCGCGAAACCCCTGCGATGGCTGCTTGAATATCGCTGTGACGGATGTGGCCGATGACTGCGCGGGCGCGGTCGGAGGATGCGTCGGCTTCGTCAAGCCACTGAATGGCACGGCCGATGGTGGGGATGTCTTCGTCGTCCGGATGCACCTCGTGACGAGCACGCACCCAGTCCGCGACCCGCTCTTGTGAGTCGGGGAGGCTAGCGAGAGTCGGCACGCCAAAAGCGGCGCAGGCTTGCTGGAAGAACTCGTAGCGCTCCTCGTCGGGCGAACCGCCGGTGACATCGGGGGAGTAAGCGACAGTCAGCGCCAACGACTGCGGGAACGCCGTCTGCGTGACTGCCTCATCGGAGTGGTTGATGCACAGTAGGCTGTCCGGGCGGCTGCGCAGCGCCGTGGTGTAGGGGTACAGCGGCCACGACTGTCCCTTAATCTGCACCATGGTCTCGTGGATAGCGGTGGCAATACGCGTGCGGGTGGGCACATCATCGCGGTCGCCAAAACGCGCATTGAGAGCCAGCGCGAGAGCACACTGAATTGCCGGAATCTCTCCAAAACCGCGACCTGGCGCGATAGTGGAGGCAATGGTGACCTTCAGGCCGTTGCTGTTGCGCGGAACGAGATGCAGCGAGTGCTGTAATGCGACGATGGCAGCCGCGACAGCGGTCGGCACCTGAGAAAAAGCGGCGGGGACGCTATCCGGGAAATCCATCTTGGTAGTTTCGCGCTTGTACACGACAACGAGCTGCTGCTCGTCAATTTCCTCGATGCCGACCGCAGCATAGGCCGGAATGGCGGTGGCTAGGAGCATGCCGCCGGAGGACGCGCAGTCCTCACCCAACAGGTTGATGGAACCCGGGGCGTATGCAACTGAAGCATTAGAACCGACGGCATCGAAGACGTCGTTTACGACAGCGGGTGCGGCGGGCATGGGTGAAACCTCTCCAGAGATCGGACTCATAGTGCTGGTGTGCAGTGTTCGCGTTCAACGCTTGTGTTCTAAGGTGAACAATTCCGTCGATAATACCCGGGTCGGGGGACAGTGACAAACCTATATACTGGGATTTTATGTCGCCGCAGCGCACATGGCAGGCAAATGGTTGCCTCTCTGCAAGTTTGCTTATGTGTGGAGTTGGCGGTGACAGAACCGCTTGATAACTCGACAAGTTCTCGATGTGGAAGAGGAGAAAAATCGTGAGCGACAACAGCAGTAAGTGGTACTACCAGCCGTCGACGGGCACGGTGTTTCAGGGAAAGAAAACCGGTTGGGACGACCGAATGGGCCCCTACGATTCCGAAGAGGAAGCCCGCGCTGCCATGGAAAAAGTCGCCGAGCGCAACAAGGCGGCCGACGACTGGGATGAAGAAGATGACGACTGGGGAGTAGCTGAAAAATAAGGCTCTACGCCTTTAGGCCTTCTTGCCCTTCTTAATCTTCTTTTCCATCTTGCGGAAGGCCTTGAAAACCTTTGCCACGGCATCGTCGTACTCAGCCAGGGCCTTCAGGCCGTCGTAGTACTCCATCTGGTAAAGCACGCCGTAGCCGAAGGTGTCCCTGCCCGCACGGGAGGCACGCTTAGCGCGAGCCAGCACGAAGTCGCGCGCAGTACAGGTGTCCTGGAAGTCACCGAGAACCGACTGCAGGTTCTTGCAAGCAGCGTAGAGCTTCTCGGTCGGCAGGTCCGCGTTCTGAGCAGCTTCCGCGCTGTAGCGGAGCTTCTTCGCAGCCTTGCGGACATCGTGGTAACGCTCGTCCAAATCTGCCTCTGGCAGGTCAGCATCCTCGCGGCCATCGAGTACCAGGTTGTGGCGACGACGGAACTTCGAAAACGCGCTGCGCAGGTGATCAAGCAGCACCGCAGTGGTGTCGAGTTCCTTCGGTGCCGCTACCTTCTCCGGCTCGGCCTTGTCTGAGGTCGTGGAAGCTGCTGCATCGGCGGCAGTATCAGCCTCAGCCGCGACCTCGGAACCAGCTGCCGACGTATCCTCGGAGTCTGCGGCCTCCGCGCCGTCGACAAGCGAATCATCCTTCTTCTTAGACTTCTTTTCCCCAGCCTCGGCCTCGTCCGCATTTGCGGCAATTGGCGGATTGGCGAGGAACTCATCGAGATCGTCGAGAAGTTGCAGGTACTCGCCGGAATTCAGCGCGAGAATAACGCGGTGATGGGCGCGCTCGTAGTCCTTCTGGACATCCTCGACAAGGTTCGCGCGCAGCTCCTCGCCCAAAGCGGCGCTTTCGCGATTGGCCAGCAGTTCTTCCCAGCGCATAGCGACGACCTCAGCGTCACGAGCCACGCCGAGAACACCCGCCAGCTGCTTGAGGTTGCTCTCCAGCTCAGCGACCTTATCGCCCACAACAATGCCGTGGAAGGTCTGCATGTGACTGCGTAGCTCACGAGTGGCGACGCGCATCTGATGCACCGAGTCAAACTCATCGCGGCGTACCTTCGGGTCGTACTCGACCATCTTGGCCACGTTAGCGGCCAGCGCATCGACCACAGTGCGCCCCGGAGTACCCTTCGGCAGCTTCGCTGGAACCGGCGGCAGGGGAGCGGAGTCGATGGAGTCACCCAACGCCGTCGCCAACTTCGAAGGGCTTTCCGACGGCACGGCGCCAGCCACCTCAGCGACCTTGGACATCGCTGCCATTACGGCCTTACCGTCCGGGTGATTTGCCCAATCCCCGAGCAGCTCAATCTCCCACTCACGCCAAGTAGTGGTTTCGCCGCCATCGAGGAAGGAAGTCGCCGTGACGTGATCATCCGCAAACTCCGCCATGGGCGTGCCATCGAGGGCAAACACCGTGGTGACGTGGCGCTCATTGTCTACCTGCGCGATTGGTTGCAGCGGGTGATTGCGCACAATTGCGCGCACGGGGGCAAGCAACTCGGTAGGCACGATGTAGTCAGCATCGCGGCCTTCACCGTTAACAGAGCCCTCTTCCAGGTCAACGCCATATTCGAGGCGACCGCCGGTACCCGGCGCCTTCAGATGCCACCCCTCATCGGGGCCGCCCGTTCGGCGACGCAGAGTGTGCTTGGACCGGGTCAGACGCAGGTCCGCCGTGTCCAGGTAAATCGCGGAGAGATTTCGCACCTCAGTGGTGGTGGAGCCAACCTGTGGAACGAAATCGAACGATGGGGCTACCACTTCTGGGGTAGCTGAGAACTTAGATTCCACCTCCAACGCCGCAGTTGGAGTTTTGGACTTAGAACCAGACTTAGATGCCATAACCACTAATTCTACCCCTGAATCGAAGAGCTAACCCGAGAAGTTCTGCGCCTCAGTAGGGAACTCGCGGGAGTGCACCTGGTCGACATACTGCTTCGCTCCCTTGGTCAGCATCTCACCGACCTCTTCGAACACCGAGCTAAACGACGGCCTGCGGCCATCGGCCGGAACTGCAAAGGCATCCTGCCAGACGAGAACCTGGCCATCGCACTGATTACCAGCGCCAATGCCACAGGTCGGGATGGATAGCTCGCGGGTAATCTCGGTGGCCAGATTCGCAGGCACCATCTCCAGGACCACGGCCGCGGCACCAGCATCGGCTACCGCATGGGCGTCGGCACGCAGCTGTTCCGCCCCCGCACCGCGCCCCTGTACCTTGAATCCGGACAGCGCGTTGACGGACTGCGGGGTGAAACCGATGTGCGCCATGACCGGAATGCCGGCGTTGACCAGCGCACGGATGCGCGGAGCGATACGCACGCCACCTTCGATCTTGATCATGTGTGCGCCGGTTTCGCGCATCATCTTCGCGGCGGACAGCACGGCCTGCTCATCGGAGGCCTCGTAAGTGCCGAAGGGTAGATCGGCAACAACAAGTGCGTTGCCAGCGCCCCGGACGACACCGCGCGCAAGCGGGATCATTTCTTCCAGCGAGATCTCGGTGGTGGTGTCGTAGCCGTAGACAACGTTTGCTGCAGAGTCGCCGACCAACAGTAGCTCGACACCGGCGGCGGAAAAAGCGCGCGCGGTGGAGTAGTCGTAGCAAGTCAACATTGCCCAGGGGCGAGACTCAGCCTTCCATTCGGCCAGATTATTCAGACGAATCTTTTTTCCGCTCATGTCAATAGAGCATGCCATAGTCACCCGCAATTCGAGGCCACGAGGGCAGCGGTTATGGCACGGGTGCGGCAGTTGGCTAGCCACGCCGGATGGTCAAAATGTGTACCGCGAATCCGGGCACCTGGGTAACGTTGGAAAGTATGAACAGTCAGCAGGAATTCGTCCTCCGCGCAATCGAAGAGCAAGATATCCGTTATATCCGTCTGTGGTTTACCGACATTTTGGGGTATCTGAAGTCCGTTGCCGTCGCACCGGCTGAGCTCGAGGGCTCCTTTGAAGAGGGCATTGGTTTCGATGGCTCCGCGGTGGAGGGCTTTTCCCGCGTCTCCGAGGCTGACACTATCGCGCAACCGGATCCTTCGACGTTCCAGGTCATGCCGCGTCTGCATAAAGAAGACACAATCACGTCCGCGCGCATGTTCTGCGACATCGTCATGCCCGACGGTCAGCCGTCGTGGGCAGATCCACGCCAGGTGCTGCGCCGCCAAATTAAGGCGCTTGCCGACGAGGGCTTCCACGCGTTCATCCACCCGGAGATTGAGTTTTTCCTAGTAGAGAGCCTGGCTACTGATGGAAAGCCGCCGGTGCCAACGGACAATGGCGGTTACTTTGACCAGGCGGTCTACGACCGCGCACCCCGCTTTCGCCAAGAAGCGATCACGGTGTTGGAAGACATGGGAATCCCTGTGGAGTTCTCCCATCACGAAAATGCGCCGGGTCAGCAGGAAATCGATCTGCGCTACGCCGATCCGCTGACTATGGCGGATAACGTGATGTCTTTCCGCTACATCATTAAGCAGATCGCAATGAAAAACGGTGTGCAGGCGACATTCATGCCGAAACCTTTCCAGGATTTGCCGGGCAATGGCATGCACACTCATATTTCCCTCTTTGAAGGGGACACTAATGCATTCCACGACCCGGATGATGAAAACCAGCTCTCCGACACCGCAAAGGGTTTCATTGCCGGCATTCTGACTCACGCCAGCGAAATTTCCGCTGTGACCAATCAGTGGGTCAACTCCTACAAGCGCACGGCATTTGGCGATGAGGCTCCGACGTCCGCGACATGGGGCATGGCCAACCGCTCGGCTCTCGTGCGTGTGCCCATGTACTCACCGGGTAAGGCACATTCGCGCCGGGTGGAAATTCGTTCCTTGGACTCGGCCTGTAACCCGTATCTTGCTTACTCGGTGATTTTGGCCGCCGGTTTGAAGGGAATTAAGGAGGGTTACCAGCTTCCGGAGCAGGCAGAGGACAACATCTCCGAGTTGACCAAGCGGGAACGACGTGCGATGGGCTACCGCGATTTGCCGACATCCCTGGAGGTGGCGCTGCAGGAGATGGAACGCTCCGATCTGGTGGCCGATGCTCTCGGTGACCATGTCTACGAGTTCTTCCTGCTCAATAAGTGGCGCGAGTGGCGCGAGTTCCAGCGTCAGGTGACGCAGTGGGAGCTGCGCACAACTCTGGATTACTAGTTTCCCCGTACCGCCCCCTTCCTTTTTCGTCTTTAATTTGTTTTTTGGGTGACCAGTTTCAATGGTGATGAATCGACCTCGCACATCTCGCCAATCAGTGCCGCGGCCCGCAGCGCTGGGCTTGCGTAACGACGATCGGACGCGGGCTGACCTGGAAGATTTGGGGTGGTACAACGAGGAGTCCCTACATCTGTTGTGGGGTCTTGCCGGAGCCAGCGACCCCAAGCTGGCGCTTATGGCGCTAGTGCGGCTGAAAGGCGCTCTCGACGAGCTGGAGCAGCAGGGAAAGCTGGAGAACTGGGCCACCTGGTCCGGTCTCGATGAAGCCATGCGCGAGCAGGTGCCGCTACGTACGCGTATGTTTGCGCTGCTCGGCGGCTCGAGTGCACTGGGCGATCACCTGGTTGCACACCCAGAAAAGTGGGTTCTGCTCCAAGCTGAGTTTCCAACTGAGGCAGACATGTTCCGCGAGATGCTCTCCAGCGTCGGGGCTGTGCCCGAGGTCATCGAACTCACTGATGAGGCCAGTCTGGAAAAGCAGGAGGATCCCGAGTATCGCAACCCCGTCGTTGCGCCCGCCACGCTTGAAGGCCCCGGTTTGTACCGTGCGAAGCTAACCGGCCGTGAGGCCGAAGTTGCGATGCAGTGCGCCTACCGCGACTTGATCATGCGTATTGCGTGCTACGACTTGGCTGGCACGTATCCACGGGGTCCTCGCCGTCCGGGACAGCCACAAGTCCCATTCCGTCAGGTCTCGGAGGCACTCAGTGATCTGGCTGATGCGGCGTTGACGGCTGCACTCTCTGTCGCGGTGCAACAGGTCTTTCCTTCGTCGCCGGTCTCAACACGCCTGGCCGTAATCGCCATGGGCAAGTGCGGTGCGGAAGAGCTGAACTACATCTCCGATGTGGATGTCATATTCGTCGCAGAGCCGGCGGATGCCCGAGCCACCCGTTTGGCCAGCGAATTTATCCGGATTTCTTGCCACTGCTTCTTTGAGGTCGACGCGAATCTCCGACCGGAGGGTAAGTCGGGTGCACTCGTACGCACCGTGGATTCCCACGTCGCCTACTACAAGCGTTGGGCCGAAACCTGGGAGTTCCAGGCGTTACTGAAGGCGCGGCCGATGACAGGCGATATCGAGCTGGGCCGCGAATACATCGATGCTCTAGCTCCGATGGTGTGGACCGCCTCTCAGCGGGAATCCTTCGTCGATGATGTTCAACGCATGCGCGCCCGTGTGGTCCAAAACGTCCCCGAAGAGCTTCGCTACCGAGAGCTCAAGCTCGGTCGCGGTGGTCTGCGTGATGTCGAGTTCGCGGTGCAGCTGCTGCAGCTGGTCCATGGTCGCTATGACGATAGCCTCCGCGTGCTGCCAACTGTGATGGCACTCGACGCACTTGTCGAGGCTGGCTATATCGGTCGCGAAGACGGTGCCGCGCTGATTAACGCCTACGAGTTCGTCCGTCTGCTGGAGCACCGCCTGCAGCTGCAAAAGATGCGGCGGACGCATTTGTTGCCTGCCGACGACGACACCGAAGCTCTTCAGTGGCTCGGTCGCGCCTCTGGCATCGTCGGTGAGGGCGGCACCGATGCCAGCAAACCGCTGGCCAAGCAGGTTCGACTGGCCAGCTCACAGATCCGCTCCCTGCACAACAAGCTTTTCTACCGTCCACTGCTGAACTCCGTGGTGGAGCAGGACATTGGAACCCTGCAGCTATCGGCCGATGCGGCAAAGCGCCAGCTGGCCGCGCTGGGCTATCAGTACCCGGATCGCGCCTACGAGCATCTTTCTGCGCTGGCGGCGGGCACCTCGCGCAAGTCGCGTATTCAGGCGATGCTGCTACCGACGCTGATGGAGTGGCTATCGTCGACGCCAGACCCCGACGCGGGTCTGCTCAATTATCGCAAGCTCTCTGAGAAGCTCCACGACGAAACGTGGTTCCTGCGTACGCTGCGCGATGAGGGCGTCGTCGGCCAGCGGTTGATGCGGGTGCTCGGTTCTTCGCCGTACGCGTCTGATCTGATTATGAGTGCGCCGGACGTAATTAAACGGTTCGGCGACGGCGCGTCCGGGCCGAAGCTACTGAATACCGACTCCGATGCAGTCGGGCGTGCGCTGGTCGCAGCGGCTGCTCGTCACAACAGTCCAGCTAAGGCCATTGGTGTGGCACGTGCGTTGCGCCGTGCAGAGCTCGCGCGCATTGCCTCCGCAGATCTCTTCGGACTGATGGATGTGCAAGAGGTCTGTCACTCTCTGTCGATGGTGTGGGACAACGTACTCGAAGCTGCCCTCGCCGCCGAAATCCGTGCATGGTCGCTGGAGCATCCTGACTCGGAGGTCCCGGGCGTTATCTCCGTGATTGGTATGGGGCGACTCGGCGGTGCTGAACTGGGGTACGGCTCCGATGCCGACGTGATGTTCATCTGTGAACCCCGCAAGGACGCCGATGGAGCGCCGCTTGTCGACGATTCCGAGGCGGTCAAGTGGGCAACCAGGATTTGTGACTCGTTGCGTCGTCGGCTGGCAAAGCCAAGCCAGGACCCGCCATTGGAGGTCGACGTGGACCTGCGCCCAGAAGGACGCTCGGGCCCGATTGTCAGGACCCTGGATTCCTATGTGACCTACTACGAGCGCTGGGGTGAAACCTGGGAGATTCAGGCACTGCTACGGGCTACCTGGATTGCCGGCGACAAAGACCTGGGCACCCGCTTCCTTAAGGCCATCGATCCGCTGAGGTACCCACAGGGCGGAGCTGATGCCAAGATGGTCCGCGATGTCCGTCGTATGAAGGCGCGTGTTGATTCCGAGCGGCTGCCTCGCGGAGCTGATCGGCGTACCCACACCAAACTCGGTTCCGGTGCACTGACCGATATTGAATGGACTGTGCAGCTGCTAATCATGCTGCATGCCCACGAAGTGCCGGAGTTGCACAACACGTCGACACTGGAGTGTCTGGAAGTGCTGAAAGACCGCAGAATTCTAGATGAGGAGGATACCGACGCACTTCGGGATGCCTGGCTGATGGCGACGAATGCTCGCAATGCGCTGGTGCTCACGCGTGGTAAACGCACGGATCAGCTGCCACAGCCGGGGCGTCAGCTGACTCAGGTCGCAGGTGCGGCGGGGTGGGAAGCATCGGATTCCAACGGTTTTATTGAGCACTATTTGCGTCTGACTCGTCACTCCAGCCGTGTCGTCAATCGTGTGTTTTGGGGTGAGGAGAACCCCGACCACGAGTAGGCCGGGCAGAGGTCTGCCGCACCTCGCTGCGAGGCTCATTATGTGGCAGCGGGGTGCAGCCTTTGTCTTAGCACGGCGACCGGGCATAATGGTGGGCTATGGAACGCAACGTCGATTACTCGGTACGCCCTAGGTATGAGGATTTCATTCTCAACCTAGATGGCACTGACCTGCGTTTTTTATTGAGCCGCACGTGTCCAGCAGCTGACACCTCAGCTGCTGGACAAGAGGCGGTGGAATTGCTGATGTCACAGGATTCAGCGCATACGGCGCTGTCTTTTTGTGATCCCGATGTTCTCGATGTGGCCCAATTGGTTCATATTCTGGAGGATTCCGCATCGCTGGATACCCTCACAGAAGTGGCTTATTGGGCATCGGATGCGGACGTGATGGCGCACGATACGCCGAAGGGCGTTGACCGCAAGCGTCGTCGCGTCGGCAAGCAGCAGCTTGAGCATGTGCTACGCCGTGGCCAGCGCCAGGGGCTCGTGTGGGAGGAACCGGCGGGCGTGTGGCATGTGCCACCACATATTTCGGAGGTGTTCCCGGCGGAACCGAGCCTCAGTTTCCGCGTCGCCGACTTGGTGGCGAATATGCCAGCGGATGTGCTGAGTCGCCGTATGGAGCGCATGGGGCTGGAGCCGGATAACGCGCCGGGAGAGGGCACATCGCGAGCTCTGAACGCCAGCGATTTAACGGTGCGGAATGTGCAGGCTCGCCAGGTGGAGCACATTGCAGGCTTCCTCTGCGATCCGGTGAAGGTGCGGGCTCTGGTGATGACAGCTCCGGTGGATATTCGCAATGAGCTGCGCTGGATGGCAACCGACGAGAAGTACTTGCCCTCCTATATGTGGTCTGAACTACGTGCCGACGCGGTGCGCTGGGCCGAAGAGCGTCTGCTGCTGACTGTGCTAGAAGAACCGGCGATACCGACATTTGAGCAAGAATCGGAAGCACGCAACGAATCGACAGTGGTTGCCCGCCTGGTGGGCGCAGTCGCGTTGGCGCTCAAGGGCGACATGTGGTCGATTCGTAAGCCGCATCCGACGGAGTCTTTCCCGGCAACGCTGGAGTCAAAGGAATTGACCGAAGCTTCGGTGGCTGCGGTGGCGTTTGCTTCGGCGTTTATGGATGCTGCGGGCAGCGGCGACGGGCGCCTGAAGGACCCGTTGCACATGTATGAGGAATCGAGCCTGCTGTGGATTCAGGACTTCGCAGCCTCAATAGGGGCGAGTGCTTTCGCGGCGCCCTGGATTGTGGAGATGCTGGTCAACGCGGGATTGATTCACGCTGACAGCGGGCATCCGACGCCGCGCGCACTGCAGTACTGGTACAACGCTGATGCCTCGACTCGATGGGCGTATCTCGCGGCGGGCTTCCTCGTTGGTCGCGGTCCGTGGCACGGCGAGTTTCCGTGGGTGACCATGGGTGTCGATGATTTGTCGCATGCCACCCTTGCCTACGGCTACCCGTATGCCGCGCGTGAAGTAGTGTCACTGGCCGCGCAGCTGGAGGAAGATCAGAAGTTCTATGGCTGCTGCGTCGAAGGGCATATGGCTTGGAATGTCGACAACCTCTGCGCTCGCAATGGCGCCGATGGGGAAGCGATGGTCGGTTGGCTACTGGAGCAGGCCGGCATCTTGGGCATTCTCTACCATGGGCACGCCTCCTGGCAGGCCATGGCCATCATGTATGCCTTGCACGACATCTGGCTGACTGATCAGCACGTCGGTGCTCAGCGCATGGCCGAACTCATCGCTGAGTATGCCGCTGGTCAGGTGCCGACGGCGGAGGCAGTCCAGATTGCCCGCCTGTTCAAGGATGCCGCACCTAACGAGCGCCTGGCTGCCACATTGGATGGCGTCGCCAGCAACCAGGTTGCCCTCGCGTTGGACTTCATCGGCGACCGCGAAACCTGCGCGGAAACTTCTCGCTGGATTATTTCCGAGGAGAGCCTGCGTCGCGCTTGCCTCGCGGTTGACGGCGACGTCGATGTCCTGTTTTCCCAGCTGGGGCCACTGGTCAATAGTTCTATGAAGCTGGTCATCTACGCCGAGCTAGTCCGCATTACCAAGACCGAGAAGCTGCAGGAAATGTATGAGCGTGAGGCCGTAGCAGCAACGCCTTCGCTTGACGACGTCCCGGAGAACGCAGCCTCCGAAACTGACACCGGTGAGCGCGCTTCCCATGGTGCTCAGACCGATGGCAGCGAACGCACGGCGGATAGCGGCCGCGCAGACTCCTCTGGGCGATCGGAGGACTCGGATGACTCGGAGGGACTGGAAGGACCAGAGCAGCTTTCGCTGTTCTAGCCGCTCCGTCTCTCGACTTCCTGTAGTTCCTACTCCGTAGGTTCCAGCTCAAAACGGCTCTGCTGGGCGACAAAGCGTGCCGCCGCACGCTTTGCAACCAGCAGGCCAACGAAACCAATCACCCACACACCGACGACAGCCAACCAGCCAATGCGGAAGGTCTCCCAGGTGTAATTTCCATCGGGAGCTGCAATATCCAGCAGGAAGCCGACACCTTGTGCAGCGAGCATGGTGGCCACAAAACCGCCCATATTCGCCAACCCAGTGCCGGTGGCGAGTACCTTGCGATCGACCTCTTCGCGCACTGAGTCAAAGCCGAAGTTGGACATTGCACCAAGACCGGCCATTAGGATGTTGACTACGATAATTGCCCAGTACGCTGGTGGGTTGCTCGGTGCCAGGAACACAAGCCAGACGGCCATGTTGATAAACGCGATTGCGACAACAACCTTGATACGGTCGCGGCCGGTGCGTGCCGAGACCATGCCCATCAACGGCCCGGCGATAATTACTGACAGCGTGTTAACGACCAGCACCACACTGGCCTCGGAGGGCTTAAGACCCATACCTAGCATCATCAGAGGCATGCCCCACAGCAATGTGAAGATGCACTGATGCATCAAACCAGTCCAGTGAGTGAAGAAACCCTGCCAGCACACCGGGTGAGTGGTCACAATCTTCAGAGTCTGGCCGATAGTTAGTTTCTCATCGGCTGCGGCAGAGGCTCCGCCATCGGCAGCCGTTTTCGCGGCCTTCTCGGCGGCGCGGCGTTTACGAAGTGACATCTTGGCTGTGGAGGAGTTCTCCGGGACGTCGGCAAGCGCGATCATGCCTACGATAGCGATGAGAAGACCCGCGGTGCTCAGCGACAAGAACGCGGGCACCCACCCCGCGGCGTGCAGAATCGCGAGGAACGGGACCGCAGAGATGAACTGGCCGAGCTGGCCAAGACCAGCCGTGAGCTGCGTGAACAGCGGAGTGACGCGCAGTGGGAACCACGCGGGAAGCAGTCGCATCGCACCGAGGAATGCGGTGGCATCGCCGGCGCCGATGAACACACGAGCGATGACAGCCAGCGGATACGATGTCGTAAACGCGATGATGACCTGGCCTAGCGCCATGATCAGTGCGCCCACGACCATCGTTTTCTTGGCGCCGACGCGGTCAATGATGATGCCCGTCGGAATCTGCGCCAGGGCGTAGACGCCAACCTGCACGGCGGTGAACAGCGCGAGTTGGGAGGCGTTGATATGGAAGCGATCGAGCGCCTCGACGCCAGCGACACCCATGGAGGTGCGGCCGACGATGGCAACGATGTAGGTAATCAGCGCCGCCAGCCAGACGGCAATCGCGCGGCCAGTGACGTGCTCGCGCGGGTCCTTTGCCACCGCTGTGGCGGGCTGATCTGTTGATGAAATCTGATCTTTACCGTTACGCTGCTTTACCACTCGCCACATTGTAGACCCCATCAACCAACCGGCCTGAAGAGGGGTCGCACCGGGGCCTAGATGGCCCCGATCATGCCTGCGGCAAACTACCTTTGTGCCTTAGCCAGAACTTCCTTCACGAAGTCCGCGACCACCAGCCGTGAGACCTTGAAATCAATTACGGCAACGGAAGCCTCATCGGAGTTGGAAACGTCATGGAAGTAGGCGTCGAGTTGGGCAAAGTCCTCAGGTTCGCCGACACTGAAACCGTGAGCGCCATAGGCACGTCCGACTGCGGCGAAGTCGTAGTCGGCAATCTCCATGGACGAGGTGTCCAACCCGACATCGCCAAACTGGTGCAGCTCCGCGCCATAGGCAGCATCGTTAATGAACACCACGCAACCGCCACGACCACGCCGCAGCTGCTCAATCGCCGCAGGTAAATCCGCAATACCCATCGTGCCGCCACCGTCACCGGCGACTAGCACGCAATAGTCCTTGGGGCGTGCCGCCGCGAGGCCGACAAGTGACCCCATGCCCAAACCAATTGACTGAATCGCCGTGCCCACAATCACTTGCTGCTGCGGACCAGGCACATCAAGATATTTCGGAACCCACCCCAGGAAATGGCCACCGTCAGTACACACAGCGCGCTGATTGGGCAGGATACGATTCAGATACTGCAGGCACGCCCGCGGATCCAACCGGCCATCCGCGCACGTCAGCGACTCGACCTCCGCTGTCGTCGGCAGTGTCTTCAACTCCGCACGCCATGTGCTTGACGACGCCCCCCGGGACTTCTCCAGCTGCTCTGCCAGTACGGGCAGAAGTTCCTCCAACTTAGCCAATAGCGGTGTCACCGACGGCTGAGCAGCGGGATGGGGCTCGTCGACAACCTGGATAATCTTCGCGTCCGGTGCAAACATGTTGCCGCCACGGTTTTGGAAAGCGTTGAAGCTTGCTCCCAGGAACAGCACCACATCGGCCTGTCGAGCTAGCTCCACCTGCCACGCGTGCGCAAAACCGCCCACGGTGCCAATCTGCCACGGACTGGAAAGCACATGACGAGCCATCGCTGAGTGCATAAACAGTGCCCCCGCACCGTCCCCGATGCGGCGAACTAGATCTGCGGTACCAGAGAGCAACACACCTCTACCAGCAATAATGAGTGGGCGACGGGCAGTTTGCAGTTCCTCGGCCAGCGACGCGACAGTTGACTCCAACCATTCTGGTCGGCCGGTGTGCAGATGCTCCTGATTAGTCGACTGTGTTTCAGACGCAGATGCCGTAATCGGTGCTTCTTGGATGTCATAGGGGAGCAGCAGCACGACAGGCTGCCGAGAACTCAGTGCGTGCTGGACCGCAAAGTTTGCGTCGTCAAGCGCGGACTCGGGAGTAACGGTGCGATGACAGACGTCGAGGGCGTCGAGGAGCGCCGCCTGATTAAGGTCAAAGGGACGTGGGCGTTCCGGGTGCGTGCCGACGACAAAAATTAGCGGAATACGGGCTACTCGAGCCTCGGCCAGAGTGGTTAGCGCATTGGTAAATCCTGCGCCGCAAGTGGCGGTCGCGATGGCAAGCCCTCCACCTGCACGGTGGAATGCATCGGCGGCCCCGACAGCAGCCGATTCGTGTCGGACGGAGGAGTAGCCGAATCCCGATTCAGTAAGGGCTGACGTGAAGTGGGAGTTCGCGTTGCCGATGAGACCGAAGCAGTGGTCGCAGTGCTGGGCCAGTGTGTCGGCCAGCGCCCGCGAGACCGTGGTTGTCTTTTGGGAACCTTCCTGCGGGGAAGATGCGGGCGCGTGGGGCATAGGACGGCTATTAACTCGAGTGAAACTCATGTGAACAATTGTGAGGTAATCACGGGGGTAATAACAGCCCTATAGCCCAAGATAATGCCGTTTGCCCTTAAAAAAGAGGGCACTATTCCACATCGCTGCTGCGCGGATGGGGGGGGGGGGGGGTTGGGCTATGCCCGGTTTTAAGCCACGTTGTCGTCGATGAACTTCTTCACCACATCGACATCATTCGGCAGCTCGGTAACGCGGCGCGGGGCATTCATGATGTCCGCGAAACGCTCCGGGCAGTCCGGCTCGCGTCCGGTGGCCTCCAGGATGGTCTCGGAGAACTTTACCGGCAGAGCGGTCTCCAGGCAGACAATTGGGGTGGATACCTGGTCTACCAGGCCGCGGGCGACGTGGATGCCGTCAGCGGTGTGCGGATCGACCATGACCTCTAGGCGCTCCCAGCAGTCCTTGATGGTCTCGACGCGGTCAGCGTGAGTCGAGCGACCGGAGAGGAAACCGTACTGGGCAGAAGCCTCCGGGAAGATCGGATCAGCAGTAAGAGAGAAGCCGCCCTCCTTGACCTTGACACCAAAGAGGTCTGCAGTGCGCTCAGCATCGCGCCCCAGCAGATCGAAGATGAAACGCTCGAAGTTAGACGCGCGGGAGATATCCATCGATGGGGAAGAGGTAGCCTGAGTCTCCGCAGCGCTGCGCACGCGGTAGGCACCCGTGCGGAAGAACTCATCCAAGACATCGTTTTCATTGGTAGCCACAATCAGGCGGTCAATTGGCACACCCATCTGGCGCGCAATATGGCCGGCGCAAATATCACCGAAGTTGCCGGTCGGCACACTGAAGCTGACCTTCTGCGCGTTGTTCGCCTCAGCACCGTTGCCGCCAGTGACACGAATCCACGAGGAGACGTAGTACACGATCTGAGCCATCAGGCGAGCCCAGTTAATCGAGTTGACTGCACCAATGTGGCGGCTGGCCTTGTACTCCAAGTCACCGGAGACGGCCTTAACGATGTCCTGGCAATCGTCGAAGACACCGTCGAGGGCGACGTTGTGAATGTTGGCATCCTGCAGACCAAACATCTGAGCCTGCTGGAACGCGGTCATTCGACCAGCCGGAGTTAGCATGAACACGCTGATTCCCTCACGGCCGCGCATTGCATACTCGGCCGAGGAACCCGTGTCACCAGAGGTGGCGCCGAGGATGTTCAGGGTCTCGCCACGACGAGCCAGCTCATACTCGAAGAACTCACCGAGCAGCTGCATCGCCATATCCTTGAATGCCGCTGTGGGGCCCATGGACAAGTGACCGATGTAGAGCTGATCTTCCAGCTTCGTCACCGGCACAATATCCGGATCGGAGAACTTCGGGTAGGTGTACGCCCGTGCACAGATACCGCGCAAATCCTCCAGTGGAATGTCGTCCACAAAAAGGCTGACGACCTCTGCAGCCAAGGCTGCGTAACCGTCGTCGACAAGCACGGAGCGCCAACGCGTCAAAGTGGCATCGTCAACCTGTGGGTACTCGACCGGCAGGTAGAGGCCACCGTCGTTAGCGAGACCTCCCAGGAGAATGTCTGAGAACTTGTGCGGCGTGCGCTCTGGGTCGCGAGTCGAAATGAAGTCCAAGGCGGGCCCCTTACATGTATGCCAACACCCGCCGCATCGGCCCATAAGAAGGCCTTTTGAAAGATTGCGACGGGGTTGACCGGTGGATGTTTTCTTTAATTTTTACATATGCACCGAAGCCAGTTAGGCCTCGGTTGTGGAAGATGCGGAATTGGCCTCTTCAGCGTCGAAGCTGAGCTCTTCGGAACGGTCGATGACATCATCCTTGGCAAAGCGGTTAACAATCATGGCAATTGCACCGTCTCCAGTGACATTACATGCGGTACCGAAGGAGTCGATGGCGATGTAGGCGGCAATCATCAAAGCGACCTGCTCCTGATCGAAGCCCAGCATGGACTGCAGCACTCCGACCGCGGCCATAATTGCGCCACCTGGAACGCCCGGAGCCGCGATCATGGTGATACCCAAAGTGAGAATGAAGCCGATGGCCATGCCCGGCGAAAGCGGCTTGTCCGCCATGAACATCACGGCAAATGCGAACAGCGTGATTTTCATCATCGAACCGGCCAGGTGGATGGTTGCGCACAGCGGCACGGTAAAGCCTGCGACCTTCTCTGAGACACCATTCTTCAGCGCGGCCTTGTAAGTCACCGGAATGGTAGCGGCCGAGGAGGAGGTACCGAGTGCGGTGGCGTAAGCCGGCAGCATGTTCTTCAGGGACGTCCACGGGCTGCGGCCAGCGATGGCGCCAGCGATGGAGAACTGGATTGCCAACAGGAGCACGGTGCCGATGACTGCCAGCAGCAGCACCTTGAAGAACATCGACAGCGTCGTGGTCAGGTTGCCGTTCATGCCCATAGACAGGAACATGCCGAAGATGTAAATCGGCAGCAGTGGGATGATAAATGCCGAGATGATCTTCATAATCACGTCGCGCAGCTGCGTCGCACCGCGGTAGAGCGAGTCCGACTTCACGGTGGTCATCGCCACACCGACCGTGAAAGCCAGCAGCAGGGCGGTCATGACGTCAAACGGTGGTGGCATCTCTACATTGAAGAAGCTCTCCAGCGCGCCCTCATCAATATCCACCGATGTGCCGGCCTGATCAGCGCCGAGCAGCCAAGGGTAGAGCCCCTGGGTGGCGGCGTAGGCCAATAGACCCGAAAACACCGTCGAGCCGTAGGCGATAGCAGTGGTAATACCCAGCCACTTTCCGGCGCCGCGGCCCAGGCTAGCAATCGCCGGCGTGATGAGGGCAAAAATCAGCACCGGGATAAAGAAGCCCAGGAAGTTACCAAAGAGGCCATTGAAAGTGACAAAAATTCGAGCCAGCCAGTCCGGGAAGAAAAAGCTGCAGACAATGCCCAGAATAATCGCGACAATAACGCGGAAAAGGAGCGTTTGCGTAAAACGCATTCGGGTACTCATAGTCAATCCTTGTTCGGATGGAATTTACTTCTCTAGCGTGCGGTATTTACGTTATGCAACGCAAATAACCGGGTGTGGTTTTACGCCTTTTCGGCTACCTCTTCTGCAACGGTCTCGTCGGCAAGCACACTCGCCGGGCGATTTGCGCGCTGCTTTCGCGTGACGACGTCAATTGCGTAACCAATTACCGTCGCTGCCAGAGTTGGCAGGAACCATCCGAACTCGATGGTCTGACCAGGTACGAGACTGAGGAAGTCCGCCAAAGCAGAACCACCGACACCCAAACCGGAGAGCACCGAGATACCCGACCAGATGGTGGCAACCCAGACGCCCAGGCGGTAGGTGTAATGCAGCTTGAAGGAGTAGGAAATGACCGGGTCGAGAAGAGTCAGTGCAATCAGCGTGATAGCCGGCGGGTAAATAAAGGTGATGATTGGCGCGGCAATCGCCAGTACCTGAGACAGCCCCTGTGTTGCCATTACGAAGGACATGACCGTGAAGATAATCGCCCATGCCTTGTAACTGATGCCCGGAAGTAGCAGGTTGAAGAACTCGCTGGTGGCGGCAATCAGGCCGACAGCCGTGGTCATACATGCGAGCAGAACGATGAGGCCGAAGACGATTTGTCCGACCTGGCCCATGGCCAGCTTGGAAGCCTCTGCGAGAATGCCCGAGCCGTTATCGAAGGAGGCGGCATTCGGCAGCACCTGGCCGACATAGCCCAGACCCAAGTAGATGATGGCCAGCAAAATGCCGGCGAACAGGCCTGAGATCATTGTGCCGCGAACCATACGCTTGCCCTCTGGGACACCGCTGACGCGGAGGGCAGAAATGACAATGATGCCGAATGCCAGGCCGGCGATGGAGTCCATTGTGAGGTAGCCCTCGACCAGGCCGGAGGCAAATGGGGTAGAGGAGTACTTCTCAATTGGCGCAGCCGGAGCGGCATCGAATTTGAATGCCGACATTCCAACCAATACAACCAAGAGAATTAGCAGAGCCGGGGTGAGGATCTTGCCCAGTTTGGACACAATTTCATTCGGATTCCACGCAAGTGCTAAGGCGATACCGAAGAAAACAAAGTAGAAGGCCGCAGCGACGGCCAGTGAATCACTGCCGAAAATCGGCTGGACACCGGTTTCGTACGACACGGCACCGGTACGCGGCAGAGCGTAGAAAGCACCGATGGAAAGGTATGCGATTACCGGGAAGCCTAAGGAAAAGATGCGGCCCGCGCGAAACGCTAGGTCACGCAGGTTGTTGCCTGAAATGGCGATGGCGATGATGGCCAGAACTGGCAACGCCACACCGGTGAGCAGGAAGCCGGTGATTGAGGGGCCAAAATTGGTACCGGAATCCACTCCGAGCTTCGGCGGGAAGATGAGGTTGCCCGCGCCGAAGAACATCGAAAACAGCATGAGAGCTGTAACAACGATAATGGAAGCGAAAGACTTCGGGGACTCCACTCCGCTCGACTTGGTCATGAGAATTGTGTTCTTTCTAAATTAGTGTCGCCCGTAAGGTCAAGGGCGATGCTGCAAGCTGCTGTGGCGACGCCGTTGTTGCCTGTGCTGCGGTGGCGCAAACGCCCGTTACAACAGCGCAATTGCAGTTCGTGTGCCCATGTAGATGAAAGGCCACGATGTCGAAAACTGACACTCTTAATGTGAAATTGTGAATTTTCACGGGCTGGGTGGAGCCTGATGCGTGAATTAAGTTGCGGCTTGTATGAGCCGTCTTTATTGGAATTATTAAGGGGCTTCGACGGCGTTGGTGGTGCCGACGAAGGCACTCTATTTATCCTAATGGGGCGTTCGAGAGAGAGAAAATCAAGAAATTTCCCAGAAAATTTGCTGCCTGTGATGGGGCAGCGAACATAAGAGAAAGAGCCTGGCGCACACGTTTACGCTGACAGCGTGTGTACGCCAGGCTTAGTGCTAATTCCGTCGCTCTACAGCAGATCCTTCACCTTCGGATCCACCAGCGCGGTCACTGCGGCCTTCGCATCGGCCGCAGTTTCGGCATCGACAGCGTATGCTGCCATCTGCTGGCAGGTAGCGCGGTCGTGGAGGCGGAGAGCGGCGCGGACGGCCGGCACCTTCTTGGAAGCCATGGACAGCGAGCTCACGCCGAGGCCCACCAGGACCAGTGCCAGCAGCGGGTCACCGCCGGCTTCACCGCAGACACTAATGGGCTTGCCGGTAGCATTGCCGCCCTTGCATGCGGACTTAATCATTTGCAGCACAGCCGGCTGCCATGGAGATAGGAAATCCGCCAGAGCCCCCTGCATACGGTCGGCCGCCATAGTGTACTGCGACAAGTCGTTAGTACCAATGGAGGCAAAGTCCACAATGGACAGCAGCTGCTTCGCACGAATCGCTGCTGCGGGGACCTCAATCATGATGCCGACCTTCGGCAGGCCACGCTCACGCGCTTTGTCCGCAAACCACTTTGTTTCTTCGACCGTTGCGATCATCGGAGCCATAACCCGTAGGTCAGCCTTGCGCCCGGTGGCGTCAAACGCAGCGGCGAGTGCATCCAGCTGCGTATCCAGCAAATCTTCCCGAGCCTGCGACAGGCGCAGTCCGCGGCGACCCAGCGCCGGGTTTTCTTCCTCGCCTAGGTCGGCAAAGCTCAGCGGCTTATCCGCACCCGCATCCAGCGTGCGCACAACCACGCGTCGCTCACCGAATGCCTTCAGCACACGAGTGTAGGTTTCCGTTTGTTCCTCCAAACTCGGAGCCTTGTCGCGGTCGAGGAAAAGGAACTCAGTACGGAACAGGCCGGTGCCCTCATTATCCTGCGCTGCCGCAGACTCACCATCTTCCGCGGTACCAATGTTGGCCAGCAGATTCACCGGGTAACCATCAGCGGTCTTGCCTGCGCCCACAGACTGCGCTAGGGCTGCTTCCCGGCGTCGAGCGCGCTCTTCCAACGCGGCGACCTCATCGGCGGTCGGATTCGCAATCACCTCACCGGCGCCGCCGTCAATGGCGACGAAGGTTCCGGCCTCGAGTTCCATGACGCCCTTCGCCTTAACGACGGCTGGAATGCCCAGCTGTGCTGCGAGGATAGCCGTGTGACTGGTCGGCCCGCCACCAGCGGTGGCAATGCCTACGACCAACTCGGGGTCAAGACCCACGGTTTCGGCGGGCGCGAGATCGTCGGCAAGCAGAATAGTTGGGGTGGAGACATCCGGGACGCCCGGTTTTGGCAGGCCACGCAGCTCGCAAATTGTGCGGTCGCGAACATCGTAGAGGTCGGTGACACGTTCAGCCATGTAGCCACCGAGACTGGTTAGGAGCTGCGCGTAGTCCTCAACGGCATCGTGAACGGCCTGGGTGACGCCGGAACCCGCCTTGAGTTTCTTCACCACGGCCTTGGCGAGCGCCCTATCGGAAGCCAGTTGCGCAGTGGCCTCCAGAATCGGACGTGCCTGCGGGCTGGAGTGCTCAGCCTGCTTCTTCAGCGACTCTGCGACGTTGGCCATCGCCGCGCGGACGCGCTCACCATCGGCGACGGGATCGGTCGACGACGGCTCTTGAGTATCAACTCCCGGGGCGGGGAGTACCTTTACTACTTCAGCGCTGGCCGTACCGGTCGAGACACCGATGCCATAGATGACAGTGTGCTGCTCGTTCATTGCTTCCGATCTCCTTTTCGGGACCTCTGCGGGGATACTCGTCGGTCGTGGTGTGCCGTGGTGTTATCCAGGAGCGTTCTAGCTGGGCTTACTCGGCATCAAGGTCGCGCTCGAGCATGGCTGCAAGCTCGTCCAGAGCTGCAGCTGCGGAGTCGTCCTCGCAGCTCAGCGTGACTTCGTCGCCGTGCTTAGCGCCGAGGGTCATGACCTCCAGGATCGAGGCGGCATCGGCCTCTTCGTCGTCAAGGGAAATGACAATGTCGTAGTCGTACTCAGCAGCAGCCTGAGTGAACAGGGAAGCCGGGCGAGCGTGCAGGCCTACGGAGGAACCGATGGTAGCGGTACGAGTAATCATGGTTGAATCCTTTCGGGTCGAATATGTGAAATTTTCTGACTCAGGCACAGTGCCTGTACACCCCACCGCGAGTGCGCCGCCCGCTGGTGCTTGCTTGTCATCAACGTCGCGCACGCTCCGGGAAGCCCTGGAGGCGGTGGGAGATACAGCCGCTGCCTGCACAATGCGTGCAATGTGCAGGGTGAGGTAGGAAACTTCGTCTTCCGTCAGCCCCGACCCCAGACGCAGTTCAATGACTGCGGAGATACGCTGTGCGCAGCGAAACGCCTCTGGGGCGGAGTCACGGATGGCCTGGCCAATAGCGGAGGAGTGATCTTTCAACTGCTCATGCTTGGCAATCCGGACGAACAAGTAGCGCAGGTGCGTGATGAAGCGCCCTACATTGACAGTCTCTGGCTCCAGCGTGATACCAAAATCACTTTCAATGATTGTGAGCAGCTGCTGCAGCACGCCCGTCATGGTGTAGGTGAAGCTCAAATCACCCGTAGAAAAACCAGCATTGACCAGGTGTAACGTAATCGCCACCGCTTCTGGGCGGGGCAATGGCGCTATACGACGGTCATTGAGGGCGCGATTGATATGCGACAAAATCGCCTGCGCCTGCGCGTATTCTTCACTATAAAGTTGGCTGACTTCCGCGAGCAGCGGGTAATCGGCTCGCTGCCCGTTAGCTGCCCTCATGATGGCGAAACCAATGTGATCGGCCAACGCCACAAGGAGGGAAGCGTTCTTCGTCATTGATTCCGGCAGGCCGGCTGCGGTTACCGCATCGGTCACAAGAGTCATGTGAGCCAGCGGAATTTCTGTGAGCATCGTGGCAATATGGTCCGGATCGCGGCCTTCTGCCGGGACGAAGATTCGGACTACTTTGCTCGAATCAACCGGCTGTCCCGGGCGAGCCTTGAACCCAATTCCGCGGCCGGTGATGATTTTCTCGCCGGTCGCGTCCTTGGCCAGGACCACGTTGTTATTGAATACTCTCAGGATTTCCATGTCGGTAACCGTGAACTCCTCCATAAGTTGAGGGATTTCAGGCCGGTATGCCTTCTAGAAATCAATTATGGCTGAACCTCGATGACCATGTCGCCGGCTTGGACAGAGATGCCGGTGACCGGGGAAACCTTGGTTAGCTTCTTGGTATTGGTGATGGTCATCAGTGTCGTGGTTGGGTAGCCAGCTTCCTTGACCTTGTCGAAATCGACCTCGGCAAGAACATCGCCGGCCTCGACGTGCTGCTTCTTGGAAACCTGGACATCGAAGCCTTCACCGGCCATCTTGACCGTGTCGATACCGACGTGGACGAGTACCTCTACACCGTCATCGGTCTTAATACCGAAGGCGTGACCGGTCTTTGCCACAGTCATCAACGTGCCCGATACGGGTGCGACCACGGTAGAACTGGTCGGCTTGATACCGACACCGTCACCGAGAGCACCGGAGGCAAAGACCGCGTCGCCGGCCTCAGCAAGGCTGACAACCTCACCGGCAACCGGGGCCTGCACCTGTACAGGCTTGGTATCAACGGCAGTTGCGACACCACCGGCGCCAGCTGCCGCAGCAGCCGGTGCGGCAGCCTCGGCGTTGGTACCAGCGTCACCGGAAGCCTCAGCTGGAGCCGAATCGGAGCCACTGGTGGCAGCGTGTGGGGTGGCGTCGCTGGGCTCGTCGTCAAGCTCTGCGGCGCGTGCGGCCTCGGCCTCAGCCTTCTCTTCCGGCGTGCGGTAGTCGGTGAGAATGATGGCGAACATGGCGACGAAGAATGCCACGGCGACGGAAATCAGGTAGACCCACATCGGTTTGAACACGACAGTGGTGATGAGGGAGGTGAAGACGAAAGCGTTGGTTGTCACACCACCGAACGGAGCCGACAGGATGGCGATAGTCAGACCGCCGGCGAAACAGCCGAGCAGCATGCGCGGGTAAATCCGCTTGAAGCGCAGGTGAATACCGTAGAGGGACGGCTCGGAGATACCACCGAAGAGACCGGCAGCGAGTGCACCCGTTGCAGTTTGGCGCATCTGAGTGTCGTGGTCGCGCATGGAAAGAACCAGCACACCGGCAGTTGCTCCGAAGCAGGCGAAGTTCCAGGCACCCATCGGGCCTTGGATGAAGTCGTAGCCGAGAGTCTGGATATTGACCAGCATCAGCGCATTCAGTGGCCAGTGCAGACCCAGTGGCACCAGGAACGGGTAGAGCATCGGGATGAGAATTGCGAACACAAACGGTGCGTTCGAGTTCATCCATGCCAGGCCGGAGCCGATGCCGTTACCCAGCCAGATTCCCAGTGGGCCGATGAGGAAAGCGGTCAGCGGAATCATAATCAACATGGAGATAAACGGAACGAAGACCATCTGCACATTCTCCGGGAAGATTTTCTTCAAACCGTGGTAGACCACTGCCAGGATGGCGACCATGATCAGCGGTACAAAGACCTGTCCGCCGTAGTCATTGAGCTGCATTGGCAGGCCGAAGATGTTGGCGGTGAAAGTTTCGGTACCGAGTTCCTCGTTGACTGTCTTGATGGTGTCCGAGAAGCGATCGGTATCCTGCAGACTCATAAACTCCGGCGTCATTAGGGCAGCCATGATGGCTGCGCCCAGCCATGGATCTACCCGCAGCTTCTTCGCTGCGTTGTAGGCGACCATGATTGGCAGGAAGTAGAAGACGCTGCGCCACATGGCGTCAACAAAGATCCAAGTAGCGGACTTATCCTCAGCGCGGAAGTCGACGATGTTCAGACCGTCGAGAACCGCGGCAATAGCGATAATCAGCGATGCGCCCAACAGCACACCCAGGATTGGGCGGAACGAATCGGAGAGGTACTCGAAGAAGTTGTCCAACCAGGAGTACTTGCCGCGTGCCTTCGAGCGAGCTTCTGCCTTAACGTCTGCGTCGGACTTAGTGGCGACTGCGCCGGCGCCCTTCATTTCCGGTAGATGCTTAATTGCCGTGTACATCGATTCGACGCCACCGCCACAGATGACCTGGTAGCGGTTATCGCCCTGGTGAACGACACCGAGTACGCCCGGCACCTTGTCAATCTTGTCCTCGTTAATCTTGGAGACATCACCGAGTTCAAAACGCAGACGCGTCGCACAGTGCGTCATGCTTGTGATGTTTCCGGGTCCACCGAGGTTTTCAACTATTGCCCTCGCGCTGGAATCTTTTGACGACCCCATCGTGACCTTCCTTCACAGTAAGCAGGGCCGTTAAACGCAAAAAGACCCGAGGCACCACAAACTGTGGGCCTCAGGTCTTGCCTCAAAAGAGTAACAACCCTGGGTTGATATCTATTGATTTCGACCCTACTCCGCTTTACATAGTTTTGACAAGGTAGTAATTCAAGTCCAATTTTCACATTTGGGGATAGCCCGGATTGCCTGTGGACAACCGAATGCAACTTCCTTCGCGCTCAACACGGAAGTCGTAAGGTGGCAGCTATGAGGATTGGAGTTTTAGGTGTAGGAGCTGTGGGCGGCTGGTTTGGCGGTCGCCTCGTGCAAGCGGGTTATGATGTTGTCTTTCTCGCCCGCGGTGAGACCCTGACACGTCTTCGTGAGGTGGGGCTCACGCTTATCGACGAGCACGGGGAACGCAGCACTATCCCTGTTAAGGCAGCCGACAACTGGGACGAACTCACTGCCGATGGCATCGGCGTCGATGTTGTGATTGCGGCAACCAAGGCGCTGCCGGGCAACGATCCTTTCCCACAAGTTCCGGCTGGAGCCGCGGTTGTGACCACCCATAACTCGGTGGAAATCCCTTATTTGGCAGCGGGGCGGTTCGGTGAGGACAAGGTGTTCCCGGGTGTTATCCGCGGTTTCTTTATCCACACTGGCCCGGCGGAAGTTACCTTCCGCCCAGGACCGATGAGCCTGAACATCGGCACATTCGATGGCTCCACTAATGACCTGGTCGGGGAAGTTATCGAGGCATTGCACACGGCTGGGCTCGGTGGCGAACAGCTCCCGGATATCTGGGTCGATATCTGGGCAAAAGCGATGTTCGTGGCTAACCTCGGTGCCCTAGGTGCCCTGGCTGATAGTCCGATTGGTTACTTGCGTTCGGAAATGCGCGACAGCTTGACGCGGATGTTTGAAGAAACCGAGGCAGTCGGTCGAGCCTGCGGCGTTGCGCTGCCAGAGGACATCGTGTCGCGGACCTTGGCCTTTACTGATGATCAAGGGTACAACAACACCTCGTCGATGCAGCGCGACTACACCGCGGGACTTACCAATGAGCTCGATGCCCAGATTGGCGCAATCCGCCGGATGGGGCAGAAGGCGAAAGTGGAAACGCCGACGCTGGATCTGGTGTATGGCGCTCTGGTTGGGCGTCAACACAAGCATAAGAATTAAGAGCTGCGGTGCTCAGCTAAGTCAAACCGGAATTGGGGGATTGGAAAGACTGATGAAAATTGGATCGGACTACACGGAAAACAATGGGCTCATCATCGGTGAGGATGGATTGGCTCGACCGGCATGGGCTGCTCACAGTGAGCTGCTGAGAGAGTACTACGACACCGAGTGGGGGATGCCGGTGCGCGATGAGCAAGGACTATTCGAACGGCTCAGCCTGGAGGTATTTCAGGCGGGGTTGTCGTGGGAGACAGTGCTGAAGAAGCGGCCCGCGTTTCAGGAAGCCTTCGCGAACTTCGACCCCGATGCGGTTGCTGATTTCGATGACGAAGATGTCGAAAGATTGATGAATGATGAACGAATCATTCGGAATCACAGGAAGATTACCGCGGTAATCAATAACGCCGCGGCGACGATTGCTCTGCGTGAAAACGGCGGCTTAGCCGAGTTGATGTGGTCGTTTAAACCGGAGAAGTCTCCCGAGCCACGTTCAATCGAAGAGGTGCCCAGCTACTCCGAGGAGTCCAAGGCGCTTGCCAAGGCATTGAAGAAAGCTGGTTTTAAGTTCGTAGGCCCCACCACGGTCTTTGCATCAATGGCTGCCGTGGGGATTGTCGATATCAACATTGTTGGCGCACATCGGCGCGGTGCCTCTGGCGTTTTTGACTAGGGGAAAGGGGGATTTAACTAGCTAGGGGGAAAGAAAAAGAGCGTGCCACCCGGCACGCTCAAAATCTTTCGGTTCGTGTAGAACTACTTGTTCTCGTAGGAGTCGGAGTAGTTCTGGCCGTCCTCAGAGGTCCACTTCATGGTGTCCTTAGTGAACGGCTGCTCCCAGCCGTTTTCAATCTCCGACTCCGGTGCGGTCGGCAGACCAATCTCGTTTTCCAGTGCACCGTTGGCAACCCAGGTCTCGCGAATCTTACCGATCAGCGGCTGTGCACCATTAGTCTCTGGGGACTCAACGAAGGTGACGTTCTCGTATTCAGCGGCAACCGCGTCGCCGACCTTCTTAGCGGACTTGAACTCGCCAGCCTCAGAATCGTACGGGGAGGTGAAGGAAGAAGCTGCCTCGGTGATGGACTCAGGCAGGTCAGCCTCTGCCACATCCTCGCCAGCAGCGTCGCCCAGCCCCAGACCGTTCATAGCCTCGTTAGCCTTGTCCTTAGCGCCATCAGCAGCCTCGCCAGCCTTGTCCTTAGCTCCGTCCATAGCGTCGCCAGCCTTATCAGTGGCGTCGGTTGCTACCTGGCCCGCCTGATCCTTGGCGTTGTTAGCAGCATCCTGTGCGTCATCGGAAGAACATGCAGCCAGGCCGCCGAGAAGAGCGGCGGAGCCAACGATTGCGGTAGCGATACGGGTCATCTTCTTGTTCTGCATTTCAAAACCACTTTCTTGAGAGCTAACTAAGTTACCTATTCAATTATTGGCATCTTCCACTATTTGTCCGAATTAAATTCAAAGAGAAATTGACAATTCTTTTGAATATCGGACATTCGAAGATGGTGTGGCTTCAAAGCCGTACAGAAAGAACACTAGGTAATTCTGGGGCCTGTGCAAGTCAAATGGCGCGAATCTGTGCACTCTATGCTCTATTTGTTACCGAATTTGCGTGATTGCGAAATTGGAATAGTGCTGGTGAGGGCGTTGCGAGTAACGGAAAGGTATCAATCTTATTAAGCTTGACGTTTATTGCTTATTTTCTTTCTCTGCGTGGTTGGAGCCGCGGGCATCGTCGTCAAGCGTGTACTCGCCATCTGGCAGGACGAACCAGGCTAAGAGGTAAAGAGCTAGGAATCCAGCGCTAATCTTCCAGCCAATCATCGATCCAACGCAGGGAAGGATGATGTAGACCATTCGTGTGAAAGTGATATCCCAGCCTTGGCTTTCCGCGATTCCTGCGAGGACGCCACCGAGGAGGCGGTCATTACGCGAGCGGTAAATTTTCTTGGTGGGTTTTTCGGGAGCGGCGTCGCTCATTAGATAAATACTCCAAGGTATGGCTATTTAGGTATTTTTCGGTCGACCGCGCTTATACGTAAGTTTCCTTCGGCATGATAATCCATGCTGCGAGGTAGAGAAGAAACTGCGGACCAGGCATCAGGAAAGACGCGACAAATATAACGCGCAGCAAAGTCGCATCCCAGTTGAAATACTCAGCGAACCCACCGAGCACACCTGCAACCATTTTGTTATTGGTGGAACGGGTCAGTGACTTGTTGTTCATAACAATCAAGGGTAGCCCTGATCCGTCTAGTTCGCAGTGGTGCTAGCTCTACTAAATGTGCCGACTAAAAAGTATGCCCCAGCTAAAAACACCGCTACCCCAAGACGGTTAGGTGGGGTAGCGGTGTGGGCGTCGTCAAGCGAGCTTTACGGGGCGAATGCTAGCAGTCGTAGTAGAGCTCGAACTCCTGCGTCGTCGGGCGCAGACGTGCCGGCATAATCTCCTGCTCGAACTTGTAGCGGATATGCGCGTCGATGAGATCCTGTGTGAAGACATCGCCGGCAAGCAGGAACTCGTGGTCCTCTTCCAGCGCCTTCAGCGCACCCTCCAGCGAATGCGGGACGGTGGGGACGTCCTTGAGTTCCTCTGGTGGCAGCTCGTAGAGATCCTTGTCAATCGGCTTGCCAGGCTCGATGCGGTTCTTGATGCCGTCGAGACCAGCCATCATTGCGGCGGTGAAAGCCAAGTACGGGTTGCCCGACGGGTCCGGAGCGCGGAACTCGATGCGCTTGGCCTTCGGGTTTGCGCCGGTAATCGGGATTCGGATGGCGGCCGAGCGGTTCTCCTGGCTGTAGACCAAGTTGACGGGAGCCTCGAATCCCGGAACCAGGCGGTGGTAGCTGTTCATTGTCGGGTTGGTGAAAGCCAGGACTGCACCGGCGTGCTTCAAGATGCCGCCAATGTAGTAGCGCGCCATGTCGGACAGGCCGCCGTAACCGTTTTCATCGTGGAATAGTGGCTTGCCATCCTTCCACAGTGACTGGTGGATGTGCATACCAGAGCCGCCATCGCCGGCCAACGGCTTCGGCATGAAGGTAGCGGACTTCTGGTTGAACTTGGCGGTGTTCTTCACCACGTACTTGAAAGTCTGCATGTCATCGGCGGCGTGCAGCAGGGTATTGAAACGATAGTTAATCTCCTGCTGACCGCCGGAGCCCATCTCGTGGTGGGAGCGCTCAACATGGAAGCCAACATCCTGCAGGTGCTCGCCGATTTCGTCACGAAGATCCTGCATGTGGTCATACGGAGCAGTAGGGAAGTAGCCGCCTTTGGTGCGCACCTTGTGGCCGAGGTTGCGCGATCCGTCCGGGTTTACCTTCACCCCGGAGTTCCACCAGCCCTCAACCGAATCCACCTCGTGGAATGACTTGTTTGAACTGGAGTCGTAGCGGACGGAGTCGAAGATGTAGAACTCTGCCTCAGCGCCAAAATTACAGGTATCGGCGAAGCCCAGTTCGTTCAGGTAGTTCTCGGCCTTACGGGCAATATTGCGCGGGTCGCGACTAAACGGCTCGCGGGTGTGCGGGTCATGGACGAAGAACTTCATGTTCAGCGTCTTCGACTTACGGAACGGGTCGATGAAAGCCGTGTCCAGGTCTGGCAGCAGCATCATGTCGGAATTATCCACCGAGGTGTAACCCGCAATGGATGAACCGTCGAAGGCGAGGCCTTCGTAGGCTGAGTCCTCATCAAACTCGGATACCGGAACGGTTAGGTGCTGTTCGATGCCGGGAACGTCGGTGAACTGGACGTCTACCCAGCGAATGTCATTGTCCCGGATGTATCGTTGGATTCCTTCCGGAGTTGTCTGGTCACTGCTGGGTTTGAACTTACCCATTGGTAAAACTCGCCTACTTCGCGTCTAGCTTGTTGAGCTTACTAATCGTGGTGTTGAAATTACTGGTCACTACTACTTCAGCAGCGGAACATCCCACAGGTTCAGCTTGGTGCCGATGCCCTTTGCCAGGGCGTTGTCGTAGACATCGGTGGCCCAGGCGACGTCCTCGACTGGCATGCCTCCGATGGAGTAGCAGAAGATTTCTTCGTCGTTCTGGCGACCCGGAGCCTTACCGGAAGCGATATCACCAATGTTGACAAGCTTCTCGGCGGGAAGGGTGCCCTCTTCCTTCATGTCCCACCAGCGGTTACCCGGAATACCGAGCAAGCGCTCATAGGTCACGTCTGGGCCGTTCTCGTTGAACCACTCTTCGTACAGGCCGGTGTAGTCAACGACGAGGTTGCAGTCGTCGGAACGCACGAAGTCGTCGTCGAGGCGTGCAGCGGCCGGCATGAGCAGCAGCGCGCCGGGCTTCAGATACTCCTTCTTGAAGTACGGGAAACCGGCCGGACCATCGGAGGAAGTCGAGGTGCCGGCGATGAGGATGTCGGAGTCGCGGATGGCCTCTTCTTCGGTCTCGACGATACGGACCTCTTCCAGCTGCGGGAACTCGTTCTTAATCCAATCGACAGCCTTCTGAGTCGAGGCCTGGGAGCGGCCCTTGACCTTGACCTTCTTAATGCCCGGACGCTGCGACATGGCAGAGCCGAGAATGGTGCGGCTCATAACACCCGGGCCAATGATGCCAACGACCTCGGCGTCTTCGACGGCAAGGTGCTTGACGCCGACACCCGGAACAGCGCCAGTGCGGTATGCCGACAGGAGGTTTGCCGACATGACAGCCTTCGGGGCACCCGTAATTGCATCGTTGAGAATGAACAGGTGGATCGAACGTGGCAGGTCGTTCTGGCGGTTATCGGCATTGGAGCCGTACCACTTCACACCTGCGCCGTTGAAGCGACCACCGAGGTAAGCGGGCATTGCCATGAAACGACGGTCAGGGCCATTTGCCGGCATACCCTCATGGATTGGGTTATCCGGGAAGTTGATCTGGGCACCGTGGGAGTTAGCGGAAGCACCGGCCATGCGGTAGTCGCCGTCAGCCAGCAGAATCAGGGTTTCTTCCATGGTCTCAACACACTTGGCGAAATCCGTGACACCAGCTTCAACCATGTCCGGTTCGCTGAGGTAGAGAAAATCAATGCGAGTTGAGTTTTCTGGGTTGGCAGCGTTTTCGTTAGTCAAGAATGCTCAAATCCTTCTTAATGTTCATCGGCCACCCTATGCGGCGGCTCTGCTTAAGAAATTCCAGATGCATGCTCTCCAGAATCAATCAAATCGCCTCGGCGTGGGCTCTCGAGTCGCCATTTCCGAGGGGTATGGCGTACCACCATACGGAAAAACCACAGCGTAGGGGCGTTTACGCAGTTTTCAGCACGACATTCCCGCTTTACGACGGTCACAGCGACAGAGCCCAATTTCCGTCAATAAGTTGCCCGTAATAACTACTTCGACATGCACAATTGATACTTTTTGAGAACGATTACAGATGAGTGAATTATCCTCCCACGCATCAATGTTTATGAACTTTGTCACATGTCATTAAGTTGCGACACATTTCTGGTTCAACGGGCGTGATTGCCTGGCGTCCTACCTTCGCAGCATGCCCCATCCGCTCTTGGTGTCCGCCCCCTTGCGGTGTCCCTCGCATCCGTCCCTCGTGTTGTCCCTAGCGACACCCTCGCACGTATGGCCAATTTCCTGGCACTTATCGATGATTTTCCTTCACTTGTCGACGGCTGTCCGGCACTTATGCGCACGGTATCCTCCCCACCCTGTCACTTGTCGATGCGCTGTTCACTTATGGCCACGCTATAGCGCATCGACAAGTGAATATTGCATCGATAAGACTGGGGCGGAGAGTGTGCAACTCTACTCGTGCAGGGGTCGCGGCCCTTTTGTGGTGGTGTATGACCCTGTTCAGGGGAGTGGCCCGGAACCGCGCACAAATTCGTGCTCACATACGCGCGCGTATGCGGGCCCAGGCGCCCGCAGTCAGCATGGCCGCAACGAAAAACCGCCTGGCCACATTTACTGTGGTCAGACGGTTTTGGCTATTGACTTCAAGCAGCTAGGCGGCCACTAGGAGCAATGGGGGCTGCTCGCTGTGGCCGTCGTGAAGCGAAAACTTTAGCAGTCGTAGTACATTTCGTATTCCTGCGGAGTCGGGCGCAGGCGAACCGGTTCGATCTCGTTTTCGTACTTGTAGTCGATGTAGGTCTGGATGAGGTCCTCGGTGAAGACATCGCCCTCGAGCAGGAACTCGTGGTCATTGCGCAGGGCCTCGAGTGCGGCCTCGAGAGAGGTCGGAGCCTGCGGGATGTCGGCAGCTTCCTCCGGCGGGAGCTCGTAGAGATCCTTGTCGACCGGAGCGTGCGGCTCGATGCGGTTCTTCACGCCGTCCAGTCCGGCCATCATCATGGCAGCGAAGCCAAGGTACGGGTTGCCCGACGGGTCCGGGGCGCGGAACTCGATGCGCTTTGCCTTCGGGTTGGAGCCGGTGATCGGAATGCGAACAGCGGCAGAGCGATTGCGCTGCGAGTAGACCAGGTTGATCGGAGCCTCGAAGCCCTTGACCAGGCGGTGGTAGGAGTTCAGGGTCGGGTTGGTGAAGGCCAGTACCGCACCTGCGTGGTGCAGGATGCCGCCGATGTACCAGCGAGCGATGTCCGACAGGCCTGCGTAACCGGCCTCATCGTGGAACAGCGGCTTGCCGTCCTTCCATAGCGACTGGTGAGCGTGCATGCCCGAGCCGTTGTCGCCAGCCAGCGGCTTCGGCATAAAGGTGACGGACTTGCCCTCTTCCCAGGCGGTGTTCTTGATGATGTACTTGAAGGTCTGCAGGTCGTCTGCAGCGTGCAACATCGTGTTGAACTTGTAGTTGATCTCCTGCTGGCCACCAGTGCCGACCTCGTGGTGGGCGCGCTCCAGGTCGAAGCCGGCGTCAGCGAGCTTCAGGCACATCTTGTCGCGCAGGTCCTGGTAGTGGTCGTACGGAGCGGTAGGGAAGTAGCCGCCCTTCAGACGGGTCTTGTAACCCAGGTTTGCAGAGCCGTCCGGGTTCTGGTCCTTGCCGCGGTTCCACCAGCCTTCGATGGAATCAACTTCGTAGAAGCCGCGGTTGGTGTCGGTCTCGAACTTGACGTTGTCGAAGATGTAAAACTCCGCCTCAGCGCCGAAGAAGCAGGTGTCGGCGATGCCGGTAGAGATGAGGTATTCCTCCGCCTTCTTCGCGACGTTACGCGGGTCGCGGGAGAACGGCTCGAGGGTAAACGGATCGTGGACGAAGAACTTGACGTTCAGAGTCTTTGCCTTGCGGAACGGGTCAATGCGCGCGGTGCTCAGGTCGGGCAGCAGTGCCATGTCGGACTCGTCGATGGAAGTGAAACCACGAATCGAGGAACCGTCGAATGCCAGGCCTTCGGCCATCGCGTCCTCGTCAAATGCGGATGCCGGGATGGTGAAGTGCTGCTCGATGCCGGGAACATCCGTGAAGCGGACGTCTACGAACTCGACGCCCTCTTCCTTGATATACGCGACTACTTCCTCGGGAGTTTTGAAGGACATGTGCGGTCTCCTTAGTTGGCCTTGTTTAGTACGCAGCAGGGAATTCTTGCACGCTGTTTCGTGCACCTGCCGCGCTGTCAAGGACTGGCCGGTTGACGCCTTCAAGCTTAACGAACCACGCATTCATTCTGGAATTAGAACCACGAATTTCTGGCATGGCGCGTGAGGAATTCGCCAATACGGAATGGGTTACGCAAATAGGGAGCGGATTATCTGTTTATGGAAACACGGCAATATACTGCGCATTCATGTCACACACGCTTTACGACGAGCCTTTAGCTCCCATGCTGATAAGAAAATGGAAAAGGCGACGCAACATCGCCCCCGGATTACCCCCGCACGCGCTGAATGGCTGTCCCAGCCCGTGATTTGATAGCCGGATTGCTGCACTAGACTATGAACCCATGGAAGAAAAGCACAGTTGGCTAGATGGCCCTCAGATTCCGGGAGAGTTCGATAATCCGGACAAGCTCTCGGACTATCCCGGCCAGGCATTGGGTCTTGCCCCCGATGGCCCAGGCTCGCAAGCGACGTTGATGCGTCGCGTCGGCGGCATTCTCATTGACTGGATTATTTCCTTGATGATTGCCGGCGCTTTTTCGATGTTCTTCGGCCCGAGCGAGGCGCAGATTGACCAGTTCGGGGATTCGTTTATCGCCTGGCAGTCATTCCTTGCGACCTATTCGCCAGTTGTCTTCCTCATTATTGGCACGGTGTCGGTTTGGCTGTTCGCCCGCACTCCGGGCCAGTGGATGATGAAGATGGGTGTCGCTCGCGTGGACAAGCCCAGCGAGCGAGTTGGCTTTGTTCGTGCCTTCTTCCGCAGCTTGCTTACTCTTTTCTTGCTGCCGCCAGCAATCACCGACTCGGATATGCGCGGCATGCACGACCGTGCCACTGGCACGGCCGTCATTTTGGGTTAGCGCTATAGCACCAACACGACCAGGACCTGGGCGAGAATAATCTTCATGATCATGGCCATTGGATACACCGTTGTGTATCCCATTGCCGGCAACTCGTTCTTGGCCTGGTCGTTGACGTATGAGAGCACTGCCGGGTGAGTCTGCAAGCCCGAGAGGATACCCGCAGTTTGGCCGAATGGAATCTTCAGCACACGGTGACCGACAATGAGGGTCAACAGTGCGGAGCTAAACGCGATGATGGCGGCAAGACCCAGAACTGTCAGTGATGCCGGGTCAGACAACGCAGCCTGGAATCCCTTACCGGCAGTGGTGCCGATACCAGCCAGGAACAGTGCTAGACCCATGGTGCGGAACGCCAGGTTGGCCGAGTAGGGGATAGGCCAAACCAACGGGCCAGTGCGACCGACAGCACCCAGAATCAGCGCCACAACCAGTGGACCACCAGCGGACCCCAGGGCGAGCGAGCTGCCGCCCGGAAGCGGAATCTTGATGAGACCCACCAAGACACCCAGCGTAAGCCCAAGGGTGAGGGGCAAGAGGTTGACGTCGGAAAGCTTCTTGTAAGAGTCGCCGAAGAACTTTGTTGCGTCCTTGATTTTCTCTGGCGGTGCAACTACGCGGACGCGATCACCAAGCTCTAGGCGCATGTTTGGCTCTGCGACGATGTCGTGGTCGCCGCGGCGAATACGCGTAATAATCATGCCGTCCATGCGAGTCTGAAGTTCCGCAATGGGGACACCGACCACGTCAGATGCAGAGACGAAGATGCGACGGAAGTCCAGGCGACCGTCGTGTGTCGGATCGCCTGGCATAAGCTCGCCAAGGTACTCGGCGGCACGAGCAATTTCTTCCTCTGTACCGACGACGGAAATAATATCGCCGACGGAGACAGTGTCACCCGGTGATGGAATGTAGAGGTGGCCCTTGTACTCAATGCGTGAAACCGTAATGTCCAAACCGAACTTCGACGGAAGGTCAGTGATGGAAGGCAGGTCGTCCTTGAGAATCTTGATGTCCCGAGTATGCAGCGGAAGCGCGGCAACACCTGCGTCAATAGCTTCCTGGTCGTGATCGACGCGGAAGACCTTCGACATAATACCGATAGAAGCAATCACTGCCAGCACGCCGATTGGGTAGGCCAGAGAGTAACCAATCACCGGCATATCGTGGGCAGCGGCCAGCTCGGCCTTATCCGAAATGAGGCTAGGAAGAGCATCGACGATTGCGGCCATAGCCGGGGTGTTGGTCAGGGCGCCTGTGAAGGCGCCTGCGCCCTCCACCGGGTCGATAGGCAAAAACTTGATCAGCAAGAAAGACTCGATAGTGACAACTGCGAGCACACCAATGCCGAACAGGTTGTGCTTGATACCGCGCGAGCGTAACGAGCTGAAGAACTCGGGGCCCGCCTCCAACCCGATGGTGTAGACGAATAATGCCAGGCCCACGATGTAAATCAACGGGGAGATTTGAATTTCCGGCTCAATAGTCGCGAGGATAAGGCCGACGAAGAGGACGGCAGCCACGCCAAGCTTGAAGCCGAAGATCTTGATCTGGCCAATTGCCAGGCCAAGAAACAAAATCACTAGAAGCGCTAAGAGTTCATTTTCAGCCAAGAGTTGCACATATCCCATGGTGGCACAACTAGCAGTAATCTTCATTAAGCATTGTTTCCAGCAAGGATACGACCTTTGCTGACAGCGTGATAAGTGAGAGCAATCACTTCAACAAGACATCAATAACTGTGTGTGAAGACATGGCTTTAGGCATCGTTTTAAAGCTTTAAAGCACAAAAAAAGGGGGCCCGAAAGCCCCTTTTTTCTGCTTCAACCTAGATTGCCCCTCGGTGGGTTGCCCGAGCAACCGACCCTGGTGAAACCTAGCTAAAACCTCTAGTGCTTCTTGCCGCGATTGGCGGCACGGCGCGCACGACGGTTCATGCCGGCCTGTGGGTTAGCGCCCTTCGGCATTGGACCCTTGGGCATGTTCGCGCGCGCATCGCGAATACGGTCCATCGACTGGATGCGCTCATTCAGAGCGTTAGCCTGATCCTTATTCAGGTTGCGCGGCAAACGCATGAGTTCGCGCTGCAGCTTCTTCGGCGGGACCTGGCCCTCGTCGCTACCAGCAATCATGTCGTAAATCGGAGCTTCGCCCGCAATGCGTGCCAGCGACTTCTTTTCACGAGCAATCATCTGCTTGACGCGGTTCGGATCACCTTCACCGACCAGCACAACACCGGCGTTACCAATAACACGGTGAACAGCATCCATGTGCTGATTAGCGACAACACCGGTCTTGACGTGCCAGACATAGCCAACGCCCTGACGCATATTGTCCAGCGTCCACGCCGCAGCGCCGGCCTGGCCTTCCGCCTCTGTGTAGAAGGACGCCTCAAGACGCTTAGAGAAGATGTACATCGCGACCATAAAGCCGATCGAGATACCAATAATCGTCAGAACCCAGGGCCAGACTCCACCAATGAGCAGACCAAGCAGTAACAGCAGGATAATTGGACCGAAGAAGCCCAGCGCCATGTAAGGCACGAGCTTGTTGTCCCGCGAGCGCTGCAGCTTAAACGCCTGCCACATCTGGCTACGAGTCTGCTTACGCTGAGCGCGCTTGGCGGCGCGGTTCGCCTTCTTCATTTCTTTCGCATCATTGGTCGCCATAATCACCAACTTTAGGGCATGCGATGTAGTTTTAGGCAATAGACCGCGCCGTAGCGCCGTTTCGCTTTACGACGGCGCTGCGGCCGTCAGCCTCTAGGAAGCCGGAATAGCCGAAGTGACTGGCGTATCCTCCGATGCGCCATAGCGGTCGAGCAGCGTCGAGGCTTCCTGAAGCGCGAGGTTGTTGTCGTTGTCGTCGGCAAGCGCGGACAGATGCGCCGGCAGTTCCTGACCGCGGTGCGCCAGTGCGCGGGCGTAGAGCCGTCCAGCGCGGTAGGAAGAGCGGACCAGCGGGCCGGACATGACGCCGGCAAAGCCCATCTCTTCAGCGGTCTTGGAGAGCTTGACGAACTCCTCCGGCTTAACCCAACGTTCAATTGGATGGTGCAGTGGAGTGGGGCGGAGGTATTGAGTAATCGTCAGAATATCGCAGCCGGCATCGTGCAAATCCTGCATAGCGGAGATGATCTCGTCATAGGTTTCGCCCATGCCCAGGATGAGGTTGGACTTGGTAACCAGTCCAGCTTCGCGAGCGCGAGTGATGAGTTCCAAGGAACGCTCGTAGCGGAATGCGGGGCGGATGCGCTTGAAGATACGAGGCACCGTCTCCACGTTGTGGGCGAAAACCTCAGGCTTGGCATCGAAGACCTGCTGTGCTGCAGATTCGTCGCCACGGAAGTCATCGACAAGGAGCTCGACTCCGGTATTCGGGTTGAGTTCGTGGATCTGGCGGCAGGTCTCAGCGTAGAGCCAGGATGCACCGTCGGGCAGATCGTCGCGGGCGACACCGGTGATAGTGGCGTAACGAAGACCCATCTCGCGGACGGATTCCGCAACACGACGCGGCTCATCCTTATCCAATGGGTCGGGCTTGGCTGAGTTAATCTGGCAGAAGTCGCAGCGGCGGGTGCACTTATCGCCGCCGATGAGGAAGGTGGCCTCGCGGTCTTCCCAACATTCGTGAATGTTCGGGCAGCCAGCCTCCTGACAGACCGTGTGCAAAGAGGCACCCGAGACACGGTTTTTCATGTCCTTGTAGCTGGGGCCCGGACGAACCTGGTTGCGAATCCACCGGGGCTTGTTCTCGATAGGGGTCTCGGCATTTCGTGCCTCGACGCGCAGTAACTTACGTCCTTCTGGCTTAACAGTCACAGTTTCATCCTACTCTTTTGTTGATGAGTACTCGAATATGCCGGTGGTGGAGTTGTGCTTCACCCGGTGTGGCAGGTCCTTCGTGGGGTCGGGCGCGGAGCCGAAGGAATGGTCGGCAACGGTCAAACGGCCTTCCAAAGCATCTTGCAAATCTGCCAGAAGCGGCTCTGTCATCTCTGACACGCTAACATTTCGGTCAAGCTCCCGGGATAGGGCGGTCACTCCAGCATCGGAGATGCCACACGGGATGATGTAGTTGTAGAACTCCATAGAGTTGTCGCAGTTCAGACTGAGTCCGTGCATGGTTACACCATGGGTCACGCGGATTCCCAGTGCCGCAATCTTTCGGTCGCTCAGTCCGTTTGATGCGGGAACCCATACCCCCGAGCGGCCATCGATGCGGCCAGCAGCCGCGATGCCGGCTCGGCGAACGGTTTGAATGAGGGCTTCTTCCAGTCTGCGGACGTAGTCCACCACATCGACCGGCTGAGCGAGCTTGATGATGGGATACATCACAAGCTGGCCCGGGCCGTGCCAGGTGATGCGGCCACCGCGGTCGACATCGACGACCGGCAACCCATTGGTAGGACGGTCCTCCGGCTGGGTGCGCTTTCCTGCTGTGTAAAGACTCGGGTGCTCAAGCACGAGAACCTGATCTGGAATTAGGTCTTTCGCACGCTTGGCAGCAAGGTCTGCCTGTAGGTGCCAGGTCTCTTCGTAGTCGACAAGGCCGAGATGTTGAATCTCGATGTCGGAGCTTGATTCCCGAATGGATTTATCTGCGCGAGTAAAAGGTTTTCTTGGGGCAGTCATGGTGGCCTATAGGATACGCCGAAATTCTGTAGGCCTCAGATTACTTGTTACTTGGATAGCGCCAAACTTACTTGGATAGCGCCAGACGTAAAGATACCCCGGTGGTCACTAGAAAGTGACCGCCGGGGTAAAAGTGGCGTGCTTTTGTGGGCTTAGCCGAAGACGACGCGGAGGATGGAAACGGTGATTGCCGAGATACCTGCAGCGGCCGGAAGGGTAATAACCCAGGCCAAACCAATCGGCTTCATCAGGTTCCAGTTAGCGGCACGGTTAACGATACCGACACCGAGAACGGCACCAATCAGAATGTGGGTGGAGGAAACCGGCAGACCCAGCAGGGAAGCAATCATAACGACCACAGCAGCGGAAAGCTCTGCGGCAAAACCCGATGCTGGGTGGATCTCAGTCAGGCCGGATCCGACGGTCTTGATAACGAAGCGGCCGATAAACCACAGACCGGAGATGAGAGCGACACCCATGGTGGTCATGACTGCCAGCGGGACGCCGGACTCGGAAGAGATCTCGTTGGTACGGAGAACATCCAGAATTGCCACGAACGGGCCAAGCGCGTTAGCGATGTCGTTCGAGCCGTGGGAGAAAGCGAACGCAGCAGCGGTGAAGACCTGCATCCAGCTGAACAGCAGGAAGGTGGAACGATCCAAATCCTGACGCTTCAAAGTACGCGCGAAGATGTAAACGGCAAGCCACACTGCGGTGGCGATCATGCCCATAATCAGGAAGTTGTCCAGGCTGGAAAGCCCTAGGTGAAGGTTCTTCAGACCCTTGAACAGCATCATCGCGGAGATGACAATAGAGCCCAGGGCTGCTAGACCCGGAACCCAAGCTTCCAGCGCACGGTGAGCGCGGACATCATCAACCTTGGATTCGATGTGGACGAGCTTGCGGAAGTACTCAGACTCCAGGTCATCCGGAGTCCAGTCGTTGTCACGCATCGTCGTCGCGTCGCGAAGCATCGCGTTGGTGTACGAGATCTGATCGTGCTCAGGGAGCTTTTCGAAGTCGTCGCGGTGCTGCGCCTTGAGGTCCGCCTTTTCCTGGTGGATGGCCTGCAGCTGCTTGGAAGCCTTGTCGTTGTAGACGAGAATCGAGTTCTTAATGCCGCCGAACAGGAGGAACGCGACCAAACCGCCGAGGAGCGGAGAGAGGACCCAAGAAACGGCGATCTGACCGATCTGATCCCACTGGACCATGCTCCAGCCACCCTTGCCGGTGATAAAACCGACCGTCAGTGCGGCACCGACGATACCGCCGACGATGGAGTGGGTAGTGGAAACTGGCCAACCCATGCGGGTGGCAACGAGGAGCCACACTGCCGCGCCGAGAAGCGCGGACATCATGATGAAGGCGAACTCCATCGGGTCCAAACCGTGGATTGCGTTCAGGTCCACAATGCCGGAACGGACGGTGTCAGTAACCTCGCCACCAGCGAGGACGGCGCCCGAAACCTCAAAGACTGAAGCGACAACAAGCGCCTGCTTCATGCTCAGGGTGCCGGCACCGACTGAAGTACCGAAGGAGTTAGCAACGTCGTTACCGCCGATGTTGAACGCCATGAAGACGGCGAACGCGATGGTAATCAGAAGAATTGCCGTATTTGCCTGCGGGCCCACAAAGTCATAAGCCCAGAAGACAAAAATTACGATGTTGATTGCGAGAAGCCCGCCGAAGAAGAGGTGCCACCACTTATCTGAGGAGCTCGATTGCTCAGATGATGTGGTCCCGGTCGACGAACTAGTATTCGCTGGAGCCGAGGACATGCTCCACCTTTCTAAGTTACGTACAGAGAGCAAAAATAGGCACGCCAAAGAAGCCTGCTGTCTAATGATTTCTTAGATTGGTAAAGGCTAATTGCTAACTAGGTGACGGCGAGGTTAACAAATAATGAATTTAATTATCGCTATCTTCAGCTCTCGTCGGTGTAGCTGAAAGCGATAGCCGGAACTGTGTGCGGGGGTGTGTGGTGTTCTCGCATTTCGGCAGGACAAAAAGTATGCGCATTTGCTACTTGCAGCTTTGCTTTCGGTTCGACCCTCCCGCTGTCTGCTAATGGCTTAACGGCGCAATAACAGCACGTTAATTCTTTGTGCCGATGGAGCCTTTGCTAGCTATGTGTGGCTACGTGAAATCTGAGCACTAGCCAAGAATAGGGGGCCTGCGCATTTGAAGGAATCGCTGATTAGGTTCAACTGCGGGACGAATGCGGCAAAAGAAATACCCGCGTCAGCCGCAAAGTGCGACTAACGCGGGCAGGGAAGAGGCAGAACCTCCTGCTAGCAAGCCAGCTAGATTCCCGCGGCGCTACTACCCCAGGAAGGGAGCAAGCTGCTTAGAGCTGCAGATCCGATTCGAAGTTAGCAACCTCGAGGCGGTCAACAACGGTCGTCATAAAGCGACCTGCATCAGCGCCGTCGATCAGGCGGTGATCGTAGGTAATTGGCAGGAAGACCATGGCGCGAATACCAATGGCATCTGCCTCATTCTCGGTGACGACTACTGCGCGCTTCTTAATCGCGCCGGTGCCGACCATTGCGGCCTGCGGCGGAACCAGAATCGGAGTGTCGGTCAGAGCGCCCTCGGAGCCGATGTTGGTAATGGTGAAGGTGCCGCCGGACAGGTCGTTCGGGGTCAGCTTGTTGTTGCGAGCGCGGTCTGCGATGTCCGCAATAGCAGCAGCCAGCTCCGGCAGGGACATATCCTGAGCGTTGTGGATGACCGGGGAGAGCAAACCCCGCTCGGTATCGACAGCGATACCCAGGTTGACCTGCTCGTGGTAGGTAATCTCCTTGGTCTCTTCGTTCCAGGAAGCGTTGACGTTCGGGTGGCTGACCAGAGCCTCAACGATTGCCTTTGCAAAGAATGGCAGGAAGGTCAGCTTCGCGCCGTGCTTCTTCTCGAACTCAGCCTTCTTAGTAGCGCGCAGATCCCAGATGGCAGTCATATCGGCCTCGTGGACCTGGGTCAGCTGTGCGGAAGTCTGCAGAGACTCGAGGGTCTTGGCAGCGGTAATCTCGCGGATGCGGTTGACACGCTGGGTGGTGCCGCGCAGCTCAGCGAGCTCAGGGCGAACGCCCTTGGTGGACCAGTTGGAGCCGGACTCAGCAGTAGTCTCCTGGCCGCCCTCGGCAGCGCGCAGAACATCCTGCTTACGAATGCGGCCGCCGATTCCAGAGCCCTCGACCTTAGTCAGGTCAACGCCGTGCTTGTCAGCCAGCTTGCGGACCAGCGGGGTGACGTAAGGAACGTCCTTGTTAGCGGAAGGCTTGGATTCAGCCTTCGGAGCCTCAGCCTTCGGAGTCTCCTTCTTCGGCTCTTCCTTCTTCGGCTCCGGCTTGGACTCTGCCTTCGGCTCTTCCTTCTTCGGCTCAGGCTTGGATTCAGCCTTTGGAGCTTCCTTCTTCGGTGCAGCCTTCTTTGGCTGGCCACTGCCAACGCGAGCGATGACCTCGCCGACGTCAACGGTGTCGTCTTCGTCGTAGAGGACCTCGAGCAGGGTGCCTGCGACCGGGGAAGGAATTTCGGTGTCGACCTTGTCGGTGGAAACCTCGAGCAACGGTTCGTCGACCTCGACGGTGTCGCCGACCTTCTTCAGCCAGGTGGTGATGGTGCCTTCGGTGACGGATTCGCCGAGCTCCGGCATCTCAACGTCAGTAGCGTCGCCAGCGTCAACGTCAGTGGAGTCTTCCTCAGTCTCCTCGTTGGCCTTTACTGGCTCCTCGTCCTTCTCGACTGCGGCAGATGCCTCCTCGGCCTCTTCCTTGGCGGCCGGAGCAGCGTCTGCATCGCCAACGCGAGCGATGACTTCGCCGACGTCAACGGTGTCGTCTTCGTCGTAGAGGACCTCGAGCAGGGTGCCTGCGACCGGGGAAGGAATTTCGGTGTCGACCTTGTCGGTGGAAACCTCGAGCAACGGTTCGTCGACCTCGACGGTGTCGCCGACCTTCTTCAGCCAAGTGGTAATCGTGCCTTCGGTGACGGACTCGCCGAGCTCCGGCATCTCAACATCAGTAGCGGAACCGGAGGCAGCCTTCGGTGCTTCCTTCTTTGGCTCTTCAGCGTCTTCCTTCGGAGCCTCTTCCTCGGTCTCCTCAGCGGAATCGTCAGCGCCTTCCGGCTCTTCGCCCGGCTCGCCGACCTTTGCGATGACCTCGCCAACATCGACGGTGTCGTCTTCTTCAAAGAGAATCTCGGTGAGAACACCGGCGACCGGAGATGGAATTTCGGTGTCGACCTTGTCGGTGGAAACCTCGAGCAACGGTTCGTCGACCTCGACGGTGTCGCCGACCTTCTTCAGCCAGGTGGTAATGGTGCCTTCGGTAACTGATTCACCGAGCTCCGGCATCTCAATAGAGGTCGCCATGTTTGTGCACTCCTCGAAAAGTTAAGAAATCTCGTTTTAAGACGGTTATTACAAATTAGCTTACAGGTTGAAAACTCTGCTTGCCCCGTGGGCTGCGCCCGCTTTCGACTGGTGCGTGGAATAGCTCATTCCAGCCAGGATTCCAGCCGGGCGGGGCGCAGTCGGATGACCGGCTACTTCGTTGCCAAATCCTCAATCACAGAGAACATCGTCCGAACCGGAACACCAGTGCCCCGCTTCGGGGTATAACCATACTCCCCGGTGGTGTTGAAGGCCGGACCGGCAACGTCGATGTGAACCCATTCAACATCCTCGCCAACGAATTCGCGCAGGTATGCAGCTGCAACACTCATACCGCCAAAGCGAGAGTTCGTGACATTCCGCAGGTCAGCCACCGGCGACTTCAGGGCCTCTGCTAGCTCAACTGGAATCGGCATTGCCCAACCATTTTCACCAATGCTCTGAGACAGCTCTGCAACACGGTCACGGAACTCGTCGTTACCCAGGACGCCCGGGGTGCGCTCGCCAAGAGCGACCAGCTGCGCACCGGTCAGGGTAGCGGTGTCAATCAGGTGAGTCGGCTTGTCTTCGCAGGCGCGGACAATGGCGTCTGCGAGTACGAGGCGGCCCTCAGCGTCGGTATTCAGAATCTCAATGGTCTTACCGCCGTACTGCGTAATGACGTCGCCCGGACGGTACGCCTTACCACCCGGCATGTTCTCCGCCATTGGAACAGTTGCGGTCACCGGGGTGGATACACCTAGGCGAGCAGCCAGGACGACTGTGGCAATAACAGCCGCAGCGCCGCCCATATCGGAGATCATGTTCTCCATGCTGGCGCCCGGCTTCAGCGAAATACCGCCAGTATCAAAGGTGATGCCCTTACCGACCAGGCCCAGCGAATTCTCTGCCGACTCATCGCCCTTCCAGATCAGGCGCACCAGGCGCGGCCCGCGCGAGGATCCACCACCCACGGCATTGAGGCCTCCGAAACCGCCGGCGCGCAGAGCGTCGTCGTCAAGCACCTCGACCTCGAGCCCCGCGTCACGGCCCAGCGCTGCAGCAGCGTCAGCAAACGTCTCGGGGTAGAGGTGCGACGATGCTGTATTGACGAAGTCACGCGCGGTGGCAACGGCATCTACAATTGCCGAAGCGCGCTTTACGACGTCGTCATCAGCGCCCAACACAACCACCTTCTGGGTGGCCTCGTTGCTTTCTTCGGTGCTCTTCTGACCGGAGTAAGCGTAAGCGCCCAGCGCAAAGCCCTCGGCTGCAGCCTGCGGATCGATGGCGCCGAGAGTGTTAAAGACCACCTTGGCCTTGGTCATACGGCGGGCAGCGGCGCCGCAGGCACGGCGGATGTCTTCCGCATCCAGGTCCTCAGAACCCACGCCAACGCCCGTGACACTGTCGACATCCAGGCCAGCAGGAGCCGGGATGGTGGTCACGGACTCGGCCTTAGCGCTGGCGGAGACTGCCTCAAAGGAGGCGAGCAGCTGCTCTGCAACCGAACCGATGGCCTCGGGTGCGACCAGCTCGAGACCATCCTCGCCGTCGATAAGCGCGACGAGAACCGCGTCGGCGTCCGCGGGCAGAGACTTGTCGGCAGCGATGACCACGCGAGTGCCGATAGCCGGCAGGTAGTTGGACAAAACTGCGGCGTTACGAGAAGCGCCGAGCTGTGCCGAATCATTGTTAGCGGGGACTGACATGTAGTTGCATCTCCTTGTAGTCGTACTATGTGGTACACCACCGTATCCCTATTTGCCGGTTCGTGTCCTTCACCCCTGGACAGCGGACTGACGAGCCAGCGCCACGACTATTGGAATGTACCCGCGCCTAGTGCCCGCGACGCTGACATTGCCCTGACTAACACGGTCTTTCGGGGGCGAGTATTGATACGACTCGATCCTCGACGGTTTAGGATGAAAGACATGTCTGCTTTGGAATTTGCAATCGAACGTAACCCGAATCCACTCTCTGATGCCGAGCGTGAGGAGATTCTGGGCAACCCTGGTTTTGGTAAGCACTTCACCGACCACATGGTCCGAATTGACTGGACTGCAGACAAGGGCTGGCATGACGCCAAGCTGCAGGCATACGGTTCGATTGAAATGCAGCCGTCTTCTTCGGTCCTGCATTACGGGCAGTCGATTTTTGAGGGCCTGAAGGCGTATCGCATGCCGGATGGTTCCATTGTTACTTTCCGCCCGGAGCAGAACGCCCGTCGCTTCCAGCGCTCCGCTGACCGCATTGCAATGCCGCAGCTGCCGGAGGAGACCTTCCTCGAGGCAATCCGCCTGCTGGTTGAAGCCGATGCAGCATGGGTGCCGCCAGCTGGTGGCGAAGAATCCCTGTACCTGCGTCCAATCATGTTCTCCACCGAGAGCACCCTGGGCGTGCACCCGTCGAACTCTTACACCTTCCTGCTCATCGCTTCACCTGCCGGCGCGTACTTCTCCGGTGGCATTAACCCGGTGACCGTGTGGATCTCCCACGAGTACGTGCGTGCCGCGCCGGGCGGCACCGGTGCTGCGAAGTTCGCAGGTAACTATGCAGCTTCGCTGGCGGCTCAGCAGCAGGCAGAGGAAAAGGGCTGCGACCAGGTTGTGTGGCTGGACGCTGTCGAGCGCAAGTACATCGAGGAGATGGGCGGCATGAACCTGGCGTTTATCTACCCGGATGAGAATGCTGACGCTGGTGTTCGGCTGGTGACTCCAGAGCTGTCTGGTTCGCTGCTGCCGGGCATTACTCGGGCATCGCTGCTGCAGGCTGCTCAGGATCTGGGCATGAATGTCGAGGAGCGTCGCATTTCCACCGAGGAATGGAAGAATGATGCCACCTCCGGTGTTATGAGCGAGGCATTCGCCTGCGGTACTGCTGCAGTCATCACCCCGGTCGGTTTTGTGAAGTCCGCTGAGGGCGAGTTCGAGATCAACGGCGGCGAGACCGGTGAGTGGACTATGAAGCTGCGCGAGCGGCTGACCGGTATCCAGCACGGCGAGGTTGAGGATACCCACGGTTGGATTTACAAGCTCGTTGAGGCTTAGTTTCGGCGTAGGTCGGCTAAGAAAAATTTAATAGTGGTTACTAGAATTAGTACTTTCGCAGCCCCTGTTCAGTATTCGCTGTTCAGGGGCTGCGTTTTTGCTTTGCTGGCTCCCCAACGGCTGTGCGATTTTCTCATGGTTCATGAATTGTTCAGGCGGCATTTGTTTAGCCGTTAAAAACACCTCTAGCGTGACCGGGGTCACTGTGAAAAACTACCAACACGATTGATTTTTGTAGTTGGGAAAACAGTTTGAGGCGCTGTGATGGTGGTAGTTCAAGACTTTTTTAAAGATAGTTTTTCGTCAAGTAGTTCAAAGCGCCTAAGGGTAACCATCGTTGTCACTCTGTTGTTGGCTGCGTGGACGATTGGGTTTAGTGCGATTCCGGCTCCGGTGGCGGCAGCCCAAGATTCGCCTTCGCCGTCCGGGGTGGAACAGCCCGCTCCTACGGGCGAAGGGGGTACGGGCGAAGCAAAAGCAGAGCTAATCATGGATCTGTCTGGTTCGATGCTTGCCGACGACGCCGGAGGCACCCGCCTCGATGCGGCAAAGCGCGCATCCACGGAGCTGATTGACTCCCTCCCGGATGATGCGCTGCTTGGCATGCTGGTTTATGGCCAGCGCGAATCCAGTGATGAATCCAACCGCGAACGTGGTTGCCAGGACATCGAGGTGCTGTCGCCTGTCCAAAAGGTCGACAAAGAAGGCCTGAAGAGCAGGATTGCCGGGTTGGAAGCTCAGGGCTATACGCCGATCGGCAATGCACTGCGTAAGGCGGCTGATGAGCTTGGCCCAGACGGTGAGCGGTCAATTATTTTGGTCTCTGACGGTATCGACACCTGCGCGCCGCCACCGGTGTGTGAGGTTGCGAAGGAACTGGCAGGGCAGGGTGTTGGCCTGACGATTCACACAGTGGGCTTCAAGGTCGATGAAGAAGCTCGCGCTGAGCTGGAGTGTGTTGCGCAGGTATCCGGTGGACAGAGCATGACTGCGGACGATGCTACCCAGCTTGCAGACCACATGAAGTTCTTGACTCAGCGGTCAGTGCAGGGCTACGAAACCACGGGTACTCCTTTCGAGTTCTCCGAGACTAAGGAAGGCGCGAAATGGCTCGGCGAGGGCAAGTACCAGACGACGCTGGTGCCAGAGGTTGCCCAGCACGATCGCACCCCGCTCTACTACCGAATCGCAGTGCCGAAGGGACACAACGCGATTGTTACCTCAAAGGTGTTAGCGAATATCGATGCTGAGGGTAAAGGCCAGCAGGATGTCCGAACTGAAGTTGACGAAATCATCAATGAAACTGGCGGAAAATGCCAGGACGACGGTCGTATGGGGTCGCTGACTGGCGCCGAAGCTAGTGCCGATTCGTGGACTCCAACTTCGGCTGATGCAAGCATTCTTGCATGGGATAGTGACCGCATCGAATCCAGTTGCGATCAAACCAAGTGGCTCGTCGCAAATAACGTGTGGGTCTATGACGGTGATTCAGTAGCGGACTATCGTGATGAACCGGTGAAGGTCGAGGTTAGCGTCCAGTTTGAGCCAGTCCTGAAGAAGCAGGATGCTGACAAACTAAATGAGGGGCGGTCTTCTTCGACCGGCGACAAAGCCTACAAAAAGGCCACTTTTGGAGAGGCCAAGCCCGTAAACGGTGGCAATAACGCAGCCCAAGCGCCGGAAGTTAAATCTGGGGATAACATCTCTGACACAATCGTGCCCGGTGAACAGAAGTTCTACAAGATCCCTGTCGAGTGGGGTCAGCGACCAGTGATTGCTGCCCGCACTGGAAATTCGGAGCGCGATAATGCCGATTCCATGGGAGTTGCCCTGCTGAATCCGTTCGAGGTTTCCGTGGCGGATGGAACAATGCACTTTTATCAGGATTCCGAGGACCTGAACTTGTCAACAGATCGTCCGGTCGAATACAACAACCGAGAATCTAATGTTGGAGGACGACCTGTAGCCAACGCCGGCTACTACTACGCGACTGTCCGAATGGCTAACTATCGCCCGGATGAAGAGGTCAGTGGCATCGATCAGCCGTTCCAGCTCGCATTCCTCCTGGACAACAAGCCAACTAAGGGGCCTGACTGGCGACCGACTGACAAGAACGGCCCGACTCCATCCGATAAGCCGATTCTGGCCAAGGGAGAGCCGGAACAGGAATCGTCAAAGGACTCGTCAGAAGATGCGTCGAATGAATCTGACTCCTCGGATACGGATTCTCAGGCATCCGCATCCTCGTCGGACATGGAAGATGAGGGCATGAGCCCGTTGGTCATTGGCACCGTTGTAGCAGTGGTCGCCGTGTTTATCGGCATTGCCGGCGCAATCGTCTACCAGAACAAGAAGCGCAAGGAGTAGACAAACCGTAAGATCAGGAAGTTCCTGAGCAAGGGGGGCAGGGTGGGGAAGGCAGCAAAAGTGTGTCCGCCTGGCGTATCGCTGGCGGGCACATTTTTGCTACTTAGCCGCAAGAACTGACAACTCCAAGAATTATGGGCTGCAGATGTGAAACTGTGTGAGTTTATGACACTTTCATGCCATTTTTCAGGCGGTAGGGTCAGGCGGTCATTGCATCATGGATA